>PKWF01000039.1 GCA_003133185.1 Vulcanimicrobiota bacterium | reverse complement strand
CCCGGAAATCGGCACGACCTCGCGAGCTTGAGGCCAGGTCTTTTATAGTGTGGATACGAGTCGAGCAAGTCACGGATTTCTCCACCTTTGCGATAGTCGGATAGGGCAGCTTGCATAAGGTCCGCCATGAACGGAGAGCCCATGATGCCGCACGCCTGAGCTTGCACCGCTAACCGTTCGGCGATATCCGCCATCTCCTAAATCTTCTCCGCGCTAACTCATTTCCGTGGGACGACGGTGCCCAGCCCAAGTGAGCACGTGCCGCTTGTGCTGTATCCCGTCTCGCTAAACCAAAGATTCCCATCGCCTCCAATGGCGAACCCATGAGGTTGGCACTCGGCGCCCCCTTTTTGGTTAATCGAGTACGTTTGATACGTTTTCGGGGAAGTCATTCGGATAAGCGCCTGTGCCTCGCTCAGCCACACGTGATCGTCTGCTCCGAGCACCAACTGCCGTGTGGTACCGTTCTTAATAATGAACGTACTCAGTACGCCGCCCGACGTACTCATGCGCCCAACGAAAGCGCCGTTTGGACTTGAATACCAGAGGTCACCGTCCGGTCCGACAATAATTTCTTGCGCGTCGGTGTAGTACTTTGGATCGGTCGGGAATAGAGTTACCACGCCTTTTGGGGTTACACGTCCGATGTTGGAATCGTCTGCAAACCAAAGGTTCTTGTCCGGGCCGATAACGATTTCTCCGGCTGACGGCGTCTGATCAGTGGGGACGCCGAATTGGGTTACCTTTCCCGTCTTTGCATTGATATACCCCACATTCAGGTTTAAGGCACTGTTAGAGCTTGACTCTGCCGAGAACCAGATATTGCCCTGAAGAGCTGCGCCGACAACGATGTTGCAACCGGTACCGGCGCACGCCGGGCCTGCCGGATAGTATTGCGTGTTCCCTGCATCGTCCATTGCGCCGAAGTATGGCTCGCAACACTGCCCAAACCAGACGCGATGATCCGGTCCATAGCTAACGTTTAAGTCGTTGGGGGCTGCGCAAGACTTGCACGGTGCTGGAACATCGTAAGTCTTCTGACCACTGGTGCTGAACTGTGATATGGTCCAGGTGTACGTTTTGGAATCGAAGTCGGACGGATACCAAAGATCGCGCTTAGAGTCGAGCACGAGGGTATAGTCCTGAGCCTCCGGCGCGGGAATGTACATGAGCTTGTAGTGGTGTGAGTCTGGGCCAAGGCCTGAAGGCATCGCCGGCCCGGCTACGCCTCGAGCACCCGTGGCCGTAACGTCGTGGCTCGAATTTGGCACAGGCGTCGTCGATTGTAGGCTCTCGCAGCTCGCAAGCATAACGCCAAGTGCACAGACGCCTACGGCGCAGCGCGCTAAAACCGACACCTTCATTGAATTTACTCCCCCGAGCGAGCAGATCTAAAGCACGCGCCATTCAAACGCCTGATTCAAGTTGCCTTCTCATCGGTCCCATGGGCCGCCGTGACGTCCGGCGGTGTTGCCAAGCGAAAACGTTAACCGGTTATCGCGAGAGAACGCCTATTTAGTGACGGGTCCAACTCTAGGGGCTTCCGAGACGGCCCTCTCGGTGGTAAGATGGGCGGACGGTATCCTTCCTCTGCCCTGCATCTCTGCTAAGAGACCGCAGCGCTTCTCTTTAGAAAAGTGAGACGTTTTCATGCGTTTTTCGTTTACCTTTGTGTGCGCGCGGGCCTCGCTCGTGACACTCTCGATCGCGCTGCTGGCCGGATGCGCCGGTGCCGGCGGCGATCGCTCCGGCAGCTTCGGCGCCGTACCCGCAATGTCCACACAAGCGAACTTCTTACAGTTCGGCTCGGGCGCGCCGGTGCTGCAAACGCTCGACGTTCCGCTCAGTCAGTTTAGAACGGCGGTTGGAACTCTTCTTACGGGCATCCGTGGCGACCTGATCACGGGCTTCGTCGATCGAGCGAACGGGACGACCCTAGGCGTCGTCTACGATCGGAAAACGGGCGTCTGGACCCCGATTAAGTATCCGGGATCCTCGAATACCAGTGTGTACGGCCCCGCAATCACGCAGACGGGCTATCGGCTCGTCGGCAGCTATGAGAAAAAAGGCCAGACGAACGCCGACGGCTTCGTCTACGACTCGACGACCAAGAAGTATCTCACCGTCAACGCTCCGGCAAACCTGTGCTCGCCCAAATCGTGCAACTACACGATCGTTCACAGCAACTACGGCAATGCGACCTACAAGGCCGTAGGAAATTACGATGCCATAAAATCCGACCCTTTGCTGACCCCCTCGGATACGTATCCGGCTTCGGGACATGCGTTCATCTACGATTCCGCCACCGCGATGTTCTCGACGCTCGAATTTCCCGGCTCGATCAGCTCGACGGCTTATGGGATTTGGATGGACGGCAATGCCGTCGCGATCGCCGGCGGCTACACCGACAAGAAAGGCACGCACGCGTACGTGCGCAACCTTGCCGGGACGAAAATGCTCGTCTACGACTGGCCGAAGTCGATCCTTACCCACTTCGAAGGGATCACCGGGGCGGGCGGAGCCGGCAACTATAACGTAATCGGCGACTACTTCGATCTCAAGAACAAAACTCTCGAGTATGGTTTCTTCCTGCCGATCCGTAACTGGATCGCCGGAAACGCCACCGTTATTGGCCCCGTCAGCGCCAACTCGGTCTTCGGAAGCACCGTCGTCGGCGTCTACGTCGGCGCCGGCCTAGCCAACGGCTACATCACGACGATTAAGTAAACGTAGGGCCCTTCGCCACTGCGACGATGGAACCGAGTGCTACTGGTCGAAAATAAGCCCCTCGTCGGTCCGTTATCGCTTAGATGGAGGGTTTTGTAGATGAGAGTCCCGGGTTACACACGGTTTACGCTTGGCATTTGCGCGAGCGCGGCCATACTCGGGGGGTGCTCGCTTGGCTCGCATGGCGCACAAGGTGCGCTGCCATACATGCAAGAGGGCAACGTGTTCCGTGCGCTCGACGCAACGGGCGCCGGCAAGATCACGCACATCGTCTA
>PKWF01000286.1 GCA_003133185.1 Vulcanimicrobiota bacterium | reverse complement strand
GTCGTTTACCGGCGCCTACCTCGTTCCGGTGCTGCGCGATCAGCGGGCGGTCGGACATCATCGTCCCAACGCCGGGGAGCTCGACCGCATCGAGCAAGAGAACCTGCTCGTTCTCCACGACTTGGCCGAAACCGGTCGCGTCCCAGTCGAAGCATAAGCTCGCCCTAAGCTCTCCCAGTGTCATGGTGAGCTCTCGGTGTCATGGTGAGCCTGTCGAACCATGACGGAGCCACTCACGGTCGCATCGTCACCCTGAGGTCGCATTGTCATCCTGAGCGCAGTCAATGTCATCTGAGCGCGGTCGAAGGACGAAGGACGAAGGACGACAATGCGCGTTCCCCGCAAACAGGCAAGATGACCACGCTTGCCGCTCGGGCAGATGAGTTGCGCGCGCAGATCGAAGAGGCCAACTACCGTTACTACGCGCTCGACGATCCGCAGATAACCGATGCGGAGTTCGATGCGCTCCTGCGCGAGCTCGTCGAGCTCGAACGCGAGTACCCCGAACTGCGGACGCCGGATTCGCCGACCCAGCGCGTCGGCGCGGCCGCCTCGCAACGCTTCGCGCCGTACGCGCACGCGCGTCCGATGCTCAGCTTAGCCAATGCCGTTTCGGTCGACGAGCTGCGTGCCTTTGACGAGCGTGCCCGCAAGCTCGCCGGTGCTGCCGTAGAGTACGTCTGCGAGCTCAAGATCGACGGTCTCGCGATCGCACTCGATTACCGCGACGGCTCGCTGACGCGCGGGGGGACGCGCGGCGACGGACGCGTCGGCGAAGACGTCACCGCGAATCTGCGAACGATCAGGACGATACCCTTGCGCCTGCGTTCTACATCCTTCGACCCTTCGACAGGCTCAGGGCAGGCCGAGCTCAGGATGACAGGGTTTGAGGTGCGGGGCGAGGTCTATCTGCGCAAGAGCGATTTCGAGCGGCTCAACACCGAGCGCGAACGCGAGAGCTTACCGGCGTTTGCGAATCCGCGCAACGCCGCTTCGGGCGGCGTGCGCCAACTCGATCCGGCGCTCACGGCAAAGCGCCGGCTCTCATTTTTCGCCTATCAGCTTGCGGTTGACGAGGGAGATCGGTCGACGCCAAAAACTCAGTGGGATGCGCTTGCGCGATTGCGAACGCTCGGCTTCCCCGTCAATCCGCACGTCCACCGGGCTGCGACGCTCGACGAAGTCATCGAGTATTGTACGAACTCCGAGCGGAAACGCGACTCGTTCGACTACGAGATCGACGGGGTGGTGGTCAAGGTAAACGATTTCGCGCAGCAAGAGCGCCTGGGCGTCGTCGCGCGCGATCCGCGTTGGGCGATTGCCTTCAAATTTAAACCGCGCGAAGCGCGCACCAAGCTTATCGATATCGCGATTACCGTCGGACGCACCGGAACGCTCAACCCCAGCGCCGTTCTGGCTCCGGTGCAGATCGGGGGCGTCACGGTCAAGAGCGCGACGCTGCATAACGTCGACTACATCAAGAATAACGATATCCGCATCGGCGACACGGTCCTGGTAACGCGCGCCGGCGACGTCATCCCGCGCGTCGCCGGTCCGGTACTCTCCGAACGCACGGGTCGCGAGCGCAAATTCAAAATGCCGCAGCGATGCCCCGTCTGCGGCTCCGACGTCGATCACCCTCCGGACGAAGCGATGTCGCGTTGCACCAACGCGGCCTGCCCGGCGCAAGCCTACGAGCGCCTGCGTCATTTTGCCTCGCGTGGAGCGATGGACATTGAGGGTATCGGCGACGTTTTGGCGCAGCAGTTGACCGAGCTCAATCTGGTGCGTGACATCGCCGACACCTATAAGTTGAACGAATCGGCGCTTGCAGACGTTCCCCGGATGGGAAAGAAGAGCATCGAGAACCTCTTGCGCAACATCGAGGCGTCGAAGGAGCGCGGGCCGGCACGCCTGCTCTATGGCTTAGGCATCCGTTTCGTCGGAACGCAAACGGCGCAGATTTTGGCGGACGATTTCGGGACGATCTACGCGATGGCCGCTGCCGATGAAGCGGAGCTGCAGCGTAGCGATGGCATTGGTCCGGAGGCGGCGCGCAGCGTCGCGCTCTTTTTCAAACAGCAGCCGAACCGCGAGATGATCGAGCGCCTGCGCGAGGCCGGCGTCGTCATGAGCGCGCCCAAGCGTGTCAAAACCGGTGGAGCGTTGAGCGGCAAGAGTTTTGTGCTGACGGGAACCCTCCCCAACCTCACGCGCGAGGCGGCAGCGGAAATGATCGTGGCCGCGGGCGGTAAAGTCACGGGCTCGGTGAGCAAGAAGACCGATTACGTCGTAGCGGGCAGCGAACCCGGAAGCAAACTAACCAAGGCGGAGCAGCTCGGAATCGACATCCTCGACGAGTCCGGCTTACAAGCGCTTCTGGAATGACCAACACTGCAGTCCGCGTCGTGCCGGCCGACGTCTTGACGCCGATCGGTGCCTATCGCGCCCTCGCGAACCCGGAAGCTGCGTGCCTGCTGGAAAGCGTCGAGAGTGGGGGGCGCATTTCACGCTACTCCTTCATCGGCATCGACTATCTTGCGGCGGCCGAGTTTGACGCCAACGCCGAGCTCTATCCGCGCGTACGCGCCTTCGTTGCCGAGCATCGCATTGCGACGCCCGGTGGCGCGCTCGGAGGTGCCTTGCTGGCGTTTTCGTACGATGCCGCGCGACCCCAGGCGCGTTTGCCGGCTAGAACCCCGTCGGAACCGGCGATGCCGGGGGCCTACGTTGCGATTCCGGCGACGTGGCTGATCTTCGATCACTTCACCGATCTGCTGACGATCTGGACGAGCGGAAACGATGTCGATGCGCTCGAGCGCCGGATCGATGGCTACGTCGAGCGGTTGCTCGCGGCAAAGCCATCGTTTCCGGAACCGCTGCGAGCGACGGGGCCCATCTCTGCGTCGCTGGATCGCGAACGCTACCTCGAACTGGTCGCGGAGGTGAAGCGGCGAATCTTCGAGGGCGATGTCTATCAGCTGCAGTTGGGAATCCGCTTCGGCGCCGCGCTCGAGGGCGAAGCCTTCGATCTCTACCGCGCGTTGCGGCGTTACAATCCGTCGCCGTATATGTTCTACGTCGACACGGAGTTCGGGCAGCTGCTCGGCGCGTCGCCCGAGTTTCTCGTGCGCTTGGAAGGGCGCCGAGCGCGGCTGCGTCCGCTGGCCGGCACGCGTTCGCGCGGACGCGACGACGACGACGACGCTCGCATCGCCGACGAGTTGCTCGCCAACGAAAAGGAGCTCGCCGAGCACGTGATGCTCGTCGATCTCGGGCGCAACGATCTCGGTTTGGTCTGCGAGTACGGGAGCGTTAGAGTCGACGAGCTGCTGCAGATCGAGCGGTACAGCCACGTCATGCACATCGTTTCCAACGTCGTCGGTCGGCTTCGCGCCGATCGCGACGCGCTCGATCTCTTCCGTGCGGGCTTTCCCGCGGGCACTGTGACGGGAACGCCGAAGCTGCGCGCGATGCAGCTCATCGACGCTCTGGAACCGGTGACGCGCGGCTTTTACTCCGGCAGCATCGGCCGCTGGTCGTTCGGCGGCGATTTCGACTCGTGCATCACGTTGCGCAGCCTCCACGTGCACAACCAGCATGCATGGTGGCAGGCGTCGGCCGGGATCGTGGCCGACTCGGAAGCCGTTGCCGAGTACGAAGAGGTGTTACACAAGACGCGCATCGCGCGCGCGGTGCTCGGAACGCAGCCGTGACGCGCGCGCCCCGAGTGCTCTTCGTCGATAATTTCGACAGCTTCAGTTACAACGTGGTGCATCTGCTCGCATCGCGCGGCGGCGCGCCCGACGTTCTGCTCAACGACGATCCACGGCTCGAGCCTGCGATTCTCGACCGTTACGATGCGCTGGTCGTCGGTCCGGGGCCGGGTCGTCCCGAGCACGCGCCACAGATGATGGCGGTGCTGCGCGCCGCAATTGAGCGAGGAGTGCCGGTCCTGGGCATCTGTCTGGGTCTGCAGGCGATCGGTGAAGTTATGGGAGCGACCGTGACGCACGCGCCGCGCCTGATGCACGGCAAGACGTCGCGCATCGAGCACGACGCCAGCGGCGTCTTCGCGGGCCTCCCGTCGCCATTGACGGCAACGCGATACCATTCGCTCTGCCTGGAGCCGTCGACGATTCCCGCAACCCTGCACGTCAACGCGCGCAGCGAGGACGGCGTCGTTCAAGGCGTCGCGCATCGGGAGCGCCCGGTTCATGGCGTCCAGTTTCATCCCGAGTCGGTGCTCAGCGAAAGCGGCGAAGCGCTTATATCGAATTTCTTGGAGCGGTGTAGTGGCTGAATTCGCACAGTTACTGCGCCGTGTGCTCGGGGGCGAAGACCTCGCCGCAGACGAGGCGGCCGCGTTCGTTGGCGAGATCATGGACGCGAGCTTTACGCCGGTGCAGGCCGGCGCGCTGCTAACGGCGCTCGCGTTCAAAGGCGAGAGCGTGGACGAGATCGTCGGCGCCGCGCGTGCGATGCGCGAGCGCAGTCTGCATGTCGAGCACGGTTTGCCGATGGTCGTTGACGTCGTCGGTACGGGTGGCGATCATGCCAACACCATTAATATCTCGACGATGGCGGCGCTGGTCGTCGCGGCGGCGGGCGTTCCCGTCGCCAAGCACGGCAATCGCGCAGCATCGAGCGCATGCGGCAGCGCCGATGTGCTGGAGTCGGCGGGATTCCCGATCGAAGTCTCGCCGGAACTCGCCGCCAGGATGCTGCGCGAGTGCGGGTTCACCTTCATGTTCGCACCGTACTACCATCCGGCCATGCGCAACGCCGCAGGCATTCGCCGAGAGCTCGGCGTGCGAACGATCTTCAACCTCTTGGGCCCGTTGACCAATCCGGCGCGCGCTACGCACCAAATCGTCGGCGTCGCGCGCGAGGAACTCGTCGAACGCGTCGGCCCCGCGCTGCGCGCGTTGGGCGCGCGCCGTGGTGCGGTCGTGCACGGTTGCAGCGGGCTTGACGAGGTCGCCGGCGATGCGCCGACCCTCATCTATTCGTTCGACGAAGAGGGCGCGCGGTTGTGGCGCCTCGAGCCGTCTGAGTTCGGCATTGCGGGAGACTTGCACACGCCGATCGGCGGTTCGGTCGGCATCTGCCGGGATGCCTTCGTGGAAATTCTGCATGGCGGCCGGAGCGCGGCAGCCGACGTCGTGGCGCTCAACGCGGCCGTCGTTTTCTACGTCGTGGGCGTCGAGAGCGAACTTCCGGCCGCATTCGAACGGGCCCGAACGCTGCTGCGCAGCGGCGCCGCATGGCAAATCTTCGAACACGCGAAGAAGATCGGCTCCCATGGCTGACGCATGGATCAAGTTTTGCGGGTGCACGTCGCTCGGCGACGTCGTAATGGCGGCCGAAGCGGGAGCCGACGCATTCGGGATGATCTTCGCGCCGTCGCCGCGGCGTATTTCATTTGAGTCGGCGCGAGAGATCGCGCGTCGAGCGCCCCCCACGATTGCGCCGGTGGCGGTCTTCGTGAATCCGGCGGACTCGGATGTGGACGCGGTGCGCGACCTCTTTCCGAGCGCGTTCCTCCAGTTCTCCGGAGACGAGACGCCGGAGGTCGTCGGGCGCTACGGCGACCATGCAATCAAAGCGATCCACATTGACGACCGCACGACTTTGGTTGAGGAGCGCTGCGAACGTTTTCCGGCAGCCGTCGTACTCTTTGACGCGCGCCAGGACGGAATGGCGGGTGGTACCGGCCGTACGTTCGATTGGAATCAAATCGTTCCGATCGTCGCCAAGCGGCGCGTCGTCATTGCGGGAGGCCTAACGCCTGAAAACGTGGCTGAGTGCGTGCGACGCGCGCACCCGTTCGGCGTCGACGTACGCACCGGCATCGAGACCGGCGGCCGAAAGGACCCAGCCAAAATGCAGGAATTCGTGCGAGCCGTGCGCGGCGCGTGAGCGCACCCGACACGCGCGGTTACTTCGGCGACTTCGGCGGACGCTACGTTCCCGAAGTCTTGATCGCCGCGCTCGATGAGCTGGAGCGAGCAATGATGGCGGCGTTTGCCGATCCCGCTTTTTGGGCCGAGTACCATGAGGTGCTGCGCGATTTCGTCGGTCGCCCTTCGCCTATCTACCGCTGCGAGCGATACGCCGCGGACGTTTCGTCCGTGCCGTTGGTGATGAAGCGCGAAGATACCAATCATACCGGTGCCCACAAAATCAACAACACCGTCGGTCAGGCATTGCTCGCGCGGCGAATGGGCAAACGCCGGCTGCTCGCGGAAACCGGTGCGGGCCAGCACGGCGTGGCAACGGCGACCGTCGGCGCGAAGCTCGGCTTGCCGGTCGACGTCTATATGGGCGTGCGCGATATCGAGCGGCAAGCGCTCAACGTCGACGTGATGCGATTGCTCGGTGCGCAAGTGCACGCCGTCGCTAGCGGAACGCAAACGCTCAAAGATGCGACCAACGAAGCCTTTCGCGTCTGGGCGCAGCGCGTCGAGGATACGTTCTACGTGATCGGCAGCGTCGTGGGCGCGCACCCTTATCCGTTCATGGTGCGAGAGTTCCAAAAGGTGATCGGTATCGAGGCGCGTCGCCAAACGTTGGAGCGCTACGGACGTTTGCCTAGCGACGTCATCGCCTGCGTCGGCGGGGGCAGCAATGCGATGGGCATCTTTTCCGGATTCGTGGACGACCGCGATGTGAAGTTTTGGGGCGTAGAGGCGGGCGGCAAAGGCGTGGACGGCGACGAGCACGCCGCGTCGCTGCGCGCCGGCAGCATCGGCGTGCTCCACGGTTCGCGTTCCTATTTGCTGCAGAGCGCGGAAGGACAAGTTCGCGAGACGCACTCCATTAGCGCCGGCCTCGATTATCCCGGCGTCGGGCCCGAGCACGCGTTCTTCAAAGAGAGCGGCCGCGCCACGTACGTCGATATCACCGATGCGCAAGCCGTCGAAGCATTTCACGCATTCGCGCGCTGCGAGGGAATCCTTCCGGCGCTGGAGAGCGCGCATGCGATCGGCTTCGCGCGCGAACTCGCGGCGCAGCGCGGCGCGGACGATTTGATCTTGGTGAATCTCAGCGGCCGGGGCGACAAAGACATCGGGCGATGTTAGAGGATGCCTTCGAGCGCGCGCGCGGCGAGAAACGCATGGCGTTCATACCGTACGTGATGGCCGGAGATCCCGATCTCGAAACGACCGAAGCGATTCTCTTGGCGTTGAGCGACGCCGGCGCGGACGTCATCGAGTTGGGAGTGCCGTACAGCGATCCGCTCGCCGACGGGCCGACGATTGCCGCAGCCGGCCAGCGCGCGCTGCGCAGCGCAACGCATCTCCGGGAGGTGCTCGCGCTCGCATCGCGCTGCCGCGAGCGTTGCCCGCCGATCGTGCTCTTTACGTACTACAATCCGGTCTATCAATTCGGAGTCGAGCGGTTTGCGCGCGAAGCGGCAGCAGCCGGAGTCGCCGGCGCAATCGTGCCCGACGTTGCGTTAGACGAGAGCGCGGAGCTGCGTGCTGCGCTGCAGGCGCAGGGATTGACGATGCCGCTGCTCGTCGCGCCCTCGACGCCGCACCCGCGCGCGGCGCGGATCGTGGATGCGGCGACGGGCTTCGTTTACGTCGTTTCGCGGCTGGGCGTGACGGGAACCGGCAATGCTCCGGATTTTGCCCCGCTGCGCCGTCAGCTCGCCTCGCTACGCGAACTGACGGACAAACCGCTTGCCGTCGGCTTTGGGTTGAGCAGCCCGCAGGACGTGCGCAACCTTGGAATGCTGGCCGATGGGGTCGTCGTTGGCAGCGCGCTGATCGATGCCTACGCCGGCGCGCGCGCGCAAGAGGCGGCCACGCGAGTGCGGCAGTTCGTCGCTCCCCTTATCGCCGCTTGTTTTCTCGTGTCACCTTGAGCGTGGGAGCGCTTCCCCGAGCGCCTCGGCCACGTCGCTCGCGATGACGCCGACTCGGCGTTTTTCGGCGGTTCGTTGCCCGGCCAAACCGTGCCAATACGCGCCGGCCCGTGCGGCGTCGACCGGCGAGAGTCCCTGTGCGAGAAGCGTTGCGATGATGCCGCTGAGCACGTCGCCCGTCCCCGCCGTCGCGAGCGCGTTCGTGCCGGTCGGATTGATGTGGATGGTCGTGCCGTCGTAGATCAGCGTGTCGGAGCCCTTGAGAAGCGTCGTGATGCCCGTGCGATCGACGAACTCGCGAATTCGCTCGACGCGTGTGCCCCGCGCGATCGTTCCGCGCCCCGAGAGCCGTGCGAACTCGCCGGCGTGCGGCGTCACGACGCTCGGCTTCCCCCGCAGCAGATCGAGGTGCTTGCTTAAGTGGAAGAGACCGCTCGCATCGACGACGACCGGCAAACCGTTGGCTTCGAGGAACAGCCGAAAGATGTCGCCGGTGCGGTCGTCGAGGCCCAATCCGGGGCCGATTGCGACGGCGCCGTTGCGTTTCGAGATTTCGAGCAACTCCTGGGCGACCACGTCGGGCTGTGCATCCTCGGAGAGTGCGACGACGACTTGCTCGACGAGATGTGCGCGCAAAACGCCGGCGGCAGAGCTTGGCGTGGCGACGGTTACGTAACCCGCGCCGGCGCGCGCCGCGCCTCGCGCGCAGAGGACCGCCGCGCCGGGAAACTGTGCCGATCCGGCGACAATCAACGGCGCACCGGCCGCGCGCTTGTCGGTATCGGCCGCGCGCCGCGGCAAGAGCTTCATGAACTCCGCGTTATCGAGCGTGGCGAACGTGCGCGGTTGCGCGGCCAACAGCGCCTCGTCGATACCGATCTCGGCGCACCACAGCTCGCCTACGTATTCGCGCGCGGGCTCCAGCAAGAGGCCGGGCTTCGCGGCGGCAAGCGCCACCGTAACCGTTGCTCGCACGGCGTCGTCGCTGACCGCACCGGTGAGCGCATCGGTGCCGCTCGGGATATCGATCGCCAGCACCGCGCGCTCGCGCCCATCGAGCGCGCGCGCCAGATGCCGATAGGCCGGCGGCAGTGGCAACCGCGCGCCGGTTCCGAACATTCCGTCCACGCCGATAGCGTTCTCGAGCAGCGCGTGCGCTTCGTCGTCGTTCGCCGGCAGCGGCACGATTGCGACTCCCGCCTTTTTCGCACGAGTGCGCGCCGCATCGCGCGCCTGCGATCCCTGGGGCGCCGGATCCGTGGCGACGGTACAGTCGTACTCTCGCGCGAGCTCGGCGAGTGCGGCGAACGCGTCGCCGCCGTTATTGCCAGGGCCCGCGAAGGCGACGATTCTCGAGCCGGGTTTCGCCATCGTTCTTAAGCGCTTCGCAATCCTACGCCCGGCGTTGCGCATTAGTTTGTTCGCTCCAACGCGCTCGACGGCCGCGGCGTCGACGGCGCGCATCTGCTCGGGCGTTAGGACGTAGATCATGACTCTAGAATCACGACGGCGGCGGCGACTTCGGCGCTATGCGTGATCGTGAGATGGATCGTGCGCACGCCGCGGTCGCGCGTCAGCCGTTCGGCCCAACCGCGCAGTTCGATGATGGGTTTGCCGCTGCGCTCGTGCCCGACGCCGACGCTGCGCCACGGAATCGCGTGCCCGAAGGCCTTGCGCGTCGCCTCCTTGGCGGCGAAGAACCCCGCAAGGCGCTCCGGCCAGTTGCGCTTGCGCATGGCGTACGCCATTTCGGTCTCGGTATAGACTTTGCGCGCGAACCACGCGAGTTCGCGCTCGTCGAAGCGATAACGCGCGACGTTGGCCACGTCGAGGCCGATTCCGACGATCACCGCGAGGACTTCGACGGCAGCGATGCAGGTCACCTAGATTTTTGTCGAGAATCCTAGCCTCCCGAGATGGATTGCGATATCCGAATCGTGCCGATCAACACTGTCGACCACGTGTTCTTGGACCGTCTCGCCCCCTGCCTCGAGGAACGTTTCATCGCCGGCGCTCGCGTCGAACGATCGCTCGTCGTTCCGCGCAGCACGCTCAATGCGACGCGCGGTCAGCTTTTCGTATCTACGCTGATTGCGAAGGTGCAGCGGGCGCATCCGAAACCCGGAGCCGCCGTGCTGGCCATCACCGATTTCGACCTGTACAAGACCTCGCACCGATTCGTTTTCGGCGATGCCGATGAGGCGCAGTCCGTCGCGGTCGTCTCCGTCCACCGCCTTCGCTCGGACTTTTACGGCGAACCGAGCGATTTCAACATGCTTTTTCAGCGGACGCTCAAGGAGTGCGTTCACGAGCTCGGCCACACCTTCGGGCTCAAGCACTGCTATAACGCCCGTTGCGCGATGTACTACTCCAACTCGATCTTCGAAACGGACAATAAGATGCCGCACTTCTGCGAGATTTGCGACCACCGTCTCGCCCGCGCGCGCAGCTCTTAACGAAGAACTCGCGCGTCCGCCATCTCAACCCTTTCGCTGGTCCCGTCGTCGTTGACGACGCGTAACGCGCCGCCCTCGTCGAGCGACTGCGCGGTTGCCTCGAAAGGCTCTCGTGCGTCGTCCTTAGCGATTCGGTAGCGCCGTCCGGGAATCTCGGCGGCCGCTTCCCAGTCGCGCATGACGGGCACGGCATCGTCGAGCGCTGCGAGCGTTGCGTCGTAGGTGCGAAGGATCGCGACGAGCAGCGCGCCGCGATCGACCGGCGCGACCTCGTCGCAGAATGCAGGAGCCGGCTCGATGACGGTTCCCGCGCCGGCCAAGCGGTGCACGTTGATACCGACACCGCAGGCGACGTGTGCCGTTGCCGCGGCGACGCGCGTTTGGCAGAGAATGCCGCCCAGCTTGCGATCGCGCAGCAGCAAATCGTTCGGCCACTGGAGCGTCGTCACGACCCCGCAGGCGCGAAGTCCCGCTCGTACCGCGAGCGCGACCCAAAACGGCACGAGCCAGAGCCGGTCGACATCGACGCTTCGTGGCAGGATCGTGCTCATGAGCAGCGCCGTCCCCGGCATTGCGTGCCACGATCGACCCTTGCGCCCCGCCCCATGGCGCTGGAACTCCGCGACGATCGTGTGGCCGCCGAACCGCTCGTCGCCGAGCAGCTCTGCCGCATCCGCATTCGTGCTTCCGGTCTCTTCGCGATACTCAATCGAGGCAAACGGGCCGTCCGCCAGTTGCGCGGCCACGTTCCGATACGGCATTTCCGGGTGATTGGGCGCTCGCGGTCGTTATCCGCTGCGGGGAAGCATGACCGAGCCACCTACGCGCCGTATCGCGCCTTATGGCTATCGAACGTACGCTCATCCTCTGCAAACCCGACGCGGTCTCGCGCGG
>PKWF01000118.1:3932-4314 GCA_003133185.1 Vulcanimicrobiota bacterium | reverse complement strand
GGGCAGTTTCTCGCACGAATGGGCGCGCGCACGACGATCTTGATTCGCAGCGACCATCTGCTGACCCCAAGCGACGACGACGTTGGGAGGGCACTAACGCGGTATTTCGTCGAGGAGGGAATCGAGGTCGTCGCGCGCGCGACGCTGCTAGAAGTGCTCCGCCGCGGGGAGGAGAAGGTCGTGCGCTATAATCGCGACGGCCGGGAATCTGAGGCCGNNTCTTTTACGCGCTTGGCCGTATACCTAACGTCACCGGCTTGGGCTTGGATGAAGCGGGGATCGTCCATGATTCCGTTCGTGGAATCGTGGTCGACGGGACGATGCGCACGAGCAACCCGAACGTGTACGCGGTTGGCGACGTGACCGGTGAGTATATGCTCGT
>PKWF01000118.1:3587-3895 GCA_003133185.1 Vulcanimicrobiota bacterium | reverse complement strand
CGGTACGATTTTGCCGAACACGGCAAAGCGCAGTGCCTCGCCAAGACGAAAGGATTCGTAAAGATGATGGCCGACCGGGGAAGCGGCAGAATCCTGGGCGCCGCGATCGTCGGGCCGCAGGCCTCCGAGTTGATTCATGAGGTGATCGTGGCGATGAGCTTCGATGCGACCGTCGACCAGTTCATGCGCATTCCACACCTTCACCCGACGCTGGCGGAGATCTGGACCTATCCGGCTGAGATCTGCGCGGCCCAACTCGGCATGAAGATTCCTGGCGACGAACAGGTCGAATTGGCGACGAGCGTCTC
>PKWF01000118.1:0-3556 GCA_003133185.1 Vulcanimicrobiota bacterium | reverse complement strand
GGAAGGCGCCGTCTACGAGCTGGCCGTCACGGCCCAACGCTTCGCGCGCGACCTCGCGGTGACGTGGCGTGAGGCGAGCGGCGGCCAAACGGCCGATCTCGCCGCGGGCTTTTTTGAGAACGATGCCGGGACCTATTACAACAGCGCCGTTTACGTGCACGTCGAGTCACGCGACGAAAGAATCGTTCACGTTCACCGCAAGATGTTTTTGCCGACGTACGGCGTCTTCGACGAAGAGCGCTTTCTGTCGCGTGGGCGTCATCTCGGCGTTTTCGAAACCGATTTCGGGAGAATGGCTCTCCTCCTCTGCGAGGATGCCTGCCATGCGATTACCGCGACGTTGGCGGCGGTCAAAGGCGCGCGAGTGCTCATCGTGCCGAGCGCTTCACCGGGACGCGGAATCGAAGGGGAGGGCGAACTCGCCAGCATTACGCAATGGCGCGACACGCTGCGGTTGGCCGCAATCGAGCACGGCATCTACGTCATCTACGCCGGCCTCACGGGGTTCGAAGGCGGCAAGGGAATGACGGGCTCATCCTTTATCGTCGATCCGCGCGGGAGCGTCCTCGTACGAGCGCCGGCAACGGAGGCTTGCATTATACGAGCGGACCTCGACTTACGAGAGATCGACCGCGCGCGAGCGACGCTCCCGCTTCTGGGAGACCTGGCCGCCGCTTTGCCGGATCTCTTGCTCGATCCCGAGCTTCCTTTGCCGCGAGGTGGACGTGACGCTGCCGATCGTTGAGTCCAGCGCCACGCTCCTCGAACCGCCGGGGCTGGATCCGAAGGTCACGGCGAATTGGCTCGTCGCCTTCTTACGCGACGAACTGATCCTTCGTAGAAAAACTCTGCGCGCGGTGATCGGGCTTTCGGGCGGCGTCGATTCCGCCGTCACAGCCTTTCTTTGCGCCCGCGCGCTCGGGCCCGAAAACGTTTTCGCAATCCGCATGCCGTACCGAGCCTCGAATCCGTCAAGCCTGACCGACGCGGCCTTGGTCGTGAATGCTACGGGGATCCGCTGCGTCACGATCGATATCAGCGCGGCCGTCGACGGTTATTTGCAGTGCGAGCCGAAGGCGGACGCGCGCCGTCGCGGTAACGTCATGGCGCGCACGCGAATGCTGGTACTTTTCGATCAATCCGCGAAGTTCGACGGTTTGCCGATCGGTACGGGGAACAAGACGGAGCGTCTATTAGGATATTTCACATGGCACGCAGACGACGCGCCGCCACTCAACCCAATCGGCGATCTCTTCAAGAGTCAAGTCTGGACGCTGGCGCGGTATCTGGGCGTGCCGGAGCCGTTGATCGAGAAAGCCCCAAGCGCCGATCTCGAGGCCGGCCAGACGGACGAAGCCGACCTCGGCATTAGCTACGCCCGCGCGGACGCAATTCTCGCTTGTCTCCTGCAGGGCTACTCCGACCTTGCCATGATCGACCGCGGCTTTAACGGAGAAGAAGTCGAACTCGTACGGAGTCGCGTGGAGTCGACGCACTGGAAACGCCATCTTCCGACGACGGCCATGTTGAGCAACACGGCGATCAACGAGTTTTATCTTCGACCGGTCGACTATTAGTGCGTAGGGCGTTCTACCCGGTTAGCCTGAACGTGCAAGGCCGCGCCTGCGTCGTAATCGGCGCCGCGGACGACCGGGAGGCGATTGAGAAAGCGGCGGCGCTGGAGGAGTCGGGCGCGTGCGTGCGCCGGATCTGCGACGTAGCGAGCCTGCGCGACGAGGACGTCAGCGACGCGTTCTTTGTGATTTCGACTCCGCAAGACGAAGAACTCTCCGCTCGTTTGCGAGCGCTCGCCGACCGCCACCGCTTTCTGCTGTGTTGCATCGATCAGCCGCGCTACGGGTTCGTTGCAATGGCGGCCATTGCAAAAGCGGGCCCGGTGCGAATAGCGATCTCGACCGCGGGACTCGCGCCGCGCGTCGGCAAGGTGCTCAAGAACGCCTTGCAAGCGGCGATGGACTCACGGTTCGCCGCTTTCATCGAGGGTTTAGCCCGGCAGCGGGAGCGCGTTCGCGCCGAACATCCTGGCCCGGAAAGCTCGCAACTCCGGCGCACGGCAATGATCGAAGCGGCCCGCGGTTTTCGCGCCGAGGTACGCTTCGAATATCCGGCGTGGTTCGAACGGGACGATGCCGAGCGTTGAGATCGTTGCCGTAGGCACGGAGTTGCTGCTCGGCCAACTCGTGGATACGAACACACCCTTTATCGCAAGCGAGCTCGCGCGCGCCGGGATCGACGTTCGCGCGACCCAAAGCGTTGGCGATAACCGCGAACGAATCGCCGCGACGGTTCGAACGTCGCTCGCTCGCGCGCAAGGCGTCCTGATGACGGGCGGCCTCGGGCCGACGATCGACGATCTTACCCGGGAGGCGGTTTGCGATGCGCTCGAGGTCGGAACGGAGCTGTACGAGCCCGCGCTACGGCAGATGGAGGCGATCTTCGCGAGGTTCGGACGACCGATGCGCGCGAACAATCGGAAGCAGGCGGAGCTGCCTGCGGGTTGCCGGCCGCTCGACAATCCCCGCGGCACGGCGCCCGGCTTCATCGCCTTCGCGAGCGACGAGAGGTTCGTCGCGTGCATGCCCGGCGTGCCCCGGGAGATGAAGCCGATGCTTCGAGAGCAGGTCGTGCCGTTTCTGCGCGAGCGGTTCGGCGCGCGCGAAACGATCGTTACGCGCGTTATCCATACGATCGGTCTGGGCGAATCCGAGATCGATCACCGCATCGCAGACCTCTTCGGCTCGTGCGAAAACCCGAAGATCGCGTTGCTGGCGCACGACTTCCGCGCGGACGTGAAAATCATGGCCAAGGCGTCGACCGCCGATGAGGCCGATGCAATGATCGCTCCGCTCCAAACCGAGATCGTACGCCGGCTCGAAGACGGCGTCTTCGGCTACGATGCGGATACGCCGGCGAGCGCGATCTTGAGGCTGATGCGTTCGCAGCAGCGACGTCTGGCGATTGCAGAATCGTGCACGGGTGGGCGTATCGCGGCCGCGCTCACGAGCGTGCCGGGTTCGTCGCAAAGCTTCGCAGGCGCGGTCGTCGCGTACGATAATGCGGTGAAGATCTCGCAGCTCGGCGTGGACGCCGGTACGCTCGAGCGCAACGGCGCAGTAAGCGATGAGGTCGCGCGGGAGATGGCGCGGGGCGCGCGCGCACGCTTAGGCGCGGACGTCGCGCTGGCGACGACCGGCATTGCCGGCCCGGACGGAGGCACGGCCGAAAAACCCGTCGGCCTCGTGCTGTTTGCGTTGGACGACGGCACGGAAAACTCACGCGTTTGGAACTTTAGCCTCGAGGGCGACCGGGAGGCCATTACGCAGCGTGCGACAGTGATTGCGCTGAATCTACTGTGGCGATATGCAAAGGGTCAGGCACCGTAGCCGACTGCGGCTAGAGCCTTCTGCGTTATCAGCGCATCCTCGAAAGAAGGAAGCACGTTAGGCTTACCTTCGATCTTTTTTACCAGCTCATCGTAGAGCTCCATCAGAGGTGGGACGTTGGGACCGAGACTCTCGTACTCGCTGTAGGGCGA
>PKWF01000235.1:5293-17644 GCA_003133185.1 Vulcanimicrobiota bacterium | reverse complement strand
TAAAGCGATTCTGCTCGTCGACGGCGGCTTGGACGCCTTTGACGACCTCCTGGCCGTACTTTCCCAACGCGCCGGAGAGCGTGACGTTGACGGCGATCGTAAGCTGCTGCAAGAACGGTTGGTTGAGGGGGTTGAGCGGCTGGCCGGGGATGATCTGCGCCGCGGCGCGCGTTGTCGCGGCGGCAGTCGCGCCCGCGGCCGCGATGAATGCCCGGCGCTTCATCGGTAAGCTCCGAGCGTCGTCAGCAAAAAGACGACCGAAAACGTCATGTTCGAAAGAAAGACCCGTTCGTTGATGACGAACAGATTGGCGCCGCTACGAAAGAGATACTCTTCATATAGGATTAGAATCGCCAACGCAGCGATGCCGAGATAGTATGACGGGCCGGCGCCGTCGAGCATTCCAGCCGCGGCGAGCAGTGCGAGCATCCCCAGGTGAAGCAGGATCGGCAAGAAGCGTCCGCTGCGCTCTCCAAAGCGAACCGGCAACGACGCGATTCCCTGTTCGCGGTCGACCGACAGGTCCATGAGCGCATAGATGATGTCGAATCCTGCGACCCAGACCGTGACCGCCGCGAAGAGCGCGAGGGCAGGTAGCGTGATCTTTCCGGCGATCGCGACGTAGGCTCCCAATGGTGCCAAGCCATCGACCGCTCCCAGCACGAAATGGGTGAGCCACGTGAAGCGCTTGCAGAGCGGNNCCCGCGGCCGCAGCCCACAGCATTGTTGAGGCAGGCAGCAAACCGCTCGCCAGCGCCCGCCGTTGCGTTCGCGGATTGCGGGCGTCGATTTCGCGGTCGAGAAAGCGATTTGCCGCCATCGCCGCCGTTCGAGCTCCCAGCACGGCTAGCGTTATCCAGCCAAGTTGCGCCGCCGTTGGAATCCCGCGCGCGGCAAGGATGGCACCGACATAGGCAAAGGGCAGTGCGAAGAGCGTATGCTCGATGCGAAGCTCGCGTAAGAAAAGGCCGACGACTCTCATTTCATCAGCGCATTGTAGGCGGCCGGCCCCTGTCCCGACCAGTCATTTGCGCAGAGCGCGCGGACTATGGAATCGAGCCCGTAGTCACGCCAACGCTCGCTCACCATCTTGCGGGTTTGGGCGTCCATGATCATGTCGGGCGGCCACTCGCGCGTGTAACCCTCCGACGCATCTTTGCGCGTGGCGTCGATGCCGATCTTCGTACCGTACGCGATGCTGTAGGAGCCATGATCGAGGTCGTCTACGGGACCGGGCATCGTGACGATGTCGCGTTCCGGCGCGAGATTGTTGAGAACGTACCACGCGACTTCGCGTGGATTTGCCACGTCGATGTCGGCATCGACGATGACGAGCGCGCGCGTGAGCATCATCATGTGGCCCAGTCCCCAGAGCGCGTTCATAACCTTTTTCGCGTGGCCCGGATAGGACTTGCGAATCGAGACGATGGCGAGATTGTGAAATCCGCCTTCAACCGGCAGATTCATGTCGACTACTTCGGGAAGCATGGCTTGCAGCAGTGGCAAGAAAATACGTTCGGTCGCTTTGCCAAGCCACGCGTCCTCCATCGGCGGCTTACCGACGACGGTCGCGGCATAAATTGGATTACGGCGATGCGTGATGCACGTTACGTTAAAGGTTGGATAGCGGTCCGCCAAGCTATAGACGCCGGTATGATCGCCGAACGGTCCTTCTAGACGTAGATCCTCATTGTCGACGTATCCCTCGAGTACGAACTCGGCGTCGGCAGGAACCATCAGGTCCACGGTTTTTGCCTGCGTCAGCTCAACCGGCTTGCCGCGCAAGAAACCAGCAAATGCGAACTCATCGATAAGGGGCGGCAGCGGNNGGAACGGATCTACCCCAGGCGTCGGCATGCGCCCGCCCGTGTTTGTGACGTTGCCAGTGCATGCCGGTCTGCGTCGCGTTGTAGACCTGCATCCGGTACATCCCGACGTTCGTGCGTCCGCTGCGCGGATCTTTGGTGATTACCAGCGGTAACGTGATGAACGGTCCCGCATCCAGCGGCCACGTCGTTAAGACCGGCAACTTCGTCAGATCGGGCGGATCCATCAGAATGTCGTGAACGCTGCCGTCGCGTACGATTTTCGGAATTGCGTTGGCCAGCGGTGCGAAGTGCAACGCACCGGTGAGCTTTTCTAGCGCCGAGCCCGACGGTGGTTTGAAGTCAAGGAGGGCTCGAATGCGAGCGGCCGCGGCATCGAGGCTTTCCGCGTCTAAAGCCATCGCCATCCGCCGATGCGTGCCGAACTGATTGGTCAGCACTGGGAACTGCGAACCTTGGACGTCGGAAAACAATAAGGCCGGACCGCCGGCCTTGACGACGCGGTTCGTGATTTCGCTGATTTCTAGTCGCGGATCGACGCTGGCCGAAATGACGTGGAGTTCGCCGGCTTTGCGCAACGCGTCGACGAACGCACGAAGCGATCGAAATGGCATGGCGTCGTGCTTATGCGCGCGGCGGGCGGTATCCGCTCCTAGGAGGGGTTGGGCTTCAGAGGTTCCCTCTAGGACTCGCGCGCAGGAAAGGCCGCGACAAAACGGGCCCCGCCGTTGGAGGATCGGTCGATGTCGACCGCCCCGCCGTGAGCGTGTGCGATCCAGCGCACGATGGCGAGGCCGAGTCCCGTGCCCGAGCCGTCGTGCGCGCGGCGATAAAAGCGTTCGAAGACCCGTTCGCGCTCGCTTTCGGGGATGCCGTCGCCATCGTCTTCGACGACGATTTCGCAGAGGCGGCCGGCTTGGCGCGAGCTGATGCGCACGGCCTGATGGGCGTGACGAATGGCATTTTCGAGCAAGTTTACGGAGAGCTCGCGCAGACGCCGTTCGTCGCCGTCGACGATCGCGCTGCCCGGCGCGACGTCGAGCCTCACGTTGCGCGCATCCGCAACCGGCCGCGTAACGCGAGAGGCGATGGTGACGATCGCCGCCAAGTCGACGGGCTCGCATTGCAGCGCGCGCCGCGCCGGATCGCGGGCCAACGTCAGCAAATCGGTAACGACGTCCGACGCTTCGAGCGCGCTGCGAGCGATCGCTTCAAAACGAGCGCGACTCTGCTCCGTGGCGTCCGCTCGTGCCGCCTGCGCGACCGCTGCAATGGCCGTTAACGGGGAGCGCAGCTCGTGCGCGGCATCGGCCGAGAAGCGACGCTCTCGTTCGCGCGCCGCTTCGAGTGGTGCGATTGCTGCACGCGCTAAGAAGTAGGATGCGATGGCGACGACGATGACGAGCGGCGCGTCGATTTCGGCGACCGTGATGGCGACGCGACGCATCGCCATCCTCAATGCGCCGGCTCCTTCGGGCGTGCTCAGCGCGGGTGCGAGCAACGATGCGTATTCGCGGGCCACGAACTCGTACGCACCGATACTAAGAGCGGCCAAGACGCAGACGAAAACGAAGAGGTAGAGGGCGGCGGTGCGAGCGATCAAGCTTTTATGCGGTAACCGATTCCCCATACCGTCTCGATGATTCCGCTCGCACCGAGTTTTCCCAGCTTACGCCGTAACTGGCTGACGTAGACGTCGACGATGTTGCTCGAGCCATCGAAGTCGTAATCCCAGATACGCTCGACGATGTGCGCGCGGGAGAGCGCAATGCCGGCATTGCGGGCCAGGAACTCCAAGAGCCGAAACTCCGTCGCTCCCAACGGCACCGGCTTGCCCTCGTAGGTTACGTTGCGAGCAGCGAGATCCACGCGCAGCGCTCCGACTTCGAGCACTCCGAGCAACGGGCGGTCGGCGCGGCGAAGTATCGCGCCGACGCGAGCGATGAGCTCTTCTTCGACGAAAGGTTTGACCAAATAATCGTCGGCTCCGCACTCCAGGCCGGCCACGCGATCTTCCACCGCGTCGCGCGCGGTCAGCATGAGAATCGGCGTCTGAACGCCGGCCGCTCGAGCATTTCGCGCGAGTGTGAAGCCATCGATTCCGGGCAGCCCGACATCGACGACCGCAACGTCATAAGTGCGGCTCACTAGATGATCGAGCCCCGTTGCTCCGTCGGCGACGACGTTGGTCACATATCGTCGCGCTTCGAGCATTCGCGCGATGGAGTCTCCCACTGCGGCGTTGTCTTCAACGACGAGCACTCGCATCGTCTATTCTCTCCTAGTTTTTCAACGGTGGCGGAATCGCGATGGTAAACGCGCCGCTGAGGTACGGGTGCTGGCCTGGCGACTGAACCTCCTGCATCAGGACGCGGCACGGGGCGATCTGCACGGCCGCGTAGTAGACGAAATCGCGAGTGATGTACGGATTGGCATACGCATCGTAGCGGAGGCCGAAATACGCGTGCGGGATTGGATAGTATTTCAACCGCACGTACCCGCCTTTGGAAGACTGATTGGTCAGAAGGCCGTCGGAATCGTGGTCGTCACCGTACCATTGCTCGGCCTGAAAATCAAGATTGTCGTAGGTGGCGTGCGCGAGCAGGCCGTAGCGTTCGTAGAGGTCGGCGAAGGGCAGCCGCCCCGTCGGCAAAACGCCGAGCGTTCCGCCCATGGCGGTTCCTCCGATGTCGAACTCGCCGTTGCGCCCTTGCACGAGCGTGTCTTTGAGCCACGCGCTCAACTCCGGCGTGCGAAACCACGTCGTCTCGCCCGTCGGCACGGGTTTCCCGCCGTACGCCGCGCCCTGATAAGCCCCAAACGCCGCTACACCATCCACCGTCAGGTGCCCGAAGGTGCGCTCGATTTGCAGGCCCCAGCGGTTTGAGGAGAGCGGCACGTTATTCAGGCCCACGTGTGCGCCGTAATATCCGTATTGCTGCAGATCGTCGAGGCGTTCACCGGGCGATTGCGCGAGCGGAAGCTCGATCAACCCGCCGCGAACGAGGGTCTGCGTGTGCGCATCGTAGCCCGCCGCAAAGAGCAAGAATACGCCACCCGGCCCTCCGCCCGCCCCGAGGCCATAGTGGAGATACGCGGTGATCGGTCCGACGTTCGCGCTGCCCAACACGATGCCGCCGGGGGTAAACTCGCGCGAGCCGGCTGCCGGCTCCTTGTCGTACTCCAACTGATAGCGCAAGGCGAAGACCGTCGTTCCGTGCTCGGGCAATGGCAGCCGGTAGCCGTGCGAGCGAAAATAGCGCCCGAACGCGTTGAGTTCGGGTAGGACACTGTGGCACTGGCCGCACTTCAAGTGGTAGCGTTGCGCGAAGATCGGAATCGCGCGCGCCGGCGCGCAGGCCAGTGCGAGGAAGAGCACCGCAAGCCCTGCGGCTGCGAGGTTACTGCGCAATGATCGCGCCTCGCATCGGTGCTCCGTAATGGAAGAAGCAGCCAAAGAGGTAGGTGCCGGCCCGGTCGGCCGTAATCGACTGCGACGATGTGCCCGGCTGCAGGGCGCCGCTGGTCCACATTCCGCCTGAGAGGGTAGTGCCGCTCTGCGTCGTCGCGATGTTCCCGAGCGGGGAGCCGGCGGGGAACTGCGTGAATTGGCTCCCGAGATACGAGCCCGTGTGCGCGAAGCTGTCGGTGTTCGTGAAGTGGAACTGCGAGCCGACGGGGATGGTCGTGATCGGCGGCGTAAAGCCGCCGCTCAAACCGTACGGCGTTTGCACTGGATGGCTCAGCGTCAGGTTGATGTCGATCGTAACTCCGCCGGCGCCGCCCGAGGAGGTCGGAATGCCTCCCGCGGTGCATGCGGCGAGCAGCATCAAGGAAAGCGTCGTCCAGGGTTGTCGCGTCATGCGTGCGTTCTCCAGCGCAAGGTGTGAAGTCCGTCCAAGATCTCGTCTTGCGTTGCGCTCGAGGCTAAGAGCGTTTGCGCGAGATCGCCGTTGGGGTCGATCGCGTAGATGAAGGTCGTGTGATGATCGTCGGAACCGTGCTTTCCTTCAATCGAGATGACGCCGAACGCGCGCATCACGGCGTGCACGTCCGAGCGCGAACCGCCCGCTACGAGCCAGTGGCGTGGATCGGCATCGAATCGTCGCGCCAGCCCGCGCATCGTTTGCGGCGAATCGTGCTCCGGATCCAGTGTAATCGTCAGCAATCTCGCCGCAAGATGCTCGTGCTCGATGCGCTGCGCGGCCGCCGCGAACTGGGCGTTAATCAAGGGACAGGCATCCGTGCAGTGCGCCGAGACGAACGTCACGATCAACGGCTCTCCGCGAAGCGACGAGAACGTAAAGCGATGTCCGCGTTGGTCGATCAAATGCGGTTCGCTTCGCGCTTGCGCCGGTCGCGTGCTGGGCCGCGCAACCGCGTATCCGCCGGGACCCGGCGATGCCGTCGGCCCCGGTGTCGCGCCGGCTACGACCTGGATGACGTCGCGCATATTGAACTCGATGTAGTGGTACGCGCAGCCGAGGAGATAGATGCCAGGTGTGGTCAGCTTGACCTTGACGCTGCTGAGGGGATTGAGCGAGCCGCTCGCATAGTCCGCGCCGAGGACGCCATTTCCGCTTGGGGAGAACGAAAGACTCGGATTCGCCGGCCAGTTCGGCGGCGGGCTGGCGCCCACTGCGATCACGTTGAGCGTGTGGGGAGTCGTCGACGAGAGGTTCGTAATCATCACGGTCGCGCCGGGCGGAAACGCCATGATCTGCGACGTCTGTTCTTGCGTATATCCGCTGACGGTTCCCCAGACCGGGTCGTTTTCGACGCCGATCTTTCCAGTTGGGATGGCGACCCCGATCCCCCCCGAAGGGAGCGGTGAAGGCGTCCCGCCTCCACCGCTATTGATGCTGCCCAGCCCTCCGCCGTTCGTGCACGCCGCGGCCGCGCCGAGCGCAACGATCGCGAGAGCGATCGCGAGTTTTGGAGACTTCACCATGCCGGCGATGTCGCTTCCGCTCCCGGCGTTGCGTTCTTTTTTACGACGTCGAGAGTGTGGACGGCGGCGAGTCGTTTTGCCATGGAACCTCCAAAAAGCTTGCTTTGTGGTGGCATCCTACCGTGGCCGGATGAAGAAAGTCTTAAAGTCGTCGCTCTATGGAACCGGAATCGAGTCGCGCGCCGACGCAGCAATGTTTTGCAGCGCGGGGTCGCCCGCGGCGTCGAGCGTCGCTCGTTGGAACTCATTTCTTGCTGCGTCGTGCTCTCCTTCCCGCAGCAGAACGACTCCGAGCGCGAATCGCGCGCGCGCATACGCGGGCGCGAGCGAAAGCGCGGTGCGCAGCTCGCGTTCCGCCGAATCGTAGCGGCCTAGGCGCTCTTCGGCCAAGGCCAGATCGTAGTGCGCGACTGCGTAGGACGGGTTGTTACGCAGCAGTTTTCCAAAGTCTTCACGAGCGGTGACGGCGTCGCCGGCCTGAAGCGCCACGATGCCGCGAGAGTACAGCGCGCGCGCCGAGTCCGGATCGATTGCTATGTAGCGATCGACGATCTGTCGCGCTTCGCCAAGGTCGCCGCGAGCGAGATCGACGGAGACGAGGTTTGCCATAGCCGCCAAAAAAGCGGGATCGAGCGCGATGGCGGCGCGCAGCTCGCGAGCCGCGTCGTCATATCGCGCAAGATTCGCATACGCGATCGCGAGGTCGTAGCGCGCGGTCGACCCTTTTGGTTCCGGGGGATTTAGTGCCAGGATGCGTTTGAACTCGCCAACTGCGGACGTCCAGTCGCCGCGCGATTCTGCGTCGATCCCGATTTTAAACCGCTCCTCGATCTCGCGTTGCGTCGCCAAGGCGCGCAGCGCAGGCACCGAGGTCGTGCTCGGAAGCGGCCGTTGCGGCGAATACGTCTGCGCCGCTGCTCGGGCCGCCACGAGTCCCCAGATGATGGTGACGGCCAACAGCAGACGCATCGGTCAGGGAGCGAAGGGGCCGCGAGGCAGTTCGGCTTCATGCCAGCCGGCGGAGGCTGCCGACCGCTCCGGCTTGCATTCCCAGCCGACACGGCCCGCTGACGTAATCGGCCCCAGCAACGAGGGGGCGGCCGAAGGCACGAGCGCTCCGGTGAGCGCATCCTCCAGTGAGGCGGCGCCGGCCACGGCGAAGCGCCCGCAAATCAAGAGAAGGGCGAGCAGCGCTGCGACGAGGACTGGGCGGACGAGGGTTCTTGACACTTACTCTCATCATAGCCGAAAGTCTAAAGAATCTGTGAATCGCCCCCTGACGTGCGCGACGGTGCTGCTAATGACGACGCTCGTTGCGGCTCCGGCGCGCGCTCAAGCGCCGCTGGTCGTCGGCGCCGTGCGCGATCAGCGCGGGGTTCCCGTAGCGGGGGCCGTAGTTGTGGGGCGGCGGGGTAACCAGGCGCCCCTTCGCACCACGACGGACCGGTTGGGCACCTTCGCGCTGGCGGCCTCGGGCGTGACTTCGGTCCTGGTCACTTGTCGCTATTGCGGCCCGGCGGTCGTTTCTGTACGCGCCGGCGAGCCGGTCGTCGTGATCGTCGATAGCTACGAGGCCCTGGCCTCGGATGCACCCTCCGCGAGCGATCTAGAGAACCTGCCGTACGCCCACGTCGAGTCGGCCTTGGCGCTGCGCCCATTTACACTGCTCGAGCAGAGCGTCGACGCGTATCCCGGATCCCGTTTGAGCGATCGCGGTCTCGCGCCCAGCGGCTCGCTGCTCGTCGACGACGGGGCGCCCAACTACGACATCGTCAGTGGAAGCTCGCCGTACGAACTCATACCGGCGCAGTACGAGCGAACCGCGACGCTGAGCGGCGCGAGCGACGCGTACCTCTATGGCGATCAGGCCGCCGGCGGCACCGTGAATGCAAGTCCCCTCGGAAGCGACTCGAACTGGCAGGTGGCAACGCTCGGAAGCGATGCAATCGCGCGCGCGCAGATCGGCTCGGATAACCTTGGGGCCGTCCTCGGATCGTTTACCAACGATGAAGAGTCGCGCCAACGCACCGATCTTTCCGCGAACCTCTCCCTGGGTGCAGACCAGTCGCTCGCGTTTGCGGCCGGCAGCGAACAAGGACGCACGTTTACATCGGGGACGTCGCAGTTTGCCGGCAGCTTTTCCTTCGCCGATGCGACGTATGCCGACCCGCAAGTTGCGAACTTATACGTTTCGGCAGTTCTCGATCGCGGCAACTATACGCTCGGCACGGGTCAAAACATCTCGACTGCGGTCTGGTCGGATTCGGGCCTGAATATCGGCGTTCGTTCTCTCGGAGCGGTCTCCGCGTTTGCCGATTTCGGCGTTCGGGCTTCGACCGGCTTCTACGATCAGCAGGCGCCGTACTATTACTATCCGCTGCCCCGCGTTGGCGCCGACCTCACGCAGACCCGCGCCGACGCCGGAGTGAACGCGAGCGGCCGCGACTACGACGTTACCGCCGGCGTCGGGACGTTTTGGATCGATTACGCCGGCGGCACGGCTGGAGTTTCTCAGCCTGCAAAAGCCGCGCTGGCGCTCCCTTCGATTCAAGCGCAGCTCTTTCCGAATCAAAGATGGAGTCTCGATCTCCAGGACAGCGGTTCTNNGTGGAGTACGACCGCAACGCCCTTCTCGCGGAAGCCCTCACCTATACCGACCAAACACGCTTGCGAATTTCGCTCGAGCAAGCGACGCAGCGTGTTGCCGGTGCGTCGTCGGGTACGATTACCTCTGCAGGCCTGTCCGCGATCTGGCAGGTCGCCCCGTCGATCGCGCTGCACGCCTGGACGATGCACGTAACCGACACGGTCCCGGCCTACGCATTGCCGACCGCGTACGATGGGAGCGCGTCGCCCACGGTCAACGCGTTTTGGTTAACATACGACGCCACCGGCAGCCTGCGACTCGATGCGATCTACCGGCGAGACTTGCTCGACGGAGCACCGTTCTATCACGTCGACGGCGACCTCTCAGGACCCATCGCCAACCGGCTTCGCTGGTACGCCGGTGTCGAAGACCGAACGCGCCGGACGTTTCTCGACGTGGGTCTACGCTTCGGCGGTCACTAGCGCCGCGCCGGCATCACGCGACGTTACTCGTCGTCTCGCCCGTGCGGACGCCTGCGCCGCCGCATCGGAGGAGCGCCAGGCGCACTTACGGCGGCCGGTGCCGNNTTTCGCGACAGATTGATGCGGCCTTGGCCGTCGATCTCCATGACCTTCACCATGACCTCGTCGCCGAGCTTGACGACGTCTTCGACTTTATCGACGCGGGTCGGCGCGAGCTGGCTGATGTGAACCAGGCCTTCCTTACCCGGTAGTATCTGCACGAAGGCGCCGATCGTGATAATGCGCGTCACCTTGCCGAGATAGGTCTCTCCGACGGCGATCTCTTTTGTGAGGTTTTCGACGATCTGTTTGGCCTTGTCGCCTGAAGCGCCGTCGAGGGATGTGATGAATACGCTGCCGTCGTCCTCGATATCGATCTTCTCGACGCCCGTGTCGGCGATGATCTTATTGATGATTTTGCCGCCTGGGCCAATGACGTCTTTGATCTTGGCGGGATCGATCTTCATCACGATCATGCGCGGCGCATACTGGGAAAGCTCTTCGCGCGGGCCGGCAATCGTCTCGGCGAGTTTGTCGATGATAAAGTGCCGGGATTTGCGCGCTTGTTCCATCGCCTCGCGCATGATGCCGATCGTGATGCCTTGTACTTTGATATCCATTTGAATCGCGGTGATGCCCTTTTTGGTGCCCGCGACTTTAAAGTCCATCTCGCCGAGGGCGTCTTCGAGGCCTTGGATATCGGTGAGCACGGCATACTTGTCGCCCTTGAGGATCAAACCCATCGCAACGCCGGCGACGTGCTCGCGGATCGGCACGCCCGCATCCATCAACGCGAGCGTCGAACCGCAGACCGACGCCATCGACGAGGAGCCGTTGGACTCGAGCACTTCGCTCATCAGACGCAGCGTGTACGGAAAATCTTCCTTGGCGGGAAGCACGGCTGCCAGTGCGCGTTCGGCAAGATAGCCGTGACCGATTTCACGCCGGCCGGGGCCGCGCATCGGGCGCGTCTCGCCGACAGAATAGGGCGGAAAGTTGTAGAAGTGCATGTAGCGCTTGTTTTCCAGCGCCATGATGCCATCGAGACGTTGCGCGTCGCTGGTCGAGCCCAGCGTCGCCGCGGTGAAGACCTGCGTTTGGCCGCGAGTGAAAATGCCCGAGCCGTGGACGCGCGGCACGTAGTGAACTTTGCACCAGATCGGACGGATCTCATCGGGCTTGCGTCCGTCGGGACGGATTCGCTCGTCAACGACCATGGTACGAAGCTCTTCCTCTTCCATCGTCTTGACGATCTTCCCAAACTCTTTGCCGGTCGAAGGAAGCTCGAGCAACGCTTTGACGGCTTCGTCTTTCTTGCCGCAACGCTCCCGCGCTTCGTCAACCGAAATCGCCGCGAAGGCCGCTTCGCGTTTCTGCTTGTCGACGACGCGCATCGCGCTGGCAACGTCTTTGCCAAATGCCTTGCGCACCCACTTGTCGAGAGTCGGATCCAGCTTTGCCACGGGATACTGGCGCTTGGCCTTTCCGGCTTTTTTCGCGAGCTGGTCGATCGCCTTGACGATCTTGCGAATCTCGGCGTGCGCGAACTCGACGGCGCCCAGGAAGTCTTCCTCGGCGATCTCCTTGCCCTCACCTTCGACCATCATGACGGCATCGGCGGTCCCGGCGATCACGATGTCCATGCCGCCGGTTTCGTACTGCGGAAGCGTTGGATTGCAGATGTAGTCGCCGCTCTCGTCGCGTCCGACGCGCACCGCGGCGACGGTCTTATCGAAGGGAATATCGCTGAACGCGAGCGCAGCGCCCGCAGCACATACACCGAGCACGTCCGCGTCGAGCTCGGGATCGACCGAAAGCACGGTAGCGACAATCTGGATGTCGTTACGGAAACCATCGGGAAAGAGCGGGCGAATGGGGCGGTCGATCTGTCGAGAGCTGATCACCGCGTGCTCTGAGGGACGTCCTTCGCGCTTGATATATCCGCCGGGAATCTTTCCGGCAGCGTACATTTTCTCTTCGAAGTCGCAAGTGAGGGGGAAGAAATCGATCCCTTCGCGGGGCTTTTCGGAAGCGGTTACGGCGCAGAGCACGACGTTTTGGTCGCCATAACGAACCAGCGCGGAGCCGTTTGCTTGCTTCGCAAGTTCGCCGGTTTCGATGACCATCGTGCGCCCGCCGACCGTCAAAGTAACGGATTCGGGCACNNGAGGCCATCGGGGTTCATAGGGTCCGGCACGCCGCGGCTGGTATAACGGCACCCATGCATAGCCTTACCGCCGAGAACTTGACCGAGTTGAAGCTGAAGGCCAACGACGTCCGCCAGGGCATCATTCGCTCGCTGCTTGCGGCCGGCTCGGGGCATTCGGCCGGACCGCTGGACATGTCGGACGTCTTTACGGCGCTCTACGGCCATTTGATGCGGCACGACCCATCCAATCCGCAGTGGCCCGATCGGGATCGTTTGCTCCTCTCGTGCGGACATATTGCGCCGGTCCGTTACTCGGC
>PKWF01000235.1:0-5234 GCA_003133185.1 Vulcanimicrobiota bacterium | reverse complement strand
TCGGATGCGGAGCACCAGTGCGGTTTGCATTGGGAAGCGGTGCTGACCGGCGCGAAGTTCAAACTCGACAACCTCACGGCAATCGTCGATCGCAACTTCATCCAAATCGACGGAAGCACGGAGGACGTCATGCCCCTCGAGCCGTTCGCGCAGAAATATCGCGCGTTCAACTGGGAAGTCTTCGAGTGCGACGGCAACGACATCGCGGAGTTCATCGCCACCGCGGAACGCGCGCGGAGTTACAAAGGCAAGCCGCAGGTAATCATTGCCAACACGATTCCGGGTAAGGGCGTATCGTACATGGAGGGCGACTATCTCTGGCACGGCAAGCCGCCCAACGCGGCGCAGGCCGACGAAGCGTTGCGCGAGCTGGCCGCGCAGCGCGAGCGGATTCTCGCTCATGAGTAGCGGAACGCCGGTCCTTGACGCTGCCGCGCAGCGCATGCATTTGGCCGACTATCGCGCCGCGGACCTCAAGCTGGTTCCGACGCGCAACGGGTTCGGCGAGGGATTGATCGAGGCCGGATCGCGTAGTCGCGACGTGCTCGGCATCTGTGCCGATCTCTCCGAGTCGACGCGATTTGAGGGCTTTAAGAAGGCGTATCCGGAGCAGTACATCGAGATCGGCGTCTCCGAGCAGATGCTCGTCGCGATGGCGGGCGGACTCGCGGCCGTGGGAAAGATTCCTTGGATCGCGAGTTACGCGATGTTCAATCCCGGGCGTTCGTGGGAGCAAGTGCGCACGATCATGGCGCTCAACGAAACCAACGTCAAGATCGCGGGCGCGCATGCCGGCGTCTCCGTCGGTCCCGACGGCGCGACGCATCAAGCGATCGAAGACATTGCCATCATGCGCGTCATCCCGCACATGACGGTCGTCGTCCCGTGTGACTCCGTCCAAACGAAGAAAGCGGCGATCGCTCTCTCCGAGATGTGGGGGCCGGTTTATCTGCGGTTTGGCCGCGAGAAATCGGCGGTGATCACCACCGACGAAACGCCGTTCGAAATCGGCAAGGCGCAGATTCTAAGGGAAGGCAACGACGTAGCGATTATTGCTTGCGGCATCCTCGTCTACAATGCGCTGATTGCCGCCGATCGGCTTTCCGCGCAACACGGCATCGAATGCCGCGTCGTCAANNGCTGCGGCGCGATCGTGACCGTCGAGGAGCACCAGCGGCAGGCCGGCATGGGCTCGCGCGTCGCCGAGATTCTCGCGCAGCACCATCCGGTGCCGATCGAGTTCATCGGTGTCGACGATCGTTTCGGACAATCCGGCGATCCCTTCGAGCTGATCGAGTATTACGGGATGGGCGCGGACGCGATCGTCGAAGCCGTCCGTCGCGCCCACTCCCGCAAGAAGTAGCCGGGAAGCGTTCGGGTACCCGACGTTCGGACGGAGGACCGTCTGACCGAGCGCCGGAGCCGGATGCGGAGGGCGCGAGGCAGCCGATAGGAGCGCGACACGGATGTCGCGCGACGAATGTGTCCGAGTCCGAATGTCGGGTACCCGAACGCTTCCCGGCTACTTCTTGCTAAGGTCCGAACGCGAGCGCGTGCGGATAAGCTTTCACGCCTGGGATCGTGCGCAGAACGTCGACGCTGCCGGGCGCGTATTCGGTGATCGTGCTGTTGGCCGGGTTAGCAACGTAGAGAATGCCGTTGCTATCGAACGTCAGAGACGTGGGAAAAGCGAGGCCCTTGCGAATCGTCCGAACGACTTTCTCGCTGGCGGGCGCGAAGACCAGAATCTCCTGGCCGGAGGCGACGTAGAGTTCGCCCGACGGTCCCAATACCGGATCGCCGGGACCCTTACCGTGCGTTACCGGCTTGATGCGGCGAAATGGTCGCTGCTTGCCGGGCCGATAGATACTGATCGAACCCCAATGCGTTTGGTTGCCGCCGTAAGCGTTTGTGACGTAAAGATCGCCCGCCGCATCGAGCACTAGTCCGTCAGGGTAATTGATGCCTTGCGTGATCTGGTATTTTGGGTCGGAGGCGCCGGGTGCAAAAACCGAAACGTCGCCGGGGAATCCAACTACTGCGGCGTACAGATTTCCTTGAGAGTCAAGCGCGATTGCGCATGGGTTGATTCCCGGCCGGCCGATCGTACGCGACGGGACTTTCTTCCCGGGAGCGTAGACCGCGATGGGCTCGCCGTTCTGTGGGCACCCGCTCGCTACGTANNTTCAGCTGCGGTTCCGAGGCTCCGGGCGCATAGACCGTGATGGTTCCGTTCGGATCGCTGCCGCCACCGTCGCCGTAAGAGTTGGCGACGTAGAGGTTCCCGGCCGCGTCGAACGCGAGTGCCGACGGGCTAACGACGCCGGCAGTGATCGTGCGCAGCACTTTTGTGCGTCCGGGAGCGTAGACGGTTACGGTGGACTCGTAGACGTTTGCCGCGTAGAGATTGCCGGCCGAATCGAGTGCGATCGCTTCGGGTTCGTCGAGGCCCGTCACGACGAAGATCGTGCGCAGCGGCGTCGATCGGCCGTGCTCGTACACCGAAATCTGGTTGCGAGCGGGGTTGGCGACATACAGATTGCCGGCCGTGTCGACGGCAAGTGCCGAGGGGTCGTAGGTTCCCTTCGTTATCTTATAAGCGGGCATTTTGGCGCCCGGCCGATAGACGCTCACGCTGCCGCCGTTGTTCACGTACGGCGCTTTCCCCGAATAGAGATTCCCGGAGCGATCGAAGCAGAGCGTGCCGGCCGCCCCAATGATTTTGCGCAGCAGACGATCGCTGTGGGTCGCGTAGACGCTGATATCCGCGTCGAGATCGACGAAAAGCTCTCCGCCGGGACTGAATTCGAGCTGACCGGGCGGATCACCGGTGGTGTGAATCGTGAGAAAGAGCTTTTCGTCTTTGGGCCGGTAGACCGTTATCGTGTCGTTCTCCGTCGAATAGATGCACTCTTGACAGTTGGCGACGTAGAGATAACCGGAAGCGTCGACGGCAAGCTGTGTCGGCGAGAAGATGCCGTCGGTAATCGTGCGTTCGATCTTCGTCGCGCCGGCAGCATATTCGTGGACGTCGAATGCGCGGGAGTTGAAGACGAAGAGGTCGCCGGCAGGGTCGAGCGCCATTCCGGCGAGCTGTTGGATGCCGTCGGTGATGGTGCGCGCGGGCNNATTGGCGACGTACAAATTGCCGGAACGGTCCACGGCAACGGTGAGCGGTTGGTCGATGCCGCTCCTGATCTTGCGCAACGGGATGCTGCCGCCCACCTTGTAGACGTAGATCGAGTTGCCCAACTCGTTCGCGACGTACAAAAGGCCATCGCCGGCGAACCGCGACACGGCAGCTTGCAACGGAGCCTGCGGCGGTAGCGCGGGCGCGCCCGATCGTAGGGTGCACGCCGACACCAGAACGACCGTGGCGAGCGCTGGCAGGCGGCGCATCGATAGAGTTGCTAGCGGCGCAGTCCCAGATCCGCGATCAGGCTACGATAGCGCTCGAGGTTTGTCGCGTGTAGATAGTTCAACAAGCGGCGACGTTGCCCGACCTGTAAGAGCAGGCCGCGCCGGCTGTGATGATCTTTCTTGTGAATTTTTAGGTGCTCGGTGAGTGAATTGATCGAGGCGGTCAGGACGGCGACTTGCACCTCGGCGGATCCGGTATCGTTGGAACCGCGGCCGTACTTGGCGGCAATCTCGGCCTTGCGTTCTTTGGTGAGCGGCACGATTGAAACTCCTTTGACAGGATAGTCTCGCTCGGGTACAGAGTGCTTACCGTCCCGGCGACCCGGCTTAGGATAGCAAAGGCGCTCGCGCGGCGCAAGGTGAGGGAGGCTCGGCGCAAAAGCGCCATCTATGGATTTGAAGTTACGCGGTCGCGTCGCGCTTGTGCTGGGCGCCAGCTCGGGGCTCGGGGAGGGGATTGCGCTATCGCTCGCGCGCGAGGGGGCGAGGCTCGGTTTGGCCGCGCGGCGCGCGGCCCAGCTTGAGGCCGTCGCTGCCAAGGCGAGAGAGCTGGGCGCTCCGGAGGCGCTGGGATTTGCGCTCGACTTGCGGGACCCGGGCTCGATCTCCGCGATGCATTCGGCTTTCCGCGATGCCCTCGGCGATGCCGACATTGCGATTCTCAACGGAGGCGGCCCCAAGCCGGGACGATTTACCGAGCTTGGTTTGCCGGATTGGGACGATGCCTACCGCCTGCTGCTGCGCGGGATGTTGGAGCTCCTGGGCGCAGTCGTTCCGCCCATGCGCGCCAGGGGCTGGGGCCGAATCGTCGCGCTGACGTCAACCTCCGTGAAGCAGCCGATTGATTCCCTCGCGCTGTCCAACGTCTTTCGCACAGCGCTGGTCTCCGCGCTGCGGACGCTCGCCGTCGAGGTTGCCCCCGACGGCGTGACGGTCAACGCCATCGCGACCGGACGCATCGAAACGGCGCGCCTGCGAGCGATCTACGGCGACGAGGAAGCGCAGTTGCGCAAGGCGTCGAGCGAGGTGCCGATGGGGCGCATCGCCTCGCCGGCGGAGTTCGCGCCGATGGCCGTTTTCTTGTGTGGCGACCCGGCGAGCTACGTGACGGGTCAAACGATCTCCGTCGACGGCGGGCTCACCCGCGGTCTCTTCGGGTAGCGATGACCGAAGGTAGGCTCCTGGGCGGCGCGAATCACGGGGCCGATATGCAGGGAGTGGATGGAAAACGCGTTGCCGCACTGATCGGCGACGGATTTGAAGAGATCGAGTTGGCGGAACCGCGCCGAGCTCTCGAGGAAGCGGGCGCCATTGTGACTATAGTCGGCACCGACGAGCGCGCTCGCCAGCGCGTTCGCGGCAAACGTGGACTCGACGATGGTCAGAGCCTGAAGGCTGAAGAGCTCATCGCCGATTGTACCGCCGAAGATTTCGACGCGCTGTTGATCCCCGGAGGGACGTCACCGGACCGTATTCGAACGGATCGCGAAGTGCAGCGGGTCGTGCGCGAGTTCGACACGCTCAAAAAACCGATGTTCTCCATCGGCCACGGCGCGCAAGTGCTCATCTCGGCCCAGCTGGTTCGCGGGCGGCAGGTTACCGGCGTGCACTCGATCGCCGACGATATTCGCAACGCCGGCGGGCTCTACCGCGATCAGCCGACCGTCACGGATTCGAACTGGGTCTCGACGCGCGGCGCCGAGGATCTGCCGCAGTTCAATCGTGCGATGCTGGAAAAGCTCGCGAGCGCAATTCCCGCGCAACCCGTAACCTAGGAGCCTGTAGGGCTCCTAAATCGGGTCGAAGCGCGCGAG
>PKWF01000237.1 GCA_003133185.1 Vulcanimicrobiota bacterium | reverse complement strand
GCGCGCGCTTGGCTACACCTGCCTTGGGATTGGTCGAAGCGCGCGATCGCGCGAGCCTCGACGGCTTTTCCATGGAAGAGTCGCTGGCGATTCATCGAGCAGTCGACGCGCTCGGCGCGTTCGTCAAGCGAACCGGAGTCACCAACGGCGAACGCGGTCTGGGCGAACCGGAGCTCTATCGGCGTCAAGAGTTTCTCGTCCTCGATCCAGCGACGCGCAAACATCTCGAGCTGACCCGCGCGCAAGGTCTCAATCCCAAAGCGACGCTACTCGCGACACTCGACCTCTGCGCGACCGCGATGGGATCGCGCATGCTCAACCGNNGAGCACGAGCGCCGTGAGTCGCTGCGAGAGGTTCTCAAGGGCATCTTCGATCTCGAGCGGATCGCGCAGAAGGTCCGGTTTCGGCGGGCGACGCCGCGCGATTTGGGCTCGCTGCGGCGCACGCTGGCGATGTTCGGACCGTTGCGGGAGGCTGCGGTGCCGGCGATCGCGCCGTTGCTCCGGCAAGTCGGAGATTTTGACTCGATGCGCGACGATCTCAACGCCACGCTCGTGGAGGACCCGCCCGCGCAGATGAGCGACGGCGGAGTCATTCGTCCCGAATCCGATCCGGAGCTCTCCGAGTGCGTCGCGCTGCGCACGGACGCCCGTTCGAGACTCTCGGCCCTCGAGCAGCGCGAACGCGAGCGTACGGGAATCAAGACGCTCAAGATAAAGTACGCGAGCACCTTCGGCTATGCAATCGAGATCGGCAAGAGTTACACGGGTTCCGTTCCCGAGGATTACGTCCGCAAACAAACGCTGACGACCGGCGAACGATACGTTACGCCGGAGCTCAAAGATCTCGAACTTGCAATTTCCACGGCGCAAGCGCGGCAGGAGCGGCTGGAACAGCGGCTCTTTAACGCCATGCTCGAGCGCATTGCCGCGCGCGCCGACGAGCTGTCGAGTGCGGCCGGCGCGGTCGCGCAGGTGGACGTGCTCTCGAGCCTTGCGCAGTGTGCCGCCGAACGCGGATACGCGCGTCCGGCATTCGTGGAAGAGAGCGTCGTCGCTATCGAAGACGGCCGCCACCCGGTTATGGAAGCGGTCCTGCATGCGAACTTCGTGCCGAACGACCTTCATCTCCGCGCGGTCGAGCATCGCTTCATTTTACTGACGGGACCGAACATGGGCGGCAAATCCACCTACCTGCGACAGGCCGGTTTGTTGACGATCATGGCTCAAATCGGCTCGTTCGTCCCGGCCAAATCTATGAAGCTCGGCGTCGTCGACCGGATCTTTACGCGAATCGGTGCGGGCGACGATCTGGCATCGGGTCAGTCGACGTTCTACATGGAGATGGCCGAGGCGGCGAATATCTTGCGGCGCAGCACGCTGCGTTCCTTACTCTTGATCGACGAGGTGGGCCGCGGAACGGGGACGCTCGACGGCCTGGCGATCGCGCAAGCGATCTGCGAATTCTTAGTCGGTCTCGAAGAACAGTCGCCGCTCGTGCTTTTTGCGACGCACTTCCACGAACTTTGCGCGCTCGCCGAACACTGGAACGTCGTTGCCAACTATCACATCACCGCCGTCGAAAACACCGCCCGCGGCGGAGCCCCGGTCTTCTCTCATCGCGTACAGCCCGGAAGCTCTTCTCGATCGTTCGGCATCGAGGTGGCGCGCATGGCGGGATTGCCGGATGCAGTCATCGAGCGCGCGCAAGAGATTGCCGATGCGCTCTCGGGTGAAGCCGACATCGAAACGCGCGTGCCGCTGCGTAAGAAGATGCCAAAGCGCCCCGAACCCGAACGCCAGCTTTCCTTCCTCCAACACTGAGGGGTTGCCGAGAGGGGTCGCTAGCGGCGCACCGGAAGGGCGTTGGGGCTTGAGATCCTCGTCGAAACTTGTCCCGTTCTGCTTGGCAGTCGCGGTAATCACCGCGGCCGTTGCGGATCCCATCGTGGAGTTCGCTTCCAACGCCGGCTGGTTTGGTCCCGGAAACTTCACCGACCGAAGCAATCTCGACGTTTTTCCGGCGCTCGTGGTTGGCGTCGGAGTCCTCGCGCTCTATCTGATCGGGCGGGCGGGAGCAATCTTGGCGGGGACGGCGTTACCGCGCCGGATCGGCTCGCTTGTGCCGGCGATCTTCGTTCTGCAGATCGCTGCGCTGTACGTGATGGAGACCGCCGAGCAATTCGTCGTCGGCGGCCACGTGCTCGGTCCTGCGGTATGGCTGGGAGCNNCGATCGGCGCGCGGGCTTGCGGTAACGACGCTGCGCGTCATTGCACTGATCAAAACTACTGCAAGTTTCGCAGCGCACGCGTTCGAGATTCTGCTGCCACGCCGCTGCGACGAATGCTCCTTCCGGCGACTCGTCCCCGTTCTCTGCCGAATCGGAGTACGCGCACCCCCTCTCCTACCAACGTAGCCCGTACGTCTTCGAGCCCGGTGTAGACGACACCGCGCCTGCTTTAACGCATTTTGGGAGAGAGGGTACATCGTATGTTTAGAAAGGCTTGGTTCCGCGTCGCCGCCGTTGCGGCCGCCGCTATCGTTTCGATCGCGGTCGCCGTCATCGCCGTTCGTGGCCCGATTCGTCAGCAAATCGTAACGCAGACGGCAAAGCGCTCGTTTGGGCAACTCAAATTGAATCTCTTGATTCTTGGCTACCAGGCGGACGAAGCGACGACCGATACGATCATCCTGGCGCATCTCGACGTGGGGCGGCGAACCGTTACGCTCGTGTCGATTCCGCGCGATACCTGGGTGCCCGTTCCCAAGCAGGGCCCCATGAAGATCAATGCCGCCTACGCGTTCGGGGGCGCTCATATGACCGCCCGCGTCGTAAGCCGGTTGTTAGGAGGCGCGCCGGTCGATGCAATTGTGGCATTGCAGCCCGAAGGCGCCGCCGCGATCGTGGATGCCATGGGCGGGCTCGACGTCAACGTCGACGAGAACATGGACTACGATGACGATAACGGCGACCTCCACATCCACCTGCAAAAAGGAGAGCAGCATCTCAACGGGGCGCAGGTCGCAGGCTACGTGCGATTCCGGCACGATCCCGCCTCCGACTTCGGACGCGTCAAGCGCCAACAAGCGGTGCTCAAGCTCCTGATCGATCGGTTGAGCGAACCGCAGAACTGGACGAAGCTACCGAACATCATGCGGCTCGCGAGAAAAGACATCAATACGACACTCAACAATCAGCAGCTCGTCTCCTTGTTGACGATCTACCGAGACGTCCCCGACGAAAACATTCGTTCCTTTACGCTCCCAAGCAAGGCCGGGTGGGTCGGGGATGCGTCGGTCGTCTTTGCCGACCAGCGCTGGGCTAAATTGATCGGCACGGTACTCTTCGGTAAAGGCGATCCACCGCAAGACGAAGTCTTGGTCGCCAACGCGACCGGCAATACGGCGTTCGACGGAACGCTGATCGGTGCGCTGCGCGGCGCCGGCTGGAACGTGCCGACCTTCGTCGACGAGAAGACGAAACCCGCGACTGTCGTTATCGGCGCAACGCCGGCGGCTGCAAGCCTGGCGCACGTGTTTGCGACAACGATTCATCCGGGAAGCAAGACGGCTCTGGTTATCGGCGCCGATCTTGCTCCCGACACCGAATAGGTATGCCTATGTCATCCTGAGCCCTCCCGGTGTCATCCTGAGCCCTCCCGGTGTCATCCTGAGCTTGTCGAAGGATGACTTAGCCGCTTGGGCTCGCGAGCCAGCCTTATCACCACGTCATGGTTCGACAGGCTCACCATGACACTGGGGAGTTACTAGCTGCCGAGCGACGGGAAGACGATCTGCGCCGTCGATATCAAAGTGAGCGCGCCCACGATGATGACGGTGGCCCAAGCGATGATGTTAAAGAGCGGCGAGTTGGTCCAGCGCCCCATCAAGCGCTTGTTATTGATCAGCAGCAGCATCAGAACGAGCACGATCGGCAGGAGCACGCCGTTGAGTACCTGGGAGTAGAAGATGATTCCCAGCAGCGGCGCACCGGGAATGATTACGGTCCCGGCGCCGATAACGATAAGCGCGAGATAGAAGCCGTAGAAGACCGGAGCTTCAGAGAAACGATTGTCGACGCCGCGCTCGAAGCCGAAGGCTTCACAGACGTAATAAGCGGTGGAAAGCGGCAGGATCGAGGCCGTGAAGACGGCCGCATTGAGCAGCCCCAAGGCAAAGAGCAAAGCGGCGAATTTTCCTGCGAGCGGTGCGAGGGCGACCGCGACGTCGCCGACGTCGTGCACGACGATCGGATGAGCGGCATGGATATTGTGAATGTAGATGGTTGCCGCGCACGAGACGATGATAAAGTACGCGATTACATCGGTCCATATGCCGCCCGTCACGACGTCGAGGCGTGAATAGCCGTAGTCTCCTTCGCGAATCCCTTTTTCGACAACCGCGGCCTGGATGTAGAACTGCATCCAGGGAGAGATGGTCGTTCCGATTACCGCGATAACCATCAGGACGTAGGCCTTCGACGCCTGAATATGCGGTACGATGCTCTGGTGCAAGACGTCGTGCCAAGCGGGATGGACGACGAAAGCGCTGACGATGTATGCAACGTAGACGAAGCAGAAAAAGAAGAAGATCCGTTCGAGCAGCTTTGCGCTTCCGCGCGTTACGGTCATGAAGACGAAGACCGCCGCGGCGGCCACCAGCGCGATCTTGAAGGCCTCGAGGTTGGGAACGTGCAGGTAGCCGCCGAAGATCGGCGCCGACGACGCGACGCCAGCGAACTCCGTGGCCGTATTGCCGATGTCGCCGAGGACGAAGAGCAGAAGGCACCAGAAGGTGACCCTCACCCCGAAGTTCTCGCGAATGAGGTCGGCCAAGCCTTTGCCGGTGACCGCCCCCATCCGCGCGCACATCTCCTGTACCACGACGAGTGCAACCGTGATGGGCACCAACAGCCAGAGCATCGAGTAGCCAAACTGCGCGCCGGCTTGCGAGTAGGTGAGGATGCCGCCGACGTCGTTGTCGGCATTTGCCGTGATAATGCCCGGCCCCACGATCGAAAGGAACATGATGATGGAACGAAAGACGTTCGGTCTCACAAAGCGGCCGGCGACGATTTCGGTGCTCATAGGCTGACCTTCTGATCGACGATGAAAGCGGTCCCTCGCATCGTCGGGGGCGGGCCATAGGGAATCGAGGGTAAGCCCGTCAGCGCGTATCGTCTTCCTTCGACGAGTAGCGCCGTGTTCGTCCCCGTCGCGAGCTGGACGCCGGCGAAGCCGACGCCGTAGATTGCGTCGACGGGCGTGATCGCCCACCGTCCGATCGTCTCGTAGCGACCGTAGCCGCCGACTGCGAGCAGCTTGCGGCTAAAGTGATGCGCCCAGCTCACGACGACTTGCGGCGAGCGTGTGTCGACGACATCCAGCGGCTGGCCGGGGTCGGCATCGCGATTGAGATAATCCTCGACGCCGTCGAAGGCAAAGTCGTCACTGGGAAGATGCCAGGCCACGTAGAGTCCGAGCTGGCGGTCGTGGCCGATCGTGCCGAATCCATTTTGCTGCAAGAGGAAGAAGCCGTCGACGAAGCCCACCTGCGACGCGTTCGCCTCGGTTTCGGGTATGAGCTGCCGCCAGTCGCCGTAGCTCGCGTGCATTTCCAGGTACTTACTGTTGTGATCGTACTTGAAATGAAAGCCGGCCCGGTTGGCGCCGATGACGCTGTTGTCGACGAGCTGGTAGGTTGATTTCAGCCACACGCCGGGCCACGACCAGGCCACGCTCCAGATGTTCTCGGGGATGCCGTAGGGCAAGATCATCGTTGCGTAGGTCGGGTCGAAACGATGAAACTCCAGCGTTGCCACGTCGTCCCCAATGTGACGCGCCAGGCTGAAATGCTCGTAATTTCCAAAATGCGACGTGCCGGGTTCGGTCACCAACCCGGCGTCGTACCAGGCGCGCCCGAGCTCCGCCAGCGCATCCCAACCTTTGAGAGGATGAAAGAAGGCGCGGGCTCCCGAGATCGTTTGCTCTTGATTTGCCAACTCGCTCGTGTAGAGGCGCCCCTGGGTCCCGTAATGGATGTCCTGATCTACGCCGAAGAAGCTCGTGGTCAAGATGGGGTCGCCGGTCGTCCAGAGATGCGCGACTTGAACCGAAAAGCGTCCGACGTCTCCCCGATCTAAGACCAGGGAGCCCATCGTCAAACGGACGTTCGTATTTGGGAGTGACGGCAGCAGCGCGTCGGTCAACTCCATCGAAAGCCCCCCTCGATGCCAGTACCCGTCGGCGCCGAGCAACGGCAGAGATGACGGAGCGGCCGTCCAGTCTTTGATCGACGGCATGCCTGGACCGAGCGTCTCCGCGGTTTGCACGCCCAGACTCGGAACGGCATCGGTTAGCGGCGGGGGCGCGAAGACGAACCGGTCGCTCTGGATCAAGTCAAAATAGCCGCCCCGAACCCTCCAGCTGGAATCCGCCGCGCCAATCGATGCGCCGAGTAAGCTCGCGCTCGCGACGCTTGCATCGTCTTGGCCCGCGTGGGTCGGAAAGAGAATTTCATACGGAACGTTTCGAGAAAGGCCGTGATCGTTCAGGTTGGGGATCAACGGTTCGCCCCAATAGAGCGCGTTGGTCGTGCTGCCACTCAAGCCGCCGATTCCGAAGGTCGCGCCGAAGTCCAGACCGGTTGCGTGGTAGGTGCCGGAGATTTCGTATTGCGCGATGCCCGCGACTCCCGGCGTCACCGGCGCGCCGGTGAACCAGTCGTACGGCGACATCGGCGAGATGGGCGAGCCGTTTGCAAACCCAGGCCCCTCTGGAGGCGTAATTCCGCGCCCATCGGTCGCCTGGTCGACGAAGACGTTGGAGCCGCTAGCCTTCAGGTCGAAACGCGGAGTCGGCGCCGCTGAAGGCGACGGCGAGGCTGCCGGCATCGCCGCGATTTGGATCGTCGCCACCAGCATCGCAGCAAGCACGGCAAATCACCCTTGTCCGTCTAATCGACGAGAGAGCGCCAGTAGCTAAAGGTGTAAGTTGGATTGCTACCCTGGTTCGCCCGCAACGTATCGTCGTGGAACGCAGTCTTTCCGCGCGCCGCCCGATTGATCGTTAAATCGAGCAGAAATGCCAGAACTCTTTTCATGACATATACCTCCTGTTTTCTTATGCTCTGCCGCGCCGATCGGACGGGCGTAGCAGGAATACGCGGCTCATCGCGAGCCGGTGCGATCGACTACTAGGTCCGTCGTCCATGGCCAGACATCACCCCCTTCCGCTACCAAACAAAAAAAACCGTCGGTGCTCCTCGCAGGCCGACAGCTTGAGAAATTCATGCGCTATTCCCCGCGCATTCTCCCCTCACTGTCGAGCTTTAGCACTGCACAACGTAGAGGTCCGGGTGGCCTCAGCCGCATTAGATTCCGCCTTGATTCGGCGGGATCTGGTCACCCGTTGGGGTCTCTCGACCTTTCCGGGCAGCGGCATCTCTTCGTGCAGACGCCTCACCTAACGAAGGAATCCTCAACTAGGATACTCGGGTGAGAGGCTTTGTCAACCCCGCGAATGCTCTACTCCCTGCTGGGACGCAAGTGGACCGTTCGCGAATCTAGCAGGCGTGGCTGCCATTCGCGAGCTCGATGCGGTGACGATCGGTCAGATTGCCGCCGGAGAGATTATCGAACGTCCCGCGTCGATCGTCAAAGAGCTGGTGGAGAATGCCGTCGACGCCGGGGCCACTCGCATCGCCGTCAACATCGAACGAGGCGGCCTCGATCTCATCGAAGTTATCGACGACGGAACGGGCATCGCGAGTGCAGACTTAGCATTGGCGATTCGACGCCATGCGACCAGCAAACTCAACGTCGCGTCCGAGCTGGAATCGATCGCGACGCTGGGCTTTCGCGGCGAAGGTTTGGCCTCGATTGCCGCCGTTTCGGATCTCGAAATCGTTTCGCGCGAACCCGGCTTCCCGGTCGGGGCGCGCGTTGGCGCGCATGCCGAGGAAGTGCGCGAGATCGAACCCGCGGCGGCGCCGGCCGGCACGCAGGTCCGGGTTCGCTCGCTCTTTGAAAGGCTGCCGGTCAGGCGTGAGTATCTTCGCGCGCCGAGCGCGGAGTTCAATCGCAGCTCCTCGTGGCTTTCGAGTTTCGCACTTGCGTATCCGCAGATCACCTTCACGCTGCGCCACGACGGGAAAGACGTTTGGGTCATGCCGGCGACCGAACAAGAGCACGAGCGGCTTGCCATGGTTTTCGGCGCGCAAGCCGCGAAAACTCTGCTACCGCTCGATGGAGCTCCGGCCCGGATGCTCGATGGCACGCTGCGCGGCTTCGTTAGCGAACCGGGACACGATCGCCCCGATCGGAGAATGCAACTGCTTTTTGTCAACGGGCGCCTCGTGCGCGGGGTTCCCCTTGCCGGCGCCTGGACCAGCGGCTATTCCACGTTTACCATGATGGGGCGCCATCCGTACGGCGTGCTCTTTCTGGATTTGCCCGCCGACCACGTCGACTCCAACGTCCATCCGACAAAGTACGACGTTCGCTTGCGTTACGCTTCGCAAGTCTTCGACGCCGTCCGGCGCAGCATCGCCGCAACCTTGAAAGAGCATGCCCGCGGGAGGTTTTCCGAACAGACCGGCAGTGCGCCGAGCGTGAGTATGCCCGCCGGCTCGGCGAGCGCGGCCATATCGCTCTTTGCTCCGGCGCCGGACGATAGCAATCAGCAGGATGTCGATCGCCTGCGTATTCTCGCGCAGCTCCATCGCACGTTCATCCTCGCTAGCGACGGCGAAGCGTTGTTGCTGGTCGATCAACACGCGGCGCACGAGCGCATCGCGTACGAAGCGATCGTCACGGCTGCCGCACAGCGGACTCCAAGCGAACCACTGCTGGTGCCGCAGATCGTCGAGCTCGATGCGGCGCGAAGCGCGGCACTCGACCGGGCGCTCGAAGCGCTGCGCGAGGGTGGCCTCGAGATCGAAGCCTTCGGCGAGCGAACCTATCGCATCGTCGCAACCCCCGCAGGCTATGCGTCCCGCAACTTCGATTTGGGCGGAATGCTCGACGATCTGAGCGAGGATCCAAAGCAACGTGACGTTCGCGAGCGCGTTTGGGCTACGCTCGCGTGCCACAGCGTCACGGTCGCCGGCGAACCCCTCGCACCGCAGGAGATGTCCACGCTCGTCGAGCGTTTGCAGCGCTGCGCGAATCCCATGCATTGTCCGCACGGCCGTCCGACGATGGTGCGTTTGAGTCCCGATGAGATTGCGCGCATGTTCAAGCGTGTCTGACGGCGTCTTGATTCTAGCGGGCGCGACGGCGAGTGGAAAGACGGAGATCGCGCTCGAGCTCGCGACGACGTACGGTGCGGAGATCGTCGGAGCGGATTCTCGGCAGATCTATCGCGGGATGCCCATCGGCACGGCCGCGCCCACGACGGAGGAGATGGCGCGCGTGCCGCACCATCTCGTCGCGTTTCTCGATCCGACCGAACGCTACTCGGCGGCTCGTTACGCAAGCGACGCGATTGCCGCGATTCGCGATATCATAAAGCGCGGAAAGCGCGCGATCGTCGCCGGGGGAACCGGTTTTTATATTCGCGCGCTGCTCGGAGGGATCGACCTCGCGCCGCAGCACGACGAAGCGCTGCGAGAACGGCTCGCGCGAGAAGCGCAGCTTCACCCGGCGGAGTTTCTGTACGGATGGCTCCAAAAGCGCGACGCGTCGCGCGCGAGGGCAATTCATCCCAGCGACGGCTACCGGGTGCTTCGCGCGCTCGAGATCGCGCTCGCGCAAACCTCGGCACCCTCTTTTCCGGAGCCGGCACGTACGTTGCGCGGCGAGGGACTCGGATCGCTTCTCGTCTTTCTCGATCTGCCGCAGGCCGAAATCGACCGGCGCANNCGGTCGGCTACCCGCAGGCACTCGCCTATCTCCGCGGCTGGAGCACGATCGCCGAACTGCGCGCATCGCTCCAGCGAGCGACGCGGCGCTACGCTCGGCGCCAGCGCGCGTGGTTTCGCAGCGAGGCCGATACGTTCTGGTGCACGCCTGACGCGCTGCACGAGCAGGTACGGGAAAAGCTCGGCTGGTCTGCGAAGCGCGTTTGAAATGAAGGTGACCAAGATGCACGGTGCGCGAAACGATTTCGTAATCGTCGATCGGCGTAGCGACGGGCGCGCCGGCCTCGTACGCTTCGCGAAATGGGCTTGCGATCGCCGAGCGGGCATCGGTGCCGATGGCGTTATAGCGATAGAGCCGTCGACCGTCGCGGATGCACGCATGCGAACGATCAATGCCGACGGAAGCGAAGCGGAGATGTGCGGCAACGGAATCCGCTGCGCGGCGCGCTGGCTCGACGAAGCGGGAGAAGGAGGGAGTGTCACCTTTGAAACGGAGGCGGGCTTAATTCCGACCGAGATCGTGTCGCGCGGAGCCGAATATGCGGTTCGCGTAGCGATGGGCCAGCCACGGATTACGCCATCAGTCGAAGGGTGGTTCGTCGANNAGGAGTTTCAAAAGGACTCGCGATTTCCAGACGGCACGAACGTGCACGTCGTTGCGTTGGAGGGTCGGCGAGCGATTCGCGTCGCGCATTGGGAACGCGGGGTTGGCTTGACGATGGCGTGCGGTACCGGCGCCGTTGCGTGCGCGGCGGTTGCGATCGCGAACGGGACGGCTACTTCACCGATTGAGGTTCTTGTGCCGGGCGGACGGCTGGTGGTCGAATGGGATGGCACCGGCAACGCGTATCTCACCGGGCCGGCCGTGCGCGTTTTCGATACGGAAGTCGAACTCGACGATGAACTTGCGCCGTGAACGCTTCGACGTCGCGCTCGCGTCGTGCGATGGCGGGGGGCGGATCTCGTACGATCCGAGCGTCGTTCCGCTGGCCGACGCCGGCATCGTTCGCGAGGCGCTCCGCGACGAGCTGATTCCGGCGCCGCAGAGCACGCTCGAGATGCTGCTTCCAGGACGCCGTCCGCTGACGACGATTGGGCCCATCTCCGGCCGCAATGCGCTCGCGGTTGCGCTACCGGCCGGCTACACGCGGCTACTCGTGCCCGCCTATGCAACGCAGCGCAACGCGCCGGCGTTGCCGCTCTTCGGTTACACGTTCGCCTGTGCCGTGGACGACCGTTTGTACGTGGCCGCGATGAAGACCGACGAGAGCGACGATTGGAAGCCGCGCCGCTTTAAACGCGGCGAACTGGAAGGGCTGATCGAGGCGCGGATCGCGAACGGGCCTCGCAACGGCGTACTCGAGCAAGTGGCGCTCTGCTCGCGTGAGTACGGCTGCTTCACCGCGCAGAACGTCTTCCTCGAACGGGGGGAAGCCGCGTTGCCGGTTTCGCCGAAATGCAATGCCCGCTGCATCGGCTGCATCTCCGAGCAAGAGGCGGAGACCGGCGTGCCATCTCCGCAAACGCGCATCGCCGAGGAAGTCGCGGCCGAGGAGCTCGCGGTCGTGGCCATTCATCATTTGGAACGCGTGGAAGACGGAATCGTCTCCTTCGGCCAAGGATGCGAAGGTGAGCCACTGCTGCGCTCGATCGCCATCGCCCGCGCCATCGAGCACATTCGCGCGCGCTGCGCGAACGGAACCATCAACTTGAACACGAACGGCAGTCAGCCGGCGTCGCTGGGGCGCTGCATCGACGCTGGATTGCAGGCGGTTCGGATCAGCCTCAACTCGTTTCGCCCTAACGTCTACGCCGCGTATTACCGTCCGCAGGGCTACGGACTCGACGACGTGTTCGACTCGATCCGATTGGCGGTGGAACGCGGGCTCGCCGTTAACCTCAACCTGTTGACGCATCCCGGCGTCACCGACGACGAGGAAGAGGTTGCGGCCGCGGACGCGTTCTTGCGCGCGACGCCGGTCGCGATGGTGCAGACTCGCACGCTCAACATCGATCCGGCGCTCTACTTCGAAGCCGTCGGCCGTCCGCGTGCGCCTTTAGGCATGCGGCGCGCAATCGAGGCGATTCGAGCGGTCACGCGCGTGGGAAATTTCACGCACACGCACTAAGGGAGCGCTGATTCATCGGGCGCTTCGTCGGGCGGTCCTTATGCTTTCGAGCGAGGCCAGCGGCATGCGTACCATACGATGAGCGACGTCAACATGATCTCAATGATTCCAAAGAAAATGTAGAATGCCCAGGCGCTCAGGAAATTGGTAAGATTGATTAGCGTGTAGAGTATGCCGAGAATTGCGTTCAGCCAGCGATTCGGGTTAGGTTTTAATGCAAGTGACAAGAAAATCATCACGGCCGGGATCGCGAGGACCGCGGCAACTGCCAGCAAGACTCCTTGGGTAGCAGGCCCAAGCGGACCCATCCTTCCCTGGAGCATCCCTTGCAGCGCTCCCGTCCGGTAGAGCCCAAAATAATCGGCGTAGATGTAGCAGAACATCACGCTCGTCCACAAGGCGGCGAGCTTGATCTTTACGTCGATCTTGAGGTCGTCGAGCGATCCGGCGCCGTTTATCGTACGCAACGCGATGTCTCCCTACTCCATCGATCTCCGGGCGCCTTGACGTACGTTTCGAAAACGTAGCGCCACGGAATCGTGAACGGGAAGATTACCCAAACGAGCGCGCAGGCTTTGATGGTCTCCCACGTATCGGGGTCGACTTGATGCGCCGTCCATAGCGGCAGCGCAAAGAAGAGCAGCCAGATCGTTTTCCAGGCCAGCTCGAAGAAGAGCACCGGCAACATCTTGAGGGGATAGCGAAGGCCCATCAGCATGAGCGGCGCCATCGCGGCCAACAGGCTGCGCGCGACGCCGTGCATTAGAGCCAGCTTGTCGTGGTGAATCACGCCGGGCCAGATGCTCGTCACCAAGAAGGCCAGGATCAGGGCATACGTTCCACGTAGCAGATATAGCTGGAGCGTCGAGAGTCCAGACGTCGCCGGTACCGCCGGTGCTGAAACTGCGGTCATAGCCAAACTCCTCGAAGTTAGATACCGTCCGATGTGGGTTCGATGTTTCAGCGCCAAGAAAGACTAGCTCGTGAAGCTGTGGCAGATCCTCGCCGTGGTCGGGCTCGGCGTTCTCTACGGACTGATCGAGCCTGGACGACTGGCGTACGCGCTCGGCCACGCTACGCTTTACGTTTTTCTTCCTCCGCTGCTCTTTGAGGCGGCGTGGAACCTGAACTTTCGGGCGATGCGGCGGCAATGGATTGCAATCGCCACGCTCGCCGGACCGGGCGTACTGCTTACGGCGGCAATCGTCGCGGGAGCGCTCTCGATCGTTCGCGTGCCGTTCGGCCCCGCGCTCTTGGCCGGTGCAATTCTCAGTGCCACCGACCCGATCGCAGTGGTAGCGGTCTTTCGCCGGTTGAAAGTTCCACGCACGCTGGCCACGATCGTCGAGTGCGAGTCGCTCTTCAACGATGCCGTTGCCGTNNGAATCGGACTTGGCGCAGCCGGCGGCGGCGCGATTGCGATGGTGATGCTCGATACCGTGGCCGGCGCCGCGGGTGGCGTGGCTCTCGGGGTCGCCATTGCGTTTGTAACGGCGCGCGTACTGCGCGGTCGCCGGCGCGTCCGGTTCCAAATCGCCGCAACCTTGCTGTGCGCGTACGGTGCCTACTTCGCGGCCGATTACCTTGCGCTTTCGGGCATCTTTGCGACGATCGCGTATGGCATCGCGTTGCGACACTACGAGCGTTCCTGGATCACGCTGAGCATCGCCGAAGACGTGAACCGCTTCTGGGACGTCGGCGCGGTGGTGGCAAACGTGCTGGTGTTTTTCATGGTGGGCGCCGCATTGGAGATCGGGCGCGTGGCGCAGGCGCCGGTCTTCACCATCGCCTGTATCGCGGGCATCGCCGTGGCGCGCGCCGCCGTTGGCGGCTTGCTGCTGCTAGGGCCATATCCGCGGGAATGGATCGACGTCGTGCGCGTCGGCGGAATGCGCGGTGCGCTTTGCCTTGCGCTCGCTTTGGCCATTCCCGCCTCGATCGCGTATCGCGAGGCGATCATCGACGCGACGTTTGCAGTCTCGCTGGCGACGCTGGCAATCGGCAGCTTCGCAATCGAGCCNNTCGACTTTGACGGGCGTTACGAGGTTGATCAACGCGAGCATCGCGTAGGTGAAGGCAAAGGCCCAGGCGCTGCAGAGGGTCGCTGCGACGAACTGCTTGCCTAAGAACGCCGGGTTGCCGCGCAGTAGGCCGTCGGCGCCATTGGGGTTCCACAGCGTCGACGCAAAGACGCCGAGCAAACAGATTCCCAAGAATCCCCCCACTCCGTGGACGCCCCAGACGTCGAGCGCGTCGTCCCAGCCGAGTTGATTCTTCAGCGTAACGGCGAAATAACAGACGACGCCCGCCGCAAGGCCGATGATCACCGCCGTCATGGGCGAGACGTAGCCGGCCGCCGGGGTTATCGTTGCGAGCCCCGCAACCGCACCGGTGAGAAGGCCGACGAACTTCGGTTGTCGCCCGCGAGCCCACTCGACGAAGAGCCACGCGACGGCCGCGAACGATGCTGCGATATCGGTGTTGAGAAATGCCGAGGCGGTTACTGCGTCGACGCGCAGCTCCGAGCCCGCGTTGAAGCCGTACCAGCCGAACCACAGCAGCCCCGTTCCCAGCGCGATGAGCGGAACGTTATGCGGCTTGTTGTCGATGATATGGCGTCGTCCGACGTAGAGCACCGATGCNNCATCCCCACTTTGCCAAGATGCCGTCCGGACTCCAGAGCATATGCACGAATGGGAAGTAGACGAAGATCAGCCACGCGGTGAGAAATAGGAAATAGGCTTTGAAGGTCACGCGATTGGCAAACGCACCGGTGATCAGCGCGGGCGTGATGATCGCGAACATCATTTGATAGGCGATATGCACGACGAGCGGGATGTTCGCGGTGCTGGCAAACATCGTCTGCAGCGTTACGCCGTGGAGGAACGCATACGTCGCCGGATTACCGATGATTCCGTGCCAGTCCGCCCCAAAACTCTCCGAATAGCCGAAGGCGAACCACAAGACGGTCGTCCACCCCAGCGACATGAAGCTTTGCATCATAATGGTCAGCACGTTCTTGCGCTGCACCAGCCCGCCGTAAAAAAAAGCGAGTCCTGGCGTCATCAGCATGACGAGGCTCGCGCACAGCAGCATAAAGCCGGTGTTTCCGATATTTATGGGGGTCGCTGCGGTTCCCATCGGCATTCCCTCCGTTCGGATCCGAGGAAAAAGGCGTTTGGCAGCCGGTTAGGCAGGCCGCCGGTTTTTCCCGCCTCGGCGCGGCGGCCTAATACACGACGTGCTGCTGCAGCTCGAAGTGCTCGACGATCGGACCGAGCAAATCGGCCGGCAAGAATGTTAACGCGCCGACCAGCAGAATGACGCCGATGAGGAGCCCGATGAAGAGTGCGTTGTCGGTGCGAAACGTGCCCGCGTTTGACAGACTGTTCGTCGGCCGCGCCGCCAGGCACGACGCGAGCGCCAGCGTCGGGATCATGACTAGGAAACGGCCTCCCAGCATGACCAGACCGGTCGCTGCGTCGTAAAAAGCATTCGGCCCAAGCCCGGCAAATGCCGAACCGTTGTTGGCCGCCCCAGAGGCAAACGCGTACAGAATCTCCGTAAAGCCATGTGGGCCTGCGTTTCCGAGGCTGGCTCGGCCCGCAGGGATGACGGCGGCGATCGCCGTCGCGAAGAGAATCATGCATGGAAAAATGAGCACTGCGAGCATCGCGTACTGCACTTCGCGGCGCTCGATTTTCTTGCCGAGATACTCTGGCGTCCGTCCGACCATCAAGCCCGCCAAAAAGACGGTGACGACGGCGAAGACCAGGATGCCGTAAAGACCGCTGCCGACTCCCCCAAAGATGATCTCCGCGAGTTCGAGATTGAGCAGCGCGAAGAAACCGCCAAGCGGCGTGAGCGAATCGTAGGCGAAGTTTGAAGAACCGGTTCCCGAATCAGTTGCAACTGCGAGGGAAAGGCCCGCATTTGCGACCCCGAAGCGAACCTCTTTTCCTTCCATGTTTCCGCCATGAACGCCCATCGCGTGCACGATTGGGTTTCCGGCCTGCTCGGCGAACTGCGCTCCAACAAAGGAGCCGGTGCCGAGAAAGAGCATCGCAACCAACAGCGTCTGCCCGGCGCGCCGGTTGCCGATCATTCTTCCGAAGAGCAGCGGGAATGCCGCCGGTATCAGCCAGATGGCGAGCAGTTCGAGCAGGTTGGTAAAACCGTTTGGATTTTCGTTGGGCGACGCGGAGTTCGCCGCGACGAAGCCGCCGCCGTTTCCGCCCAGCAGCTTGGGAGCCTCCTGCGAGGCGATGGGGCCGCCGATGATGCTTTGTGCGAACCCTTGAGCGTTGGTCGCGGCGATGTAGTGCGAGAAGTTCTGTGGAATGCCTTGCATCTCAAAGAGCAGCGCGAAGACGATGCAGAGCGGCAGCAGCACGTAGATGAGGCTGCGCACACAGTCGACCCAGAAGTTTCCGAGCGTGCCGGAGCTTTTTCTCGCGAAGCCGCGAATGACGGCAACCCCCGCGGCGAGGCCGATGGAGCCGGCGATAAAGTTCAGCCACGCCAACCCAGCCATCTGCGAAAGATAGCTCATCGTGTTCTCGCCGGCGTAGAACTGCCAGTCCGTCGTCGTGACGAAGCTTACGGCCGTGTTCCAAGCGATCCACGGATCGACATTACCAAAGCCTTGCGGATTGAAAAAATGCCCGTGCCACTGCTGCGTGCGCATGATCGCATATGCGGCCAGCGTGGCAACGAGCGAGAGCGCGAGTGCAGCGAAGGCGTACTCGGCCCAACCCATCTCGCGTTCGGCATCGATGCCGCACCAGCGGTAGATCGCCGCCTCGCCTCGCCAACGCAGCCGCCCCTCGAAGACCGCGTGCATGTATCGGGCGAGCGCTGAGGCTGCGGGCAAGAGCAGTGCGAGGAAGACGGCCGCGTTCAACCAGGGCATCGGTTTGCAATTATATGATAAAACTCAGGCGTGCGGCAGCATCCTAACGGATCATCCGTCCGGAGGCTGCCGCCGGCGCACCCGGCGGCGTACGCTATACGTGTTACACCATGGCTGGAAGTCGGATTTATCGGTCTCGCATCGCCGGGTTCGTGCTGGCAACTGGTTGCGCTTTGCTGCTGCAACCTGCCGCGGCAATGGCGGCGACTCTGCCGACTCCCGTGGATATCGACGAGTGTCGCATCGTCGGGAACCGCGCCGACGTATCGGCGTACAAGCCGATCGTGCTCTCGTTTACGAACCGGCGAGCGACGGCTGCAAAAATCGTCGCGTTCACGATCGGCTATTCCGGCCGGACGGAGCGAATCATCGATCGGGGAACCTTTACCCAGAACGTTCAGATCGACCACGCATTCGCCGGCTTTTACAACGTGCGATATCGCGGGCCTTCGCCAAGTGTTTGCCGCGTCGATTACGTCGGCTTCTCGGACGGCACCGCGTGGCCGGCACCTTCGGCGGCTCCGGCACCCTCCTAAGCCTTCGCGGCGATCAGCCCTTCGGTCCGAACGGATCATCCGTTCGACGGCTGGTGCTCGTTCGATTGCGCGGCGTAATCTGTAGGCGATATGTCGAATTTCTCGTTGCGTCTCGTTCTCGTAGGCTGCGCATGCGCCGCGCTCGTGCTGATCGCACGGCCGGCGGGCGCGCAGACCGCTCCCTCGCCCTCCCCCTCCGCATCGCCTCTAAACATCGCGCAGACGGCGCCGCTCACCGTGGCTAGCCCGGCCGCGTCGAGTGCGCCGGGACTCCGGCGCGCGCTCCCAGCGCCGTTCGATCCCCTCTTCACCGGAGGCGGCGGTTCCGAGTTCAACGGGCCGACAATCGGCGTTCCAACCGATCCCGGCGTACGTGCCTATGGCTGGCTGGATCCCGGCATCGAAGAGAGCACGTCGAGGTATTCGAACTATCCGCTTACTTATGACGACGTTCCCAACCGGGTGCAAATGGACCAGGCCGTTCAGCGTTTCGAACTGCAGCCCGACACGGTGCAGACCGATCACGACGATTGGGGCTTTCGCATTACCGGCTTATATGGCGTGGATTACCGCTGGACCACGCAACAGGGTATCCTGAGCAATCAGCTGCTGCTGCGCAACCAAACCAACGGATTCGACCCGGTCGAGGCCTACGGAATTCTGTACTTTCCGAAGATGGGCGAGGGAACGTCCGTTGAGATCGGACGCTACATCTCACCGCCTGACATCGAGGCGCAGCTGGCGCCGAATAACTTCCTCTACACGCACTCGCTGATGTTCGATTTCGACTCGTATACGCAGACCGGAGTCCTCTCCGCGACCAAGTTGAGCAGCTATTGGACGATTGAGTACGCCTTGGACTGGGGCGAAGACATCGCGCCGTGGGACGGCTCTGCCCATTTTCCAACGGGCATGATGCTGGCGAGGTATGTGTCGCACTCCAATCGCAACTCGGTGCTCTTCGGCATCAATTCGATCAGCCTGGGTTCCAAGAACGGTCAGAATTTTACAACGTACACCAAAGGAACGTACTTCGACCCGGTGACCGGACAGGTCAAGCCGATGATCTGGGGTCACGACAACCTCCAGCAGCAGAACGTCACCTGGACGCACGTGTTTAATTCCGGATTTCAGAATCAGTTCGAGGCGTACTACCTCTACGAATACAACGCTTACGTCGGAGGCACCGTCAACAACTACAACGTCGCCACGGGAGGTCCACTCTACCTCGGAGCGGGTGGCGGCATCGGAGCCTTTCTTCCCGGCCTCTCGACGGCGACCGGTTTCGTCGACTACCTCGAGTACATCTTTTCAAAACACGATTTCGTATCGTTCCGAACCGATTACATCAACGATCCGCGTGGCGAGCGCTCGGGGTTCCCGACAGCCTACGGCAGCCTGACGCTGGGCGTAACGCACCGGTTTTCAAATGTGTTCATGATTCGGCCGGAGATTCGGACCGAAAAGTCGTTTCGACCAGGGATCACGCCTTGGGACAACGGGACAAAGGCGTATCAGAACACCTTCGGAATGGACGCAATCCTCAACTACGGCAATCCGTAGAGGCTCGCGTCTATAGCATGAGCGAAGCGCCCGCCCCGATGTAGTGCTGCTTCTGCCCGGCGAGCAGCGTTGGTGAGAAACCCCACTCAACGTCGAGCTGTACGTGCGCTCCAAGGTCGCGGACGTACCCGAAGTCGATGAGGCTTTTGCTGCCGAGCCCGACGCCGGCTTGGCTAAAGTAGGCGTACTCGCCGAAAAACTCCGCGGGTCCGGGTAGCGACGCCGTAACCTCAAGGCTAGGGACGAACGCAAAATAGGACTGGGCGTCATGCGCCGTGCCGCAGCCGGAGAACGAATTGAAGCTCAGGCTTCCGTCGAGTCCGATAATCGAGTTCACCGTATAGCCCCAATTTAAGTTGCCCGTGTACTGCGTACCTCCGGCGGTGAAGGCTTGCGCGCCCGTGGGGAACGTTACCACGCCATTGACGCCGTACAACCAGCGAGTGCTATATCCGAGCTCGTACTTGGCGCCCATGTTGACGTCGCTGCTCCCGGTCACGCGCGGGACGCCGGCCGTCGACGTTTGAAGGCTCGGCGGACCGAACTCTAGGTCGAAGTGAGGATCGGCCGTGCCGATGCGGATCAGCGATTGCGGGTAGTTCGCGCCGCTGCCGCCGCCCAGACCCGTTATCGTCGTATTCGTGTAGCCGTTCTCGAGATCGAAGTTTCCCGTGCGCACCGTGCACGTGCCGGTCGTGACTGTCGGCCGATTCACGATCGAGAGGATCGAGCCGCACGGGTCGCTGAGGCCGGGAGTTGGGGAAGGCGACGGTTGGATCGCCGCGGGCGGGGGCGTCTGGGCCGCGGCGACGGCGCCGCAGAGCGCGAACGCCGCGGCAAAGGCGGCAAGCCTAAAGAGGCGCCCGGCGGTCATCCCGGGAGCTACTTGGCCACGGCGAAAGAAGCCTGTGCGAGCCGATTTTAGAACATAAATGAGGCGCCGGCGCCCAGGTCCTGCTGCCGCTGCCCGTCAAGCAGGTGAGCGAAAAACCGTACTCGACATCGAGCTGAACGCTATTTCCGAAATCGCGCAAGAACGCGGTATCGATCAGACTCTTGGCGCCCAATCCGGCGCCCGCCCGACTGAAATAGGTGTGCTCAACGTAGAACTCCGACGGGCCGGGCAGCGACGCCGAGGCCACGAAGCTCGGAACGAACGCGAAATAGGATTGCGGAACGTTGGCGGCGTTCGGGCGACGTACTGATCGGCTCCCGCGGAAAGCGCCCGCGAGGCCGTCGGATATGTGATTGCGGCGTTGACGCCATACAGCCACCTCGCGCCGTAACCCGATGGAGAGAATCGATCCGCAGGGATCGCTTGGGCCCCTCGGCGTTGGCGATCGTGTGGGAGAGGCAGCAGCTCCCATCAGGGTGACGAGAGAGAGCACAACTGCATGCATCAGCGCCGATTATAAGCGTCTAAGGCACTGCGTGCCATCCGCCATTCGGGCGCGTCCGTTTGGATAGTCCGAACGGATCATCCGTTTGGCGGCTGGCAACGGCCGCCAGTCGGGGTATCCTAGAGACGAGATGCTGCTGGAAATCGGGATCGTTCTCTTGTCGATCGTCTGCTTCGCGCTCTTGGATTTGTACGTCATCGGCTGCGAGAAAGTATAGGCAATGCCGTTTGATGATCTCTTGGGCCTTATCCTGACCATTGCAGGCTTGGCATATCTCGTCTTCGCGATGCTTCGCCCTGAGAAGTTCTAGGAACGCTCGATGACTGCGATTGGATGGCTGCAGGCCATTATCTTCTTCCTGCTCGTTCTGGCGGTCACAAAGCCGCTCGGGACGTATCTGGCCCACGTCTTCGAGGGCGAGCGCACCTGGCTGACGCCCGTCTTCGCGCCACTCGAGAAAGTAATCTATCGTCTTTGCGGTGTTCGAGAAGACGAGGAGATGACGTGGTACGCCTACGCGCTCTCGATGCTCGCCTTCTCGCTGGTCGGCCTCGCGTATCTTTACGTGCTGCTGCGCACGCAGAAGTGGCTCCCCTTTAATCCGCAGCACATCGACAACATGGCGCCGGACTTGGCCTGGAACACCGCGGTGAGTTTTACGACCAACACCAATTGGCAGTTCTACTCCGGCGAAACCGCGATGAGCTACCTGTCGCAGATGGCCGGCTTGGCTTGGCATAACTTTGTCTCGGCGGCGGCCGGCATCGCAATCGCCGTTGCAGTCGTGCGCGGCCTGGTGCGGACAAATGTGAAGACGCTCGGAAACTTCTGGGTCGACTTGACGCGCTGCTCGCTCTACGTGCTGCTGCCGATCTCGATCGTCGTTGGGCTCTTGTTCGTATCTCAAGGAATCCCTCAGAACTTGCATGCGTATCAAGCGGTGAAGTCGGTCGAGGGTTTCTCACAGTCCGTCACCGGCGGCCCAATGGCCTCGCAAGAAGTCATCAAAGAGCTCGGGACCAACGGCGGCGGATTCGTCAACGCCAACTCGGCTTCACCCAATGAGAACCCGACGCCGTTCACCAACCTCGTCGAGCTCCTCTTGATCTTCGCCCTCGGGGCCGGCCTGACGTACATGTACGGCAAGATGGTAAAAGATACGCGCCAGGGATGGGCGATCTTCACCGCAATGGCGATCCTATTCTTCGCCGGATTTACGCTGGCGTACTGGGCCGAAGCCGGTGGAAACCCGATCGTGCATCACCTCGGCGTGGCCGGCGGCAACATGGAGGGGAAAGAGTGCCGCTTTGGCGTTTCGGGCTCCGCACTTTTCGCGACGGTAACGACCGACACGTCCTGCGGTGCGGTCGACTCGATGCACGACTCGTTCATGCCGCTGGGAGGCCTCGTCCCGCTCGTCGACATGCAGTTGGGCGAGATCGTTTTCGGCGGCGTTGGCAGCGGGTTGTACGGCATGATCGTCTTCGTCGTCTTGACGGTCTTCATCGCGGGGCTGATGGTGGGCCGGACGCCGGAGTATCTCGGCAAGAAGATCGAGCGCCGCGAGGTGCAGTTCGCGATCTTAGCGGCCCTCGTGACCCCGGTTCTCTGCTTGGTGCCGACGGCGATCGCCGCCGTGATTCCCGCCGGCTTGGCGACGCTCAACAACGGCGGCCCACACGGCTTCTCCGAAATTCTCTACGCATTCACCTCGACCAACGCCAATAACGGCTCGGCGTTCGCGGGCCTTGGACCCAATCTGTTCTATAATCTGACGACGGGCGTGAACATGCTGTTTGGACGCTTCGCGGTCGCGGTGCCCGCGCTCGCGCTGGCCGGCGCGCTGGCCGGAAAGAAAGCAGTGCCGGAGGGCCCGGGCACGTTCACGACCCATTCGGGCATCTTCGTGGCGCTGCTGCTCGGCGTGATCGTGATCGTCGGCGCGCTGACGTTTCTTCCCGCCGACTCGCTCGGACCGATCGTGGAACATCTGCTCGTTCTTCAAGGGAAAACGTACTGATGCTTAGCCAACGACGACTGGAGCGCCGCCCCAAAGCGCTCTCGCTCTTCGACCGAGCGATAATTACGCGCGCGTTCGTCGATTCGTTCAAGAAGCTGGATCCGCGTTGGCAGGCGCGCAATCCAGTCATGTTCGTCGTCGAAGTTGGGGCCGCAGCGACCTCGATCTTCTTCGTGCGGGACCTCGTCAGGCACGCCGGCATGTCCGGCTTCGATCTCGCCATTGCGGCGTGGCTGTGGTTTACGGTTCTGTTCGCGAACTTCGCCGAAGCGGTTGCTGAAGGACGCGGAAAAGCCCAAGCCGAGGCACTGCGCAGGACGAAATCGGACACGTACGCGCGCCAACTGCTCGATAACGGCACGGAAGAGCGTGTCGCGAGTTCGACGCTACGCAAGGGCGATCGCTACGTCGTCGAGGCCAACGAAGTTATTCCCGCCGATGGCGACGTGCTCGAAGGGGCGGCGACGATCGACGAATCGGCGATTACCGGAGAATCGGCCCCGGTGATTCGGGAATCGGGCGGCGACCGCAGCGCGGTGACCGGCGGAACGCGCGTGCTCTCCGACCGCATCGTCGTTCGCGTGACGGC
>PKWF01000270.1 GCA_003133185.1 Vulcanimicrobiota bacterium | reverse complement strand
GCGCCATAGCCCTACAGGCTCCCAGCGGCGGGTTTTCCATAAGATTTAGTCCAAAGCGCGGACTATGGCGTTCACCGAGGGATTCATCTCGGAGCTGGTCGGCCGCCGGGCGACCATCAACGACCTTCCGATCGGAAAGGTAACCGACTTTGTCGTTGGCAAGCCGGACGCCGTCTTTCCGCAGGTCGACGGCCTGATAATCAAGACCACGCAAGGCCTGCGCTTTGCTCCGATCGAGACCGTCGCCGACGTCGACCGCAATGGAACCGTCGCGCTGACGATGGCCCCAAAAGAACCCGTGCCGCCGGAACAAGAGGAGCTCTATCTCGTCGCCGATCTGCTCGATAAACAGATCGTCGACGTTGACGGCCGTAAGGTCGTGCGCATCAACGATATCGAGGTTGCCAACGCCAACGGGCGGTTGCGCGTGGTCGCCGCCGACGTGGGAATCGCCGGGCTTCTGCGCCGCTTGGGATTGCGATCGTTTGGCAAGCGTTGGCTCTCGCGCATCGGCAACGTTCCGCGCTCGATGATCGCCTGGGATTCGGTCGCGCCGATCCGCGAGGTCAATCCGTCGCAAGTGCGCCTCTCGGTCAAAGAGAATCGGCTCGCGCGAATGCATCCCTCCGAGCTGGCCGAGATCATCGGCGAACTTTCCGCTCGCGAGGCCGCCGCCGTCGTCGGACAGCTGGATGACGAAACCGCCGCCGACGCGTTCGAACATCTCGACGCGGATACGCGCAAGAACCTGATCGAAGATATCGGCACCGAGCGTGCTGCCGACATCATCGAAGAGATGGATGCCGACGATGCAGCCGACCTTCTAGCCGAGCTTCCGGAGGAGCAGCAGTCCGAACTGCTCGCCGAGATGAACGCGTACACGGCCGGCGAGCTGCGCGAACTGGTCAAGTATCCCGAAGACACCGCCGGCGGTATGATGACGACGGATTACGTTTGGATCTACCCGCACCGCACGACCGAAGCCACGATTCGTAAAATTCGCGAAATTGCGCCGGTTTCGGAGTTCATCTACTACCTCTACGTGCTGGACAAGAGCGACCACGTCCTGGGCGTGCTTTCCTTGAGGACCCTGCTGCTCGCGTTGCCGACCGCGTTCATCGAACGCATCATGGATACGGACCTGGTGACGGTGGCTCCGGACACGCCGGCGGTGGACGTCGCGTCGACGATCGCGAAGTACGATCTCTTAGCGGTACCCGTCGTCGACGACGCCGGCAAGCTGCTCGGCATCGTCACCGTTGACGATGCCATCGACGCAATCATGCCCGACGATATTGCGAAGAAGCTGCCGCATCTGCGGGCTCGCCATCATTTGCACGCCACCGCGCCGTGAGGCCGGAGGAGATCGTTGCTTTCGCCGAGGCTCTCGCGCGCATTACCGCGTCGGGAGGCGGCCCGAAGGCGCTGGCGGCGCATTTAGCGCGAGCCGCCGGCGGCGGCGTGCTGCTCGAAGACGCGCAGTGGCGTCACCTCGCCGCAGCCGGGTCGCACCAGGTTCCGCCGAGCGCGCGAAGCGTCGTCGAGTCGGGCGCTGAGGGAAAGGTGTTGCGCGTTAACTCGGGCGATCTTCACGTCGGCTGGCTCTCGCTCTTCGGGACCGACTCAGCGCCGGAGGCCGAACTGATGATGCGGCTCACCGCGGCGGCGATCGGCGTCGAGCTCGCGCGCGACGCCTTCGGCCCGCGCGCGAAGAGGGGAACGCTTTGGAGCTCGCTGCTTTCGGAGAGTTTTTCCGACTTCGCAGCGGCGCGCGAGGAGGCCGCGGCACACGGCACCGCCCTCGCCCAGCAGTACTGCATCGTCATCCTCGAATGCGACGCGACCGGCGCGGCGCCGGCGGTAATGACCGAGCTACGAGCCCTTGCGGCCGACGCTTTTCGCCCGATCGATGCGGAGCTCGGATTTTTGGAGCGGGAGCAGTCGCTGTTCATTTTCGTGCCGGCCGCCCGCGCCATCGATGCGGCCAACGCCAAAACGGCTGCCGGCCTTTTGCCGCGTACGGCCGCGCGGCGAAAGTCGCAGCTGCGAATTTCCGGCGGCGTCGGCACCGTCGAGGCCGCAACGGCACTCTCCCGCAGCGAGGCTACGGCTGCGGCCGCGCTGACGATCGGGCGGCGACTCTTCGGATCGGCACACGTAGCGGCGTACGAAGATCTCGGCGCGTATTCGTTGTTATACGAAGGTGCCGACGTGCAACGCCTTCGAGCCTTTGCCGCCGGGGTGCTTGCGCCCCTGCGCTCCTACGACGAGAAGCACCAAACGGAGCTGGAACGAACGCTCAAGCTGTACTTCAACGTTGGACAGAACGTCAAGACGGCGTCGCTATCGTTGAACGTTCACCGGCATACCGTTTTCTATCGCCTGCGGCAAATCGGCGAAATCACCTCGCGAACGCTGGAAAGCCCGCACGATCAACTGACGTTGCGCATGGCCATTGCAATCGATGAACTCCACGTCTAAATTACAGTGGCGCCGCCCGTCCAACAAACGCGAAGTCGTCAAACTCGCGCGCGAAGAGGACGTGCGCTTCGTCCGTCTCGTCTTCGCCGACGTTTTTGGCGTTAGCAAGAACGTTTCGATCCCGGTCGAGCAGCTCGACGACGCGCTCGAGGGCCGCATTACCTTCGACGGGGGCTCGATCGACGGTTTCGTTCGCGGGGAAGAGCTCGACATGGTGCTCCGTCCCGACCCGGCGACCTTTTCGATCTATCCGTGGCGCGCCGCTCCGCAAGGGCGAGAGGGACGGTTGATCTGCGACATCGCGATGCCGGACGGTACGCCGTTTGAAGGCTGCCCGCGAACGACGCTGCTCCGCGCTATTGAGAGCGCTCCGTCGCTGAGCGGCATGCGAATCGGCCTAGAGATCGAGTTTTATCTCTTCGAACGCTTTGCAGGCGGCGAGCCGTCAACCACGACAACGGACGTCGGCTCCTACTTCGATTTCTCGGCCAACGACCGCGGCGAGGAAGCACGCAACGCGATGGTCTCTGCGCTGGGTTCGATGGGCGTTCCGATCGCATCGGCGCATCACGAACATGGCGCCGGCCAGCATGAGATCGACGTCGCGCACGACGACCCGCTCGCCGCCGCAGACCACGCGCTTACGCTGCGCACGATCGTCAAACACGTCGCCGCAGATTTCGACCTGGATGCAACCTTCATGCCAAAGCCGCTCGAGGATCGCGCCGGTAGCGGGCTTCATGCGGATTTTCGCCTAGCCGACGACAGCGCCGAAGAGACCGCACTCTATGTCGTCGGAGGATTGCTCGGGCACGCGCCGGCCCTTACCGCGATCTGCAATCCAACGGTCAATTCGTACAAACGTTTGGTCGCGGCATGGGACGCGCCGATCTACTCCGTCTGGTCGGAGCGAAGCGCGAACGCGCTCGTGCGCGTACCCCCTGGACAGAAGCCCTCGCGCATCGAAATGCGCAGCCCCGATCCGGCTTGCAATCCGTATTTAGCGCTCGCGGTCTTGATCGGAGCAGCGGCGGATGGGATCGCCTCCGGGACGTTGCCGGGAGCTGCCTTCGCCGGATCGACGTACGATTTGAGCGAACGCGAACGCCGCGAGTGCGGTATCGGTACGCTGCCGAAGTCGCTGCGCCAGGCTATCGCCGAGCTCGATGCCGATCCCGTCGTGCGCGGATCGCTGGGCGATCATCTCTACCACGCCTTTCGCGATGCTAAGCTCGAAGAGTACGAACGCTATCGCCGCGCCGTCCACCCCTGGGAACGAGAACGCTACCTACGGCTGTACTGACTTCTCGCGCGTCGTCGTGGAGGAAGTCGACTCAGCGCTGCCCCGCAGTAGCTTCCACGCGTGCTCGACATCCGCTCGCTGCGTTCGCAGATTGCCGATCGCAAGCCGAAGGGCATAGTGCCCGTCAACCTTCGTATGTGAGAGAAAGGCCTCGCCCGTGGCATTGACGGCGCGCAAGATCTCCGCGTTGAGGGCATCGCTTTGCGCCTCGACGACGCCGGGCGGCGCGTAGCGAAAGCAAACGACGGAGAGCGGATGCGGCGCCATGACTTCCCACCCCGGCTCTGCGTTAACCCACGAGGCAAACTCTTGAGCAAGCGCGATGTGCCGGCGGAGCTGCTCGCGGATACCTTCCGCGCCGAAGTGCCGCAGCACGAACCAGAGTTTGAGCGCGCGAAAACGCCGCCCCAACTGCAAACCGTAGTCCATGTAGTTGACGACGCCGGCCTCCGGTGTCGTGAGATACTCCGGCACGAGGCTAAACGCACGGCGAATGATGGACTCGTC
>PKWF01000306.1:1011-4155 GCA_003133185.1 Vulcanimicrobiota bacterium | reverse complement strand
GCGAGCTCTGCGAGGAAGTTATCCGCTATGACGGCGAGCGCGTAAGCTCCGCCCATAACCGCGCACGCCAGCAGCACGTAGAGTGCTCGCGTGGCGCCGCGGCGAGTGGTCGCGGAAAGGGCGGTTAGCGTACAGGCGACGACGGCGGGCGGCAGGACGAGCAGCGTTGCCAGCCCATGGGGCGAACCGCGCGCGAACTGCGTGCACGCGAAAAGCGCCGTAGCAAGCAGTGCTGCGATGCAAGGAACTAAGGCCTTTGCGCGCGCGAGTTCGCGTCCAAAGAGCGGTGCGCTCTGCTCGCAGCGATCGAGATGCCGATGGCGACCGGGAGTCTGATCCAAAGCGATGACGATTCCAACCAGCGAGCAGAGGAAGAGCGGCGCGGTGACGCCGGCAGGCGCAATGAGTGCGACCAGAACCGCGCACCCGCACGAATATGCGACGAGGCGGCGAGAAACGTACAAGCGCGCCTGCAGCATGCCGGCAAATGCGCGCGCCGTCACGCAAAAGCCGCAGCGTTGAAAGGCTGCGCGTGCGTCGAGAGCAGCGCGCGACCTTCGACGGCGCGCAGGATCTGCGCGGCGTAGGCAGGTTGCGGCCGGTCGAGCACGATCAGCCGCGGCATTGCGATCAGCGCTCCGATCAAGGGGAAGGCGAAGGCCTCATGCATCCCTTCGAGGCGTTCGTAGAGGAGCCGCGCGTCAGCCTGCGCGGCTGTCGCCTCGACATTCCACAGCGCCGCCCGATAAGCGACGTAGCGCGGAAAGTCTCCCTCGTCGAGTGGGAGCGGCTCGTGAGGCACGAAGCCCGCAATCCGCTTGCAGTTGACCGACTGCACGCGCGGATCGTAGTCGCCGATGAGCACGCTTCCGGTCGTTGCCTTTGCGATGCCTGCGGCCATCAGTGCGACGATCGTCGCCTCCCGTGCCGACGAAAAGGTCAGCGCGACCCGGCCGCCCGCCTCGAGGTCGAGCGTCAGCGGCCCGGCGCGCGCCGTCGCATTGGCAAAGGACGCATCCCTCATGCGCAAGAGCGGCATCGCGGCAAGAGCATTCCACGCTTTGCGCCAACTCCACTACACCGTCGTGCTGTCCAACACGTCCGTCGCGCAAAAGCTTCTCGAAATTCGCACGCTCATGGAGCTGGCGGGAGAATCTTTCTATAAGTACACCGCCTACGAAAAGGCGGCCGCCTCGGTCGAGAACGCTCCGCCGCTCGCCGACTTGGTCGCCGCCGGCGAGCATTTTATGCTGCCCGGAGTCGGAAAAACGATCGGCGCCGCCATCGAGCAGCTCGTCCGAACCGGAACGGCCGATCAGCTAGAGGAGCTCTTCCGCCGCTTTCCCCCGACGCTGCTCGAAGTGCTCGGCGTCAGCGGGATCGGTACAAAAACGGCCGGTATGCTCTTTTCGGAGTATCGAATTGCCTCGCTGGCCGATCTCGAGGCGGCAATTGCGGAGGGAACGCTGCTCGGGGTCCCGCGCTTGGGAAGTAAGACGATTGAGAACTGGAAACGCGGCATCCTCGCCTATCGCGGACGCCAGCGCCGCACGCCGCTTCCGCAGGCTCTCGCAATTGCGAACGTGGCCGTTGCCTATTTGCGGGAAGGGCCGCCGCTCGAGCGCCTCTCCTTTGCGGGAAGCCTGCGCCGCTGCGAGGTGACCGTCGGAGATATCGACATCGTCTGCACCTCGCACCACGCCGGCGACGTCGTCGCGCATTTCGCGCGCTGGCCGCGCGCCGAAGCGGTCCTCGCCGAGGGTCCGACCAAGGCCAGCATTTGGCTGAGCGGCGGCCTGCAAATCGATCTGCGCGTTTTGCCCGATCACCTTTACGGAAATCTTTTGCAGCATTTCACCGGCTCGCGCGAGCACAACATCAAACTGCGCGAATATGCGGTCCGCAAGAGTCTGCGCGTCAGCGAGAACGGCATCTTAAATCTCGAGACCGGCGATGTTGCGGTCTGCGGCGACGAGCCGTGCGTTTATGCGGCGTTGGGCATGCAGTACATCCCGCCCGAGCTGCGCAGCGGACTCGACGAGATCGACCTCGCGCTCGCCAATGCGATTCCGGTGCTGGTCGACGGCAGCGATCTGCGCGGCGACTTTCACATGCACACGACGTATAGTGACGGCGACGATATGCTCGAAGCGATGATCGCGGCCGCCGCGGCACTCGGATACGAGTATCACGCGATCAGCGATCATTCGGGCGGCCGTGGGCGGCGCTTCGGGATGGATCCCGCCACCGTGCGCGCTCAGCGCCGCGAGATCCGCACTTTGAGCGAGCGCTACGGAATCCAGACGCTCTGCGGCAGTGAAGTCGACATTCTGCCCGACGGCTCGCTCGACTACGAGGACGCCGTGCTCGAGGAGCTCGACATCGTGATCGGTTCGGTGCATACCGCCGTTGGGCAGAATCGAGACGAGATGACTGCGCGTCTCATTCGCGCCTGCGAAAATCCGTATGTCAATATCATCGGACACCCAACGGGGCGCCGGTTTGACGGCTTTCCGGGTTACGAGTTCGATTACGATGCCGTCTTCGCGGCGGCGGCGCGAACGGGCACGGCTTTGGAAATCGACGGACAGGCGGCTCGGCTCGATCTTCCGGCCGCGTTGGCACGAAGAGCCAAAACCTTCGGCGTGACCTTTTCGCTCGATAGCGACGCGCACCGTACGGGCGACCTAGCCGCAACGCAGTTCGCCGTCGGGCAGGCGCGACGCGCGGGTCTGGTTGCCGCAGACGTTCTCAATTCGCGACCGCTGGAAGACGTTCGCGCCTTTGTCGCTCGAAAACGAACGGCCGCGTGATCGAGAGCCTGCACTTTACCGCTCCGGACGGCGCAAGTACCGGAGCGCGTGTCGCCGCGCCGCAAGCGGCGCGCTCGAGTTCGACGACGCTCGTTTTCGTGCATGGCGTCGGCTCGACCGCCGCGATCTGGGATCGGCAACTCGAAGCATTTGGGAACGACTTCGCGTGCGTCGCGATCGAGCTTCGCGGCAACGGTGCGTGTAAACCAGATCCCGATCCGTCGCTCATTACGCGTGCCGGATTTGCGCAAGACGTTACCACCGTGCTCGACGCGCTGCACATCGAGCGCTTTACGCTGGTTGGGTGCAGCCTCGGCGGCGTCGTTGCGCT
>PKWF01000306.1:543-903 GCA_003133185.1 Vulcanimicrobiota bacterium | reverse complement strand
TGCAAATCGATACCGTCATACATTGCGTCTACGAAGGCGACGTGGACTGGAGACTACACGGCGATGCTGTCGTCGATCGTGGTCCCGGCGCTGGTCGCGTACGGCGAGAGCGACCCGGTAGTACCGCTCGCCCTCTCCGAGGAACTGGCCGCGGGAATTCCCAGCGCGCAACTGGCGGCCGTCGAAGGGGCCGGCCACGTCGCCAACGCCGATAATCCGGCGGCGTTCGACGCGCTCTTGCTCGACTTTTTGGAGCGACTGGGCTTCGTGCGATGAGCGGGTGGCGCCATCTCTGCGCGATCGCTCTGCTCGTGACGTTTGGGGCGCTCCCCGAACCCCAAGCGGGCGGCGCAGCTTGGA
>PKWF01000306.1:0-473 GCA_003133185.1 Vulcanimicrobiota bacterium | reverse complement strand
CGGCGTCGTTTCGGGCAACGTCTATCTGCGCGGAGGCGGCGACGCGCATTTGAGCGCCGCCGACCTGCGCGCGGCCGCGCTTGCCGCTTTCTGGACCGGCATTCGGCACGTGGACGGCGCGGTAGTCGCGGACGCATCGCACGACGACGCCCAAGGTGTTGCGCCCGGGTGGACGGTGGACGATCTGCCGTACGAATATGCCGCACTCGTAAGCGCGCTCGAGTTGGAAGATGGTGTGGTGCACGTGTACGTCTCGCCCGGCGCCGTTGTGGGTGCGCCGGTAAAACTGCGCGTCGAACCCGCGAGCGGCGCTTTCACGGTCGAAAATCGCGCGGTCACGGGGGTCGCGGACTCCGAAGACGCGACCGATGTCGTGCGGCCACTCGACTCGCCGCAAAGGATCGAGATCATCGGAAGCTATCCGGCCGGAGCGCCCGAATCGGACGATCTCGAGCCGAGCGTGCCGGATCCCG
>PKWF01000300.1:2607-6428 GCA_003133185.1 Vulcanimicrobiota bacterium | reverse complement strand
AAGTCCGAAAGCGTCGGGTTCATCAAGAGGTTCTGCAGCGTTTGGCCGTGCGCCGTTCCAATCAGCGTCACGCCTCGCTCGGCAATCGTGCGGGCGGCGGCCGCCTCGGCCTCCGTGCCGATCTCGTCGATCACGATGACCTCGGGCATGTGATTTTCGACGGCCTCGATCATTACCGCGTGCTGCAGCGCCGGATCGGCGACCTGCATGCGCCGTGCCATGCCGATCCCCGGATGCGGGATATCGCTGTCGCCGGCGATTTCGTTCGAGCTATCGACGATGACGACGCGCTTTCGCTCTTCGGAAAGCACGCGCGCGCACTCGCGCAGCATCGTTGTCTTACCGACGCCGGGTTTGCCGAGCAGACACATTGACGACCCGCTGCGCAGCACGTCGAGCAGAATATCGATCGTTCCGTAAACCGCCCGCCCGACGCGGCACGTGAGCCCGACGATCTTACCGGTCCGGTTACGAATTGCGCTGATGCGGTGAAGGGTTTGTTCGATGCCGGCGCGATTATCGGCGCCAAACGGCGAAACGCGCGAGCAGACGTGCGCGATGTCTTCGTGGCCGATTGGTACGTCCGTCAGATAAATAAAATCGTGCTCGAAGCGGGCTTCAGGCGGGCGCCCCAAATCGAGCACGACTTCAATGATATCTTCGAGGTTACGCAGACGGACGAGGGCTTGCCGAATCGTGAGCGGGAAGATGTCGAGGAGCTGGGAGAGTTCCCAACTAGGGGAGATGGAATGAACTCTTATTGCCAAAAATCGTTCCTCACTTCCGAGGCGCTTCGCTTGACCGTTATCCGTCCTCGGTAGTCACTCCTTCACGACGCGGATCACTCGCAGCTCGCCGTCGAAGGGGCCTTGAATGCGCACCCCGGCCTTCAACTCGAGGCGTAAATACTCGATGATCTCCGGCGTGATCTCCTCGCCCGGCGCGATGACCGGGATTCCTGGCGGGTAAGGCGTCAGCGTCTCGGCGCAGATTCGCCCGCTCGACTCGCGAAACTTTACAAACTCGGCATCGGCTAAGAATGCATCGCGCGGAAGCATGCGCATCGGGGGGACGGCGGGAAGTCGAAACGTTCCGCGCCTTAACCGCTCCTCGAGAATGCCCGACGGTGCGAACATGTCGATCGGCCGGTCGTCGCGCGCAAGCTCCTCGAACGCATAAATCAGGCCTTCGGCCGCCTCGCGGGTGGTTCCAATCGTAAAGAGCGCGACGACGTTGAAGAGATCCGCCATCTCCACCTGAATGTTGTAGCGGCGCCGCAGCAGCGCTGAGGCCTCGTAGCCGGTATAACCCAGGCCTTTGACCGTCACCGTGACCTTTGTCGGGTCGAGATCGAAGATGCCGTGGCGCCCCTGCAGCTCTTCGCCGAAACAGTAGAGGCCCGGAATCCGGTTCAGGCGCGCGCGCGTCTCTTCCGCCAACGCGATCGTACGCGAGAGCAGCGCTTCGCCTTCGGTGGCCATCTGCTTGCGCGCCACGTCGAGCGACGCGACCATCGGCAGATTCGGTGAGGTCGAAAGGAACATCTTGAGCACCGCTTCGAGCCGATCCAGCGCGACGCGTTCGCCCTTGTGATGCAGCATCGCACACTGCGAGAATGCCGAGAGCATTTTGTGCGTGGAGTTGATNNTGCGGCCCCCAAGCCTCGTCGACGAGCAGCACCTTGCCCGCCTCGTGCACGATCCGCTCGATCGCTTCGAGGTCTGCCGCGACGCCGTAATACGTCGGCGAGACCAGGTAGACGGCGACGAGGCCGGGATGCTGCTCGATCGTGCGCGCGACGGTTTCGGGGGTCACGCAGTGGTCCATGCGCAGTTCCAAGTCCACTTCCGGCGGCATATAGATGGGCTGCGCGCCGCTCATCACCAAGCCGCCCAGCATGGACTTGTGCGAGTTACGCGGGACGGCAATCTTCTCGCCCGGGTTGATCGCGGCCATCATCATGCACTGATTGCCGCTGGTCGAACCGTTGATCAAGAAAAACGTGTGGTCGGCGCCCCACGCTTCCGCCGCGAGCTCCTGTGCTTCCTTGATCGCTTCGGTAGGCTGCAGCAGGTCGTCGATGCCCGGCATCGGAGTGAGATCGATTGCGCAGATGTTGTCGCCGACGAACTCGCGAAAGGCCAAATCCATTCCCACGCCCTGCACGTGACCCGGCGTATGAAATGGCTGCACGCCCGAGTCCACGTAATCGAGCAGGGCTTGGAAGTACGGCGCTCTGTTTTGATCCAAGAGTGCCGAGCTGTTAGGCCAGGACTTCGAAGCCGAGACGATTGAGCATCGCGAAATCGTCGGCGTCGCTGCGGCCTTCCGTCGTCAGATAGTNNACCTCGCGTCCGCCGGCAAAGCGCACGAGCGCACTCGGCAGGGCAAGACGCGCCATTGCCACAAACCGCAGCGCTTCGACCGGATCGAGCAGCGACCGGTCCCCAAAGGGCGTGCCCGGGCGCGGATTGAGAAAGTTGATCGGCACCTCTTGGGGTTGGAGCTCTTGCAAGGCAAATAGGAAGTCGAGGCGGTCGGCGACCTCTTCTCCCATGCCGATGATGCCGCCGCAGCAGAGCTCGAGATCGTGGCGCTTCACGCGCTGACAAGTCTCCCAGCGCTCGTCGTACGTGTGGGTCGTGCAGACCCGGGGAAAATAGCGGCGCGACGTTTCAAGGTTATGGTTGACTTTATCGACGCCGGCTCGTGCGAGCCGCTCGATCTGGCTGTCGTTCAGAATTCCGAGCGAGACGGCGACGGTCAGCGGCAGCTTGGCTTTGATCTCCTCGACGGCGGCGCAGACGCGCTCCAGCAGCTTTTCGGAAGGGCCGCGCACGGCGACGACGATGCAGAACTCACCAGCACCACGGGAGTGCGCGGCGCGCGCCGCCGCGACGAAATCCTCCACGCTCGAAAGCGGCTCGGCTTGGACATCGGTTGCGTAGCGCGCGCTTTGCGAGCAAAAATTGCAATCTTCCGAGCAACCGCCCTTCTTGGCGTTGTACAGCACTTCGACGGCAATCTCGTTGCCGCAGTAGTGCGAACGCACGTCATCGGCAAGCGCCAAGAGAGCCGGTACGTGTTCGGCGGTAAGTTGGGCAACGCCGGCGAGCAGCTCGGCGCCCGCAGGGCGGCCCCGCTCGAGCAGCTGGGCTCGCGCGCGTTGGATCGTGGAATGCGCCATCTCAGCGCTCTTGCTTCACCAAAGATTCGAAAAGCTTTGCACCGGCTTCGACGGATTGAGTCTCGGCGGCCGCAAACGCCAGAACGCCGAGCACCGGCAGACTTCCCTGCAGCACGCAATAGACGCGGTCGCGGTATGTCGGATCCGTTCGGCCCCAGCGCTCGACCAGCACGGCGCCGGCGACCGGGATGTTCAGCTCGCGGCAGAGGCTGCGCGTCAGCATGGCGTGATTGATGCAGCCCAGGCGCAGGCCTACGGTAATAACCGCCTCGAGCTTGGCCAGGGCCGCGACGTGGCCGATATTCTCGCCGTCGTTAAGGGGGACCATGATGCCTCCGATGCCCTCGGCGACGATCGTGCCGGGAATTTTGGCAACTTCATCGGCGAGCCACTCCGCGGTAAGCGGCGGCTTTGCTTCGGCAAGCGCCGCAGACCAGGGGTCTCCAGCGTTTTCAAAGCGGGCAAGCTCGACGTGCGCCACGCCGGCGAGCCGGCCGGCATGCTGCGCGTCGCCCTCGCCGCGCGGCTTTACTCCCGTCTGGACGATCTTGACGATCGTCGGGTTTTCTCCGGCGCGGCGCAGTGCGAGTGCAAGCGCGGCCGTCACCCGAGTCTTTCCGACGTCGGTGTCGGT
>PKWF01000300.1:0-2590 GCA_003133185.1 Vulcanimicrobiota bacterium | reverse complement strand
TCCTCCGAGACGCCTAGCGCGCGCTCCTCGCTACCGAGGAGGATGGAAACGATAGGCCCTTCGGCCGAGGGGCTCAGGCCGAGGGCGGCGCGCAGGCGCGCGGCGTTTGCCCGCAGGCGTTCGCGGCGATCGTCGCCGCGACGTATAAGCAGAAGAGCGATGCGCGATGCGAGCACGAGCGACGGCGGCAGCGCGGTGTCGAAGATAAACGACCGCGCGCGATTGACCAACAGCTCGATCGCCGTCGCGGGGCCCGCAATGAAACCGCCAAGCGAGCCAAGCGCCTTCGAAAGNNAGGACGTCTTGCTCTCTCAAACATTCCAGGAGCGCGGTGGGATCGATTGCGTCGCCGTCCATGCCGAAGATCGATTCGCTGACCACGAGCAAACTCTTGGACCCACTCGTAGGCGGGAGCGTCGCGTGCTCGTAGATCGAGTGAGGTATGCGTGCGAGACGGATACCGTCGATCAGGCAGGCATGATTCGATTGGTCGGAGAGAATCGCTTCGACGAGCCGTGCAAGCGCCGGGATCGTTCCCGTACCGGCGAGGTAACCTGAAGAAAAGAGCAATGCGCGCTCGCGGCCCAGCCACTCCGCCAGCTCGCTTTCGAGAAGCACATTCTCGCGGTTGCGTCCTCCGAGCAAGCGCGCGCCGCCCGAGCCCACGCGTGTCGCTCGTTTGAGCGCCTCGACGACTTGGGGATCCGTCGACAACCCCAGGTAATCGTTTGACGAAAAGTCGATGACGTTGGAGAGCCCATGCTGCGGCAGCTCGCGGTAGCGGTGTTCGCTGCGAATAGTTTCGAGCGTTTGCCGCGCCCGCTGGAGGTAGGTCACTCTTTCATCCTTCGACTGAGCCCGTCCTGAGCGCAGTCGAAGGGCTCAGGACGAGAACGGAGGACAACGATTCGAAGAAGCCGTCGACCTCTTCATCGCTCGAGCAGAGCGGCGGAACGAACTGAATCACGTCGCCGATCGGCCGCGTGAAGTGGCCCGCGTCGTACAGCGCATCGGTACAGGCGGGGCCCAAACTCTTGCGCAGCTCGATTCCGAGCATCGTCCCGGCTTGGCGCACGTCGTGCACGAGCGGATGCGCGCGTAAGNNGAGCGATGCCAGCGCCGCCGCGCATGCAATCGGATTTCCGGCGTACGAATGACCGTGAAGGAAATGAACGAATGCCTCCGGCGCGCCGAGAAATACGTCGTACAGCGATTGACCGACCAGCGTCGCAGAGAGCGCCAGCGCTCCCCCCGTCAAGCCTTTTCCGACACAGACGATATCCGGGCTAACGCCGATCTGTTCGAAGGCGAACATCGTGCCGGTACGCCCGAATCCGGTAGCAATTTCGTCACAGACGATCAGCGCTTCGACGCCTTTTAGCCGTTCGTAGGCCTTCTTCGGAACGAGCCGCATACCAGCTGCGGCTTGAACCAGCGGCTCGACGATCACCGCTGCAACGTCCTCTCCGAGCGGCGCGGCCGCGTCGTAACCTTGCGTTTCGAAGGTAACGCTGCCGAAACGCGACTTGAAGAGCGCGATATCGGAAAGGCTCATCGCGCCGATCGTATCGCCGTGGTATGCGTTGCTCAACCGCACGAAGCGAGTGCGCTGCGGCTGACCCGCAATCTGCCAGTATTGCAGCGCCATCTTGATTGCGGCCTCAACCGCGCTGGCGCCGTCGCTTGCGAAGAATGCGCGATCCATGCCGGCGAGCGCACAAAGCCGCTCGGCGAGCTCTTCGGCGGCGGGGTTCGTCGCACCGAGCAGCGTCGCGTGATCGAGCGTCGCCGCCTGTCGCGCGATCGCCTCGACGATGCGGGGATGGCAATGCCCGTGAATCGTCGTCCAAATCGAGCTGACCGCATCGTAAACACACCGGCCGCGCGCATCTTCCAGCATCGTTCCGCGGCCTCGCACGAACGTTCGCGCGTGTTCGTCGAAATGCCGCATCTGCGTGAACGGCAACCATAGATGCGACATTTCGGCCGTTTTTCGCTGTCCGCGGGCGGTCCCCTCACGCAACGGGCAGTATTTTTCTCGGGGCCAAGTTGCGCCGGTCTTGCCTTTTTGATATAAGCTAAATTCGATGTTCAACGAGACGAAACGCTGATGTCGCGGCCGCACGAGGATCGTCGGCATCACACGGCCACGGACCACCACGCCGGCGGACCGGCGATCGTCTTTGCGCCGCCAGCATGGTGGGCGATTTCCGTGGTACACGTCACGGCCGAGCGTGCCGACGCCGGAATCGCGTCGTACGAAACTCTCGTCGAGAAGGCGCGAACCTCGGCGGCGCGGGTGCACGAAGCCGCCATCCTATGCTCGCACAATCGTCGGCGCGTGATCGTGTTGCTCCACCTTGACGGGCACGAGGGATTCCGGCACCTCCGTGCGGCCTGGGACGATCATCACCTCGTCGCCGAGCGGCACGACGTCGCGGAATCCNNCACGCCGTCACGAGCTCTATCGCCGCGGCACCGGGGTTCCGAGGCGCGTCGACCTTTCGCAATGACGACGACAGCGCTTCTGCAATCATTTATCGATTCGCACACGCCGAAGAGATCGGAGCGTTTCGCTCGAGCGAAACGC
>PKWF01000273.1 GCA_003133185.1 Vulcanimicrobiota bacterium | reverse complement strand
TTACTGGGAACCGAGAGATGTTGAAGGCATACTTGATTGCCTGCGTGCGCAACGAGTCACTCGGGATGATTCGGCGTGAGGGCCGCCGAGACGCACGAGAATTGAAATCGGTCCGCCTCGCTCCCGTGTCAACGATCGATCCGCCGGTGGTCGACCCCGTCGAGACGCAACGCTTGCAGGCCGCTCTCGGGCGGCTTCCCGACGAACAGCGGACGGCGCTTACGCTCGCGTACTATGGAAACAAGACGCATGTCGAGATCGCGCAGGAGTTAAACGTCCCACTGGGCACCATCAAGAGCCGGATCTCGATGGCGATGCGCAAGCTGCAGGCGGAGCTCGCCAGTACCGAAGGGGGCCGTTCGTGACGGAACATCTCGGCGAAAACGCGGAACTCTATCCGCTGGGCCTGCTCGACGACGATGCCGTGCACGACGTCGAACGCCATATCGCGCTCTGCTCCGCGTGTGCGGAGCGCGTCGCGCAGGCTCGGAGCGTCGCGGCTTCGCTGGCGGCAGCGTTGCCCGCGGCCTCGCCGTCGACGGGGCTGGAGCGTCGCCTGCGTGCGTCCGCACGGCCGGAGCTTGGCGCGGCTAAAGCCCGCGCGAGCATCTTCCGCTTCGCGCTCGCGGCGGTGGTCGCGATAATCTTCCTGGGCCTGGGGTGGCAGACGCTCGTTCTCCAGCAACGACTGAAGGCCGAGGACGTCGCGCTCGTCACGATGGTCCACAGCCATTTCAACCATGTCTCCATGGCGCCGGAATCGGGAAACCCCGTCGCAGCGAAGATTCTCTACGCGCGAGACGGATCGTGGATATACATCATCGCCGACAAGCCCGGCGGCTCGTTGCGCGCGATCGCAGAAACGGCGACGGGTACTATTGATCTCGGCCTCTTGACGACCACCGGCGAGACGGCGTCACTTCTCGTGCATCCGCGCGAGCGCCTTAGATCGGTGGTCTTACAGCGCGCCGACACGAATGTCGCGTCGGCTAGGCTAATTTATTAGGATATCGGCGTAGTGCTAACCGTGACGAAAGTCGCATTTAGGATTTTTTCATAAATGGCAGGCAGAATGCTCGAATGAATCGCTTATTGATGTTACCAACCTGTCTCATATTGCTTGCGCTCTGCGCGTGCGCCGGGACGACGACCCCGGCCGGAGGAGTAACTCCGGCCACGCATTTGACGGCCGTCCGTGACGGCGGCTCGCTCGGCCCCGTGCTGACGGCCTCCGGCGGAGGCCAGATCTTCGGGTTCGACATCGATTCGAACGGAAACGACGGTGTTCTCGCTGCGGCAGGCAGCCAAATCTCCGTGCAGACGTTCGACGAAACGACCGGAAAAATAACGAAAACCCTCGGCGCGATTACCGGGAAGAAGGTCGGAAAGGGCGACGATTACGTTGCCGACGGCATCTTTGCCGGCGACGTCGGGCTCGTGGATTTTCAAAAGGCTGGGATACCCGGCCAGACGCCGACAAAAGATATGTACCATCTCTTGAATCCGGTGACGAAAAACCACCTCAACGGCAAGTGGGTTCCACCGCTTAAACTCTTTAATGTGCTCGAGTGGGCTCCAAATCAAAGTACGGATACCAGCGTCGTGTTCGGGTACCAGCGCGAAGGATCCGATCCATTGGACCTCATCGTCTCCGATGTCGGTAAGAATACGTTCGGTAAAGTCATCCGTCTAAATGAGATCGACTTCGCACTCGGCACGCAGCCGCAACTCGCGGAGGACACCGTCAACAATCTCGCGGTGATGGCGACGTCGCCGAGCTTCGGCGCGGCCGGTGGACCGCCGCCGGTCATCTGGACGGTTAGCCTGAAGTCGGGCAAGATGGCGCATTTCTCCGGCGTCAACTGTCCCGGGTCGGTCGGGTGCGGCTACGCCAATGGCATCGGTTACGACTCGAGCACCGGCATTGCGTGCACGACCACCGAGCTCGATGCCGGTGTAGAGTTCTACAACGTGGCCAAGGAGACGGGCAACCGCGTGCAGCTGCCCAACAACGCCGGCCAACTCGAGGCAGGCGCCTTCGTTGCCAACGACGCGGTCAACGGACTCTTTCTGATCGCCCAGCCCGTTTCGAGCACGTCTCCCACGGGCAGCAGCATCCAGATCTACAACGAGAGCGGAACGCTCGAAGAGTCCATCAACGGCTTCAGTTTCTCCAACGCCAGCAGCGTCATTCCGCTGCGCATCTCGATCAACCCCACATCGCGGATCGGCTGGGTGAACGGGCCGCAGGCCGACCAGCTCCAGGAGTTCTCTTACTAGGGACTCCTCGGCTACTCTACTAAGGGATTTCCGAGGCTCCTCGGCGTCGGGAATCCGCTGGTCGAGCGGCGGACGGAGAAAGTAAGCCGCAACTTGCGCGGTTTTACGACGGTTTGATGGTCGCATGAACTCATCAGTCGTCCTAATGACCGGCGCCTTGAACGGAGGAATTACCGCCTCATGAAAGCAGTGAAGATCCCGAACTCCGAGCACCCAATTACAATCGAACCAAACAGATCGCACGTTAGGATTACGGTCGCCGGAAGCGTTGTCGCCGACACGACGCGCGCCTTGACGTTGCGCGAGAGCGACTATCCGCCCGTCCAATACATCCCCCGCGATGACGTGGATATGTCGCTGCTGGAGCGGAGCGACAACCAAAGCTATTGTCCGTACAAGGGCGATGCTGCCTATTACAGCATCGCGATCGGTGGTGGTCGCGCCAAGAACGCGGTGTGGACGTACGAGGCTCCGTACGACGCCGTAGCCGAAATTAAAGAGCACCTTGCCTTCTATCCAGATCGAGTGGACTCGATCGAGCAAACGCCGACTGGGTGACCCGATCGAGAACGGCCTTCGAGGATGCTCCGACGATCGCGTCGGATGTTATGGGGAGTGGAGAAGTGGCACGATTTCTTCGTTTCCGAGGTGGGCGCGAGTGCGGCGCTCGCCGGCCTACTCTTCGTCGCGACCTCGATGAATCTACCGCGCATCGTAGGGGCTCGGTATCTTGTGGCACTAGCCGGTCAAACGCTCATGATCCTGACCGGTGCGCTTTGTATATCATCTTTAGCGCTGTTCCCCGACGTAGATTCGCCAAGCGTTAGGTGGGCCATGGCAGCAGCGGCATTGCTCGCATGGCTGATCGTTACGCTGCTTCTTGGTACTCTTCGCCTGCTGCCACCGCCCCTCCGTAGCCTGCACCGTTTTGCCTCCGCCATTATCCTATCGCAATGCGCGACGTTGCCGGTCCTAGTAGCTGCCTTCATCGGCGCAGTAGGCGGGACGTTGTCACCAGACGCGATCGCCTTTGGCGTAATTCTCGCATTGGTCGCGAGTCTCTACAGTGCGTGGGTGCTCCTCGTTGAGATCCTGCGTTAACGGACGCAGAACGAGAGCCGCCGAGGCTAGCGCGCCTCGTTTCGAAGTCGACGCACGAGCTCGGCCGCGGGCATCATCCCGACGATCGCGCGGCGATGCGGCCAACCCATGGCCGGGACGCCAGTGGCGCCGGCCACGTGGGCCTCTTCGATGAACGCGTTGACTGTAGGAGAAAACCGGCGATTTCGCCACGCGGCTTCCACGTCCGAGGCGGAGATGCCGGAGCGTTGCGCGATCGGGACGATGATCTCGCGTTTCGAAATATCGGCGCGTTCGGCGAAGAATGCGCGCGAAACGTCGTGATAAAACGCGCCGGTAGCGCGTTCGCCCTTCTTAGCGCGCACGAGTTCGGCCGTCTCGAGCGCGAAACGAGAGTTGACGTTACGTTGCGGCGGATCGATGGGAAGCCCGACTTCTCGTGCCAAATGTTCGAGCCTCGCCCGAACCCGTGGCCAGTCCTCCGACGGAAACGGCTTCCGCGCTCCCTCGGGCGGCGTATCCGGATGAATCTCAAAGGGAAGCCAACGCAGGTCGGCTTGCAGTTCTCGCGCCGCCTCTTCGGCCCAGACCGAGCCGAGATAGCAGAACGGTCAAATAACGTCGGCCCAGATGTTGATTATGCGACTCACGACCTGACTATGGTAGCACGGGAGCGTCGCCCGTGACGCTGAAACAGGGAGCATGACGCTGTCGATCCTCTTGACGTCGCCGTGGGACGTGCGCGTCGATGCGATGCCGCGCGGCCTCGACGTGCCGAAGGTGGTGCCGCATCGCTTTTCCTGGAAACGAGCCGGGAGGGTCGGCCATCCGCGCGGCCCGTGGCACGTTTTTCCTCAGCGCCCCGACGCCAGCGACGACGGTGGTACCTCGGACGAGGCCGAAGTCATCATGCCGGGCAGCGACGAGCAGCTGTTCGCGAGCCTCCACGGCGTGCTCGCGCGGGACGCCAACTACGATGCGGTCGCGGCGCGGATCGCAGGAGACGACGGCTACGCCGGCGTCGTCGACACGCTGCGCGCGATCGGCGCGCAGCATCCCGATGCGATGTGGCTGGTGCACGCGTGGTGGGTCGATAGCGTTGCCGAGTAGTGAAATCACTCGTCCACGCACGTGAAGTGCATGAGGCGGTAGCCCTGGCTTTCGATGGTCGCCGTGACGCTCGTCACTTGCTCGCGCGCGATAACGGTTTCCCTCTCCCAAGCGTCGCTTTCGGAGTTGTAGATGCTCAGGCGATACTTCGCGCCCGCCATCAGGATCGACGAAAGGTCGACCGGAACGTTTATGGACGTCGTGGTAACGTTGCCTACGAGCAATATAGTTTCGCGCTCGCGCTGGAATGCGACGACGCGAGCGCTTCGCGAAAAGATCGGGATGTTGTCCGATGCATCGGTTGTATATACCGAGTGCCGATGGCTGGTATCGATCTCGCACGTCGTGTAGAGATGGAACGTGCTGCGCGCCCGGACGGCGAAGTAGCTTATTTCTTCACCGTGGTACGGTACGCGGCGCAGCGCCAGCCATCTCCAGTCCACCGGTACGAGCGGTTGAATCTGTGGTAAATCACCCGTGAGCGTTAAGCCGCAAACGCCTTCAATCGCCGCCCACAAGAAGCGCGGCGGTTCCCACGGCGACAAGCGCATACCTCGATTGACGAGCGATTCGCCGTCAAACCATTCGCTGAACTGCCCCGGGACCGTGTTGTAACGGCGCGGATTTTCGGCGTAATGTTCGAACGACGAACGCAGTGCCTTGACCATGAACTCCGGGTGGAATGGCGCAGCCGCGAATGCGTACCACCACGTCAAACCGGGCCACACTCCGCCGATGAGTCCCGAAAACGCGGCCGGATCGTAGCGCGGATCTAAATTAGAAGCGGTTCTTAGGCCTGCCGACGTCCAAAAATCCGGGGAGTTCAGACGACTGATAATGCGGTAAGCCGTTTCCTCATCGCATGCGCGGAACATAACCGGAAACACTTCGTCTCCGGTCACGTCGGTGTGAGCCTCGCCTTCGACGCCGATGTTGAGATAGAACATGCGGTTGTCCGGATTGATGAGATGCTTCGCCATGGCGTGCCGAATGCGATTCGAATAATCCATGAAATAACGCGCGTCCGCATCGCTCTCGGGTATGCGATCCGCAAGATACGCGAGGTAGCGAAGTGCCGCGACGCATTCCGCGTTGATCTCCGTCACGGCCCCGTTGATGCTGTAGTTCGGAATCACGTTGCGCCAGCTGGCAATTGCCCAGACGTAGCCCCGCGGATCGTTCGCACTGCAGTAGACCAAATCGCGCGGGTCCATCTGCGAAACGATATGCCGACCGGCCTTGGCAAGCGATGGATAGATCTGGCGTAACCAGTCCAGGTCTCCCGTGGCTCGGTAATAATGGTCGGCTGCCATTACGTACAACGGGGTATCGTCGTTGATGTTCAGCCCATCGTCTTGGGGTTGGTCCGTCAGCGCATTGACGAACTCGGGAAGTTTTCCATCCGCGTATTGCAGCGTTGCCCATTTGTCTAAAAGCGACCGCGAGAACTGCGGCATGAAATAGTTGTTACCGACGACGAACCAAGCGCAGTCGCGGCAAACGACGTTCGACGAGACGCCGGGGTCGTTGGTAAAAAGCCAGCCTGTCGGGTACTTTGCCATGACGCGCCGCATGTTGACCTTGCTCCACAGAGCGCCGTCATTAATCACCGGATCGGGTGTTATCACCTCGCTACGGTGGATCACATCTTCAAGATGTGCGATCGTTAGGTCGAGGGCATCGACGCCGGACGTCGCGGCTTGAAACGTCGCTCGCGCCTCGTCCGCATTGCCCTCAATAACGCCGATCTTAAATGCGAACAGTTTTCGCTCTCCGGCCTTGAGATCGAGCTCGACTTGTAGAGCGCCGAGGATATCACCACTTGCCTCGCATGAGTTCGAAAGCGTGCGCATCTGCGTGGCGTCGTACACGTGGCCGAAGTCGAAATGTGTTTCGTATGCGACCGGCTTCTCCGTACAAGCGAGGGTCCGCGTCGGTCTTAGCTCGTCCTTGTTCGTTGCGACGAGTCCTTGAAGTGAGGCGTCGTATTCCGCGATCACGTCATCCGCAGTCTCGCCGCGCAAGCGAGCGGACCCGACTATGCGGACGTCGTGATCGCGGGCGCTGCTGTTTTCGATGTCGACGAGATAATACAGAATCGGCGGGTCGCTCTGCGCTTCTTCACGCGCCAGGAGCGGGAGAAAGACCGTTTCGCGCACGTTGAGGGCGGCGGCCAGAACGAAACGGCGCCGTTGATAGGCCGGATGAATATCGAACGTGACTTCGCCCTCTGTCGCGTCGAGCGGTGTGTACGATTTCTCGCTGGGGTCGTGCTTCTGTCCGAGCCGAAAGTCCCACAGTGGACGCCCGACCAAACCGTAACGCACCGAGAAAGAGCCGACCAGCGTCTTGCCTGCCGCGACAGAGAAGATCCGTTCGATGTCGCCGGTGTTCTTCGTATTGACCCAGAGCGATGAATTCCCCAAACTCGAGCCCATGCCTAGACGGCTGGCCGGAATATGATAGCTCGGAAGCCGCTGCATCTTCAATTGTGACCGCCGCCGCCTGTAGCTGGGGAGGCCAAGGCGGCATCGATCCCGGGGCTAGTAAGGTCGATTATTTTCATCTATATAACTCCCGCTCGCCGTGCCTTTCCACTCGCGGTTGCGAAAACCAGCAGCGTTGCCTTGCGTCAGCAGATGGAACCTTTGGCGGTTAGGTGTGAAAGTTCTTCCCACTCTTGCCGACGATAGACGAAGAAATCTGCTACGCCAAGGCTTTCCGTAGGTAAAGGCCAAGGTTTACCTTACAGGGTCGCACCGGAATAAACGGATTCGGAGGGTTATAATCTAGATGCACAGCTTACGCCGCGCTCGCCGGGAGGCGTTCTCTTCATTCAAGCAATATTTCGCCGCTAGTTCGTAGCCTGTAATGCGTCAGACGCTTGCGCGAGCGCTCCTGATAATCGTAACGCTCTGCGTCGTTGTTATCTATTACGTGCCGATCGGGCACGTCGATTTCGCGGAGAATTGGGGCGAGGGCACGTTCGGAATCGCGCTTCCGCCGCAGCGATTAATCGTTTCGGCCGTTGAGCCCGGCTCCGTCGCCGATCGCGCGGGAATGCGCGCAGGCGATCGTCTGGTCGCGCACGGTAACTACGAGCTTGCGACGCGCGTGCGGTCGGCATATCCGGGCGAGCGTGAAACGCTGACATTCGAGCGCGGCGGCGTTGCGCGCACCGTAACCTTAACGGCAGTGCCCGATCGGAACTTCAGCATTTTAGGGCGCATCGGTGGTGTGCTCGCGTATCTGCCGCCTACAGTCTTTCTCGTCGTGGCGTTCTTGCTCGTCTTTTTGCGGCCGTCGATAATGTCGTGGGCATTCTATCTTTTTGCCGTTGGCTACTTTGGTACGGGCCCGGCGTTCATGTATTGGTCGCACGTGTTGTCGCAATCGGCATTCTTGGCGCTCAGCTTCGTATTAACCACGGTCTTTGGACCGTGGAGCGTCCTGCCGCTGCTGCCATTTGTACTGCGTTTCCCCAACGGTGACGTGCTCGGGTGGCGCCGCCGCATCGATCCTTTCGTGTGGGTGTTTCTCAGCCTGTCGTACGTGGTCTATGTCGTCGAGTGGCGAATGTTTTTCTTCACGGATTCGCTTCCGCGTTGGGACGTCGTTCCGAGCGCCATTATTCCGCTCGGCGCCTTTCTCCTCGCCGGATTGATCGTTGCAAAGAACGTCGCGATGGCAACGCCGAGCGACCGGCAGCGCTGGGGCTTTCTGGCAATCGGGACGATTGCGTCCTTCGTCGCATACGCGATCTACTTCGTCCCAGGCATACCGTTTGTCGTCGGGCAGATCGTCGGCTTTGCCGTCGTCCTCATGCCCATCTGCATTGCGTATGCCGTCTTTAGGCTACGCGTGCTCGACGTAAATTTCGTGCTCAACAGGGCCGTGGTTTACGGCGTCTTGTCGCTCGGCGTCGTAACGATGATCTCGATTTTGGATTGGATGTTTTCGCGCGTGGTCGCGATTGGACGCCTGGCGATCGGGTTCGAGCTACTGACCGCGATCGGCATCGGCTTTCTGCTAGATCGCATCAACCGCAGCGTCGAGAGCTTTGTGGAAGCCGTCTTCTTTCGGCGACGGCGGCTCGCCGAGAGATATCTGCGGCGCGCAGCGTCGGCGCTTCCCTACGCAACCGACGAAGCTGCGATAGCGGACGGCCTGGTGCAGGTTCCGGTTGACGCGATCGATCTCGCGGCCGCCGCGCTTTACCGGCGGTCCGCTGGAGGAACGCGTTTCGAAGGCATTGCGACCGCGAACCAGACGATGGTAGCGCCTGCAGGATTCGACGGGAACCACCTGCTCGTGCGAATGCTGCTTGCCGACGAAAAGGTGGTCTGGCTCGATGATCTGCGCGCGCAACTCGACGCCGAAAATGCGGCGATCTACAGCCTGGCGATGCCCGTGACCGTGCGCCACGAGCTCGTCTCCTTTACGCTATACGGCGCGCACGCGAACGGCGCGCAACTCGACCCCGACGAAGTGGCCTTACTGGAGGAACTTGCGCTTGAAGCCGCGCGAGCGTACGACCACGTCGAGGCCGTACGCGTGCGCGAGCGGTATGCGCAGTTTGCGTCGCCACCCCTGGGCTAACGTTTAGGCGCCTTCCACCGTGTCGCAGGAGGCTTTGCTATTGCTCTTGCTGCTCATGGTGAACTGGATTGAGGGATACTCTAACTTCGCCGCCTTTTTTGGTGCCTTTACGAAGCCGAGATTGTTCGATTCGCCGGTCGTTCCGGTGTCGGCCGGGCACGTCGGCTTCGTTTTCAGGCCGGTGTCCGTCTGCAGGCTCACGGTGATCTTCGACCCTGTATTGAAGTCCGCGACATCGCCGCCGGCGTTACCGATAACGTTAAACTCCGAACCCTCCCAGTGCGCGGCGAGATCGGTGATACCGTCACTTTGAACGTTCTGCATGCCGTACTCCGCGCCAGCTACCGAAAGATAGATGCTGTCACCGGTTGAGGCCGCGGTACCGGTTTCGATCAGTTGGTTCAGATCCGTGATGGAAACGTTGGGAATGTTAACTCCGTATGGGCTATTCTGCACGCATCCAATGCCAACGTACTCCCAACCTTCGTTCGGTGGGCAGCCGCTCAAGCCGGAGCCTTCGGTCGGAACGAGCCAATCCTGAATGAACAGCGATGCTTGACTTGAGCCCGGCGGATTTTCGAAGACGAACTGTTCCCAGCCGGCACAATTTTGGATATTGCCGCAGGCGGAGGTCGGGAAGAAGTACGAGTTCAGCTGCAGCGTATAGCTATTCAGACCTTGTTCGCCACAGCAGCCCTCACTATCCACACTCGTCACGCCCTTGACTTTTGGAAACGCGCCAATGGCCGTGGAAATGAGATTTGGGTTCGTGTTCGCCGTGAAGTCGAGGCCGTCACCGACAGCCTGCGCCAACGTTGGGCGGCGCGAAGAGGGCACCGGGTACCAAAGACGCGGTGGGGTGGAGCAAGCGATGCGATTCCATCCGGTGGATGGATACGTCGCCTTAAAGCATCCTGCACCCGGTAGTCGGTTTTGCGCGAGCGAACGATGCCAGGAATCCATAGAACTCGCACTCTTACCGGACGAGCTCGCGGCGGTTCCGGCCGGCGGAAACGATTGCGTGGAACTGGAACACGCCGATAGCGCGGCGGACAGGACCGCGATCGAAGTTAGTCGTGGAAAATTCAACTCATTAACCTTTCAATGGACTGCCTGGAGGATTGCACGGATTACGACGACAGCGCACGACCCACCCTTCGCTTTCTTGCTGCCTAAACGGTGCGCTTGAAGCGAAATCCTAACCTGGTAACGTGAAACGAAGGTTCAATGTTTCCAAGGCTTTGCGGTTGGTGGAGACGGCGGACCGGCTTTTCCCGATTCTCTCACCGACGATGTTGAGGCGCACTTCCTCCCGACGGTCACGAATGGAAAAGTGATGGAGATGGTCTGAAGCCCATGCCGATCTGCTCGCCGAGTTCCCGTACGTAGGACCGCCGCACAATGCATCATAGGCCGAACGCGTACTCGTTGCCGTCCTCGGCGCCCTTTCTCGCCCTCTCTTAGCGATGCGGCTGCGGGTGAACGCCAAGCTGCTGCCATGACGTTTCAGAAAGGTCCACGCCGTAATAGTTCGCCGCTTTTTCGATGTTGGNNTCCGTTAACGGCTCTTTGCGCTCGTTCGGGAAAGCGAAGACGCTGTCGGGCAGATCGCTCTTCATCGTAAGATCGCCGTGCTTTTCATGCGGTTCCCAAGTGGCTTTCATTTGTTGAGGATTACCGCAAGGCCCACAGGCTCGGAAAGTTCCGTCGCACTTCCGGTTATCGTTTGGATTGGCGCAACGTTGCCGCTTGCAGTCGCTGCGAAGACAAGGATTGCATTCGATGCCGGGTTCGAGACGAAGATGTCACCGCTCGTCTTGCTCACCGCGAGTCCGGACCCGAAGCCGTCCCCGTCGCTCAGCCCGGTGTTCGAGCCGGAGATGGTGCGGATCGGCGCNNGTCGCTCCGGCAGCGAACTCGCTGATCGTATCCGTCTTAGCATCGAAGACGTAGACGTTGAACGAGGCGTCGACGGCGACCGTGGCGGGGGCTACCAGCCCGGTATTGCTTCCGCCGATCTGCGCTTCCATCGTGGCCGATCCCGACGGGAAGATGTCGATCGTTGCCGTCGTGCTATTCGCGACGTAGAGAAGGTTGTTGCTGTCGATGGCCAGGCCGCCCTCGTCGGAGATCGTGCGCTTCGGCTTGGCGCTGTTGTCGGCTCCGGGTTTGAAGACCTCGATGGCGCGGACGCCCCTGGGTAAGAACGCAGAAACGAAGAGTTGGCCCTTGCTATCAAACGCTACGGCGTTCGTCCCAGAGTCTTTCGGGAACCCTTCGATCCACCGTCAAGAAATCGCCGGCCAGCGAGAACGTTTCGACCCCGTCCTGGCCGCCCGAGGTGATGCGGCCATTTGCGATGCCGATGCCTTCCTTTGAGCTGAAGGCGATGGCGGCGGGTCCATTGTTGTGGTTGGTGATAACCGAGCTCGGCGCGACGTTTCCGTTCGCGCTTTCGGAAAACTCGCTAATCGTGCCGCCTGTGCCGGCGCCTTCGTTAGCGACCAGAATGAGTGCGCTCGTTGACTTATGCGCATCGGTGAGTTGTTGGGCTGGAACGGAATAGTGAGTGCCGCCGCCGGCGCCGCCCGTGCCGGAGCCGCCGTTTGGAAGTGTCATTGGGGTCGCTCCATTCTGTGCGCCCGAGCATGCTGCGAGCGCCAACGCTAGGCTAGCGCCCGCAATGCGGTGAGGTAATTTCATTTGATTCTCCTGAACGGTGATGTGTGTTTTGAGGTGTCCTGCGTCTGTTGATGTTGCGAGTATGAGGTGGCCTTTTAAGAAAAGTGCGAGTCCAAGCCTGAAGAAAGTGTGAATGCAAATCTTGAGAAAGCCTGAGCTACTTTTGTAGCGGTCGGTAATCGCTGCAGTATTGCGCGCGATCGGCACGCTCTCGCTTTACACTTTATTCATATCGAATCGGTAGACTTCGGCAAAACACACACACTGTCGGAGGATTCATGTCTAAGAAACTTAGTGCCCTCGCTGTTACGTTTGTCGCTCTCGCGCTCGCTGCGTGCGGAGCGGGCAGCGTCGGCGCCGGCAACACCGCACTAATGAACGGCACCACGTACTCCCTTCCCGCGGTCGACTCGGATTTAGCCATGACCGCTACGGTCCCGAAAGACACCATCGGCGAAGAACTCCCCGAAGAAGGCGTCGGATCGCTTAAGTCGTCGATATGGAAGGCGACGCTGGGCGGATTCACGCAAACGCAACGCACGCAGTCGCTTGCGTTCCCTCCCGGTACGAAGATCACGATTCGCAACCTGTCCTCGAGCATCACGCACACGCTCGACGTGGTCAAAGTGATCTCTGGCCCGCCGGCCGTTTTCCCGGCGAACCCGAACCTCTCAATACCGGCAAAAGGTGACGGCAAGCTCGAAGCCGGCTATGCCAGCGGCCCGATTAGTCCCGGCAAATCGGTTACCGTCACGCTGGTGAAAGCCGGCACCTACGAGATCGGCTGCGCCTTCCATTACGGCGAAGGCATGCGCGACGTCCTCGTTGTCAAAAACGGCGCGAAGCCGGGACCGCAAGCGACGCCGCCAAGTCCCAAAGTCACCGCGACTCCCTGGCGCTAAACCGCCCGTGCAAAATCAATCCCAAGCTACTCGAACGACGAAATTACTCTATGCCGGCGCGGTGGCGCTGATCATAGCGGGTTGCAGCAGCGGCGCTCCGGCGCCGCCGCTGACTCCGTTGCGGTCGACGTCGCAACCGGCGTCGCGGCCGGCACGCCAGTCTGTGGGGCTCGGAAAGATCCTCTCGAGCAACGGCGGTCAGATCTTCGGGTTCGATATCGACCGCAGCAGCAACGACGGCGCGCTCGCCACGTCTAGCAACGTGGAGACGTTCGACCAGGATAGCGGAGCGATTCTGAAGACCTTCCCGAAGTCGCCTCCGAGCGGAACGTCCTATGGTTTCGATGCGATCGTCACCGGCGACGTCGGCCTCGTCACGCGCGAAGTCATGCCGAAGGGGTCGCCCTTCGCCAAGCGCTTCTACGATCTGATGGATCCGGTCAAGGGTGAGTTCACCGGCAAGTGGACGCCGCCCGTCAAAGACATCGAGGTCGAGGCGGCCGGTCCAAATCAAACAACCGGCACGACGGCCATCTTCGCGATCGAGCTCAAGAAGCACGATATTCCCGTCCTCTTTGAATCGAACGTCGCGAAGAACGAGTTCGGCAAGGTGTTCCATCTCGATCCGCGCACGTTTGGGGTAGGGAATCTGCCGCAAGTCGCGCAAGATGCGGCGACAAACGAAGCGGTCATCGCAACCTCTCCCGATGGCGGGCGGGTCCAGGGCGCCGCGCCGCTCAACGTACTCGTCAATCTCGAGACCGGCAAACAGACGCAGTTCACCGGTTTGAACAACGGGGAGTTTGGTGCGGGCTTCGTCAACGGCTTAGCCGTCGATTCAAGCACGGGCATTGCTTCCACGACGACCGAGCTCAACGCCCAAGTCGAGTTTTACGACCTCGCACAGCAGACGGGCGTGGCGGCGCAGCTTCCCTGCACCGGCGACACGTCCCAGGGGAACAGCGGCGCCGGCATCGCCAACGATCCGGTGAACGGATTGTTCTTAGTGACCGATCCGTCCTATTGCAGCGGGAGCCA
>PKWF01000075.1:2426-4131 GCA_003133185.1 Vulcanimicrobiota bacterium | reverse complement strand
CCTTGACGTTGATGAGGCCCGCCTGCGGGAACTGGCCGTCCCTCGCCTTGCCGCCATTAAAGCCATAAAGCACGGTTTCGGTTCCGGAGGGTGTGATCGTGAAGACCGTTCCGTAGTTGCCAGCGCCCCCTTCTTGGGTTGTGCCGTAGAGTGTGCCATTGACATCGAGGAGGCCCGCTAGCGGGTATGCGGCATCCGTACAACTCCCGTTGCACTTGCCCATAAAGCTGTAGAGTACGGTTTCGGTTCCGGAGGGCGTAATCGCGAAGACCGTTCCCAAGTCGTGCGCGCCTCCTTGGAAGGTTGTACCGTAGAGCGTGCCCTTGACGTTGATGAGGCCCGCTTGCGGGAATGTGCCATCCTCCGAGCTGGCGCCGAAATAATGGAGGACGGTTTCGGTTCCGGAGGGCGCGATCGCGAAGACTGTTCCGTATCCGTTTGGGCCGCCGCTCTCAGTTGTACCGTAGAGCGTGCCCTCAACGTCAAGGAGTCCTGCTTGCGGGTTTGCGCCGTCCCCTGAGCCACCTTGAAAACTGTAGAGGGACTGGTATGCCACCGAATCGCGTCGCGGGCTACGTACGTACGGCGCGTACGCCGAATCCATTGCCCAGCCACCGCTCGCCGTGGCACTCGGCGGCACGGTGCCGACCGCGCCGCTCGAACAACCGCCGAGCAGCGCGCAACACAAGAGAAGATAGTAGCTTCGCATAATGCTCCTTATCGGCAAGAGGCGCGGCCTACGGCAAGGGCAGCGTGAGCCCCCGGCAGCGGCCTGCGCTGTAGTATTGATCCTGCCAATAGGATGCGCTTGCTCCGGCGGCCACGTCTATGCGTGGAAACACCACCTTTCCTAGCGTGGTGCTCGTCAAAGGAGGATAGCACCCGGCTTTGCGCTCAACCCTGGCGCGAAGAAATGGCGTCGTAGCACCCACACCGCGATCTCGAAAGCCACCTCGGCCCACGGATCAGCGGCCGACGCGCCGATGGGCGACAAGGCCACGGAGTCGTAGGCTGATGCAGCTTCCAGGTACGACCGAGTTTGGCGGCAACACGACCGGTCTGTGCGGCGGGTCTAACGCTGGATGTGGGACCGTCTACAGCGTCAGCCTCAGTGGCGCAGAGCACATGTTACATGCTTCCACCAGCGGCTCCGACGGAATGTTTCCGACCGCGGCCTTCATAAGCACAAGCGGCGCCGAGCACGTATAGTACAGCTTTATCGGCGGTTCCGACGGAAGCCGACCAAGCACCAACCTCATTTATGCAAACGGCCTCGTATACGGCACGACGGCTCAAGGAGGCGTCTGTGGGTACTCTTCGGACGGTTGCGGCACGGTCTTTAGCATCAGCACGAGTGGCAAAGAGACCGTGATCTACCGCTTCACGGGGGGCGCCGATGACGGAGCCACGCCCGTGTCAGGTTTGATCGAAGTGAACGGCACCTTTTACGGCACGACGCTTTTGGGGGGTGACGTCCGTTACTGCGACTGCGGCACCGTTTACAGCATCACCAAGAGCGGCAAAGAAAAGATGATGTTACGCGCCGCGAGCATTGGAGCGGGGCCGGCCGCTGCCCTGGTTGACGTTGACGGCACGATGTATGGTACGACGACCGGCGACGTGCCGGGCCTTTCAGAAGCTGGAAATGACGCATTACCTCGACTGTTGCGGCTCGCACGCACACGGCCTCGCGATCGCGAGGCCG
>PKWF01000075.1:0-2378 GCA_003133185.1 Vulcanimicrobiota bacterium | reverse complement strand
GCGAGAGCATCGGCACGTGACTCGAATCAAGTTCGGTCGTCTTGGCTTTCATGCGTTTCGCAAGAAAGCGTTCAAGATCCGGGTTGACGGTGTGATCCTTCTTTCCGACGATGTACCAACTCGGCTTGGTCTTCCANNGCATCGTGCGCGAAGATGTTGGCAGCCGGCGCGCCCTGTGTCGCCCACACGAGCTGCTGCTCGGTCGCCGAGAGGTCGCCGCAAAAATACGGTAGGCCTTCTTTGGTCAGCCAGATACGTCCGTCGACGACTTTGATGTGCTTGAGCACGTCGGTCGTAGGGAACTTCTGCTGTATGCTCTGCGATGTCTCGCCGGCAGCAGTATCGGGAGCAAGCGCGTTGATATAAACGAGGGCTTTCACGCGCGGGTCGGTTCCGGCGGCCGTGATCACCGAGCCGCCATATGAATGTCCAACAAGCACGATAGGACCCTTCACCACGTCCATCGCCCACTTGGCAAAAGTGACATCGTTTTCGGGTGTGTTGAGCGGGTACTGCGCAGCAATGCAATCGTAGCCTTGCGCTTGCAACGGCCCCATCACTTTGGTAAAACACGAGCCGTCGGCCCACAGACCATGACAGAAAACTATGCTCGGCTTGCCCGCGCCGCTCATCGTCGCAGCCACTTCCGTTTGCGCCGATGCAAAGGAGTAGCTCGCCGCGGCGGCGCCGATCGCTGCGGCACTCGTCTCAAGGAATCGAGCGCGTTTGATGTTTGTTTTTGAACGCATACTATCGCTCCCATCGATGTAGTACAGGACTCGTTCAGTTCACGGGTCCTCAGAATGGCTCCTTTTAATTTAAAGGCTTTTTGAGCACACACGCGACGCGACGCGTCGGCGAGTTCGCGCCCGGCTCGACGCACGCATCGGCGAAATCGGATCGGCCAAGGAACCGCCGCCCGCTGCGAGGCATGCTCAGCAACTATGCGAGCGGCGCTCCTGTCAGGACCATTTCCACAGATGGCCATCCAAGTGGCGAGACCCTCAGTCTTAAGTAAGTTGCAAGACATTTGGTGACCGAAACGGCGGGAACGAGCCTTTAATGGAGAGAGAAATGGTCGCGTCACGTTTTATGCATCGCGCGCTAGGTGCGGCTGCGGCGATGATGCTCGCAGCCTGCGGCGGTTCGCAGCCGCCGATCGGCGCGCCGGACGCGATGCCGCTTTCGCTGCAAAGTTCTCCGGTTTTTACGCGCAGCGCGGCGGAGGCTGTGACCGATGCGAACAAGGGCGCTTCGTACCTTTATGTCGCCAACCAGACCAACGCCGGATATCCCATCGAAATCTTTCTGCGCGACGATCCCTCGAAGGGCCCCATCGATCACATCGGTAAAATCCTTGCCCCCGACGGAATCTTCGTCGACTCGCATGGCACGCTCTATGCGACGACTGCGTGGGAAAGCGGGAACAGCAGCGTCTGGGCCTACAAGAGAGGGGCCCATAAACCGTTTCGCATCTACAGCGGGGCTTACTGCGCCTTCGACGTCGTCGCGGGCGACGACGGGACCGTGTACATCGCCGACGCTTGCGGTGGGCCTCATACGAGAGGCCGCGTCCTTGTGTATGCGCCGGGCCAAACGAAACCGTCTCGATCCTTCTTTCCGGGGGGTGCCCCATATTGCCTAACCCTGGATGCAAAGAACAATCTCTATGTCGGTTACAATTCGGAATATAGCTATTGGGGGCAGGTGAAGCGCTATCGCCCCGACGCAAGGCATGGTGTCGACTTACTTCCCAACAACACGGTGTTCTTTGTGACTGGCATCGCGGTGGACGAGCACGGCGCGCTTCTTGTCGCGGGCAACGGTGTAATCAACGTTTTTACGCAAAAAGGTAAGCCGCCGTCGCGTGTCATCAAGACGGGGCAAACATACCCGCACATGTTTACGTTCGACCGGCGCGAGAACGTGATCTATGTATCCTATTCATGCTCGTGTTGTGGAAGCGCTAAGCCCAATACCTATACTCGCCCTGGCGCAGGGCCTCTAACCTCCTCCGGATGCGGATCGCTCCCGGATAGCGTGGTTGCGCTGGATTACACCACCGGACAGCGCCTATGGATCCTAAGCAAAAGCTTTTGGGGCCCCACGGGCGTAGCCGTCTCGCCACCTGCGCCGTTCTGAAGTGGCGCCCAACTAGTAAGCCCTCACGCCTTTGCCCCGCGCACGGCTTTCGCGAAGGCGAGGCCGTTGCCGCGGGCGTAAGCCGGATGTAATCGCAGCGCGGGGGGCGCGCTAAGGCATCAAGGCGAAGACGGTTCCATCGCCGCCTGAACGACGGTGGTTCGTGCCTCCCCCATAGGTGGTGCCGTAGAGCATGCCATTTACCTCTACGAGATTTGCGCGTGGGGAATTGCCGT
>PKWF01000218.1 GCA_003133185.1 Vulcanimicrobiota bacterium | reverse complement strand
TCATCGTCATGGGCGGCATCATTGGAACGGGCATCTTCGTCAATCCGTCGGTCGTTGCGGCGCGCGCACACACGACCCCGCTGATCTTCGCGGCCTGGATCGTCGGTGGCATCGTGGCGCTCTTCGGCGGCTTCGTCTTTGCCGAGCTCGCGGCGCGTCGGCCGGAAGTTGGCGGCCTCTACGCGTACATGCGCGACGCCTTTCATCCGCTCGTGGCATTCTCCTACGGCTGGACGGCGCTGCTCGTGTCTCAAAGCGGCGGTATGGCTCTGGCCGCCATTACCTTTGCGTTGTACTTCAATCCGCTCGCACTGTGGCACGTGCCTGCGATCGTTTCGGCCGTCGGCGTTCTCGTACTCTTCAGCGTCATCAACTGCTTCGGAGTGAAGGAAGGCGGCATCACGCAGAACCTGTTCATGCTGCTAAAGGTCGCGGTGATTCTGGCGCTGATCGTCGCGGGGTTCATCGTCACGCCGGCCAGCGTGCCGGCGGCGGCGGCCCGGGCTCCGGCGTTAGGGCTGGGGATGTTCGCTCTGCTCGGCTCTGCGATGATTCCGGTACTTTACGCCTACGACGGTTGGCAGACGGCAAGTTTTATGAGCGGCGAACTTAAAAATCCGCGCCGAACGCTCTCGTACGGGTTGGTGATCGGCGTTCTCGCCGTTATCGTGCTCTACGTTGCCGTGACGATCGTCTGCATTCGCGTGCTCGGTCCCGAGAAGCTCGCGCTCTCCTCGGCGCCTGCTACTGAGATCATGCATTTGGCGGGCCCAGCGTGGGAGTGGATCATCGCCATGGGCGTGGGCCTCTCTACGCTGGGGTTCTTGAGCAACCAGATCCTCACGTCGCCGCGCATCTACTATGCAATGGCGGAGGACGGCGATTTCTTCGCAAGTCTCGCATGGCTGCACCCAAAGACGGAGGCGCCGATCGTCGCGATCGCGCTGCAGGGCGTCGTGGCTGTCGCGATCACGCTTGCCGGAGCCGCCTTCGCAGCGTTGCGCCAAGGGTATCAATCGATTCTCGACGGCGTTGTCGCCATCGATTTTTCGTTCTTTGCACTGGCCGCGCTCGCGGTCTTCGTGTTTCGCAAACGCGATCGTTCCGACGAAGACGTTACCATCGAAGTTCCGGGACATCCGTATACGACGGCCATCTTCGGCGTTGTGTGTGCCGGAGTCGTCGCCTACTCGATGGTCGCCTTTCCCAGGGACACGCTGCCTTGCATCGCCGCGCTTGTCAGTGCCGTTCCCGCCTATTGGCTTTGGCGATGCTTCAAGAGGCGCTAGAGTGCGACGCGCCGGAAGTCGTCGCCGCGTGCGCACAATTGCGCGAAAATCGTCCGTCGTCATTCCATGACGGCACCGGGTCAGCCATGAAACGCCAGCCCAAGCCGGCTCGTGCTCTAGCGGAGTGTGCCGGGTCCAAACCAGATCGGGTAAGCTCGGCGTTCGTTTATCCTGGCAACGCCGCGCCGAACGCTGCCCCGCGATTACTTCCATCGGGCGATCATGTGGGGTCATCTTTTAGGGTTGTGCCGGAAAACGATAAAGGCACCGCGAACGTACGGAGCGTACAAATTTGCGGGGAATACGCCTGATGCGTACTTTTGGTTCCAGCCGCGATGGGCTAAAGATCGGCATCGCCGCTGCCTTGCTCGCCGGATGCGCTCCGATTGGCAACTCCGGATTCGAGGCGCCCGTTGCTACCGATGCGATCGCAAAGGCGATGCGCCATTCCGTCGCGGGACCAAAGCGCCCCGACCACCGTTCGTCGTGGATGTCGCCCGGCGCAAAACGCATTAAAAAGCTGCTCTACGTCTCCGATTGGAGCAGCAACGACGTCTACGTCTACGACTATAACAAAGGGACGCTGGAAGGTCAGCTTAGCGGGTTAAACGATCCGTATGGCCAGTGCGCCGATAAGAAGGGGAACGTTTGGGTTGTCGCTTTTGGCGGAAGCTCCGTTTCGCAGTTCGCGCGCGGAGGCACGCGAGTCATGAAAACGCTGAAGACCGACTACCAGCCCATGGGATGTTCCGTCGATCCAACCACCGGAAATCTCGCGGTGGCTGCTTTGGATGCAGTTGATGTCTTCGTTCACGCCGGCGGAAAGGCTCACGTCTACCAAAGCGCGGTGTGCTATCCGTTTTGGGCGCCGGGCTACGACGCTGCCGGCAATCTTTTCGTCGAAGCGTTGTTGTACGGGTCGGCTGAACCGCTAGGAGGATACTCCGATCCTCTCGCTTGCGAGCTGCCGCATGGAGGTACGTCGTTGCGAGCCGTGCACCTCGGCGGATTCGGCATCTATTACCCGGCGAGCGTCATGTGGGACGGCAAACACCTCACGCTCAGCGACCAGAATTATTTGGACGAAAATGAGACGGCAATCTATCGCGTATCGGAAGATGCCTCCGGCAATCTTGCGTTAATCGGGAAAACCATTCTCACTGATAGTTGCGACGGCAACGACGCCGAGGTGCGGCAGCCGTTTATCGCCGGAAACATTGTTGTCGGCGGAAACCTCCGGTGCAGCTATTACGGATCGAAGCCGAAGTTCGACTACTGGGCCTACCCCGCAGGCGGTAACCCGACGCGATCGCTCCAGTCCCCGCCGGAAAGACCCGTCGGACAGTCGGTCAGTATCGCCCCATAAGGCGCGTAATGCGAACGAATGAACGCATCGTCGAATTCTCGCTCGTTACGTCACCGTCACTTCTTCGAGTTGATTTAGCAACGCTTCCCATTGGATGACGCGCTCCCGACTGCGCATTGTTAGTCCAGCGAGCTCTTCGCTCAACGCCTTATATCCGGCCGCGTCGGTATAGATCTCGGGCGACTCGAAGAGAAGCTTGATCTCGTTGACGCGCGCATCGAGGCCTCCGATTTCTCGTTCGATTC
>PKWF01000016.1:2013-3597 GCA_003133185.1 Vulcanimicrobiota bacterium | reverse complement strand
TCCTGGTCGCATTGTATTGGATTCCCGACGGGCCAAGGGCGCTCCAGCCGGACCCCTTGTTGACGGCGAAACCGGAAATCACTTGGGTCTCTATCGCACGACCGCTGCTCACCGGAGGTTTCGCCAACTTAATGACGCCGCCCGTCTTCGCATCGGAAACGTAGACGTCTTCCGGTGCGTACGCAAGACCGCAGGATGCGTCGGCGTCGTCCAACGGTTTCTCGATCGGCGAACCGTAGCTGTACTGCAGCTTACCGCTCTGGTTGAACTGCGCGGCAATCCCGCTCGCCATCCCCGCGCCGTATACGTCATTCGCAACCGTCGCCGCATTTCCAACACAGCCTTCGATCTTGCTGCTCTGCACAAAAGTTCTTGGCTTTGAGTTCGGGTTCGGATCGAAGACTTCAATCGTCGCGCCTTTGCCGGCAGTGCCCGCCGAGTCCTCGAAGTTGCACACGAGCAACTGCCCTTTTTTGAGCCCAAACGTTGAGCGGACCAGCGAGATCGCGCGGGGACCGGTGTCGCCGTTTTTCGAGTCGACCGTCGAACCGATCTCCACGTCCTTCTTGAGCTTTTTCAGAATTGAGGTCGTGTCGTTTGGAAGGACGGAACTCGCGCCTGCGGAGGCTTGCGACGTGGAGGAGGCTTGTGATCCCGAATCGATCCCCGCCACTGAGGATGGAACTGTGGTGTTCCCTCCACACGCCGAAGTTGCAAGAAGTGCTCCTGCGGTCAGCAGAAGCACGCGATTGCTGAAAGTTGGCATCCTAAACCTCGCTCCTAACTAAAGTCATTATTTAGATTCTCTATTGCTCGAGTTCCTGGAGCGTGTTCGTTTTGGTATCGGTATAGAACAGCGCTGTATTGCTATCGCTCGTGCCGGTCGCAAGGAGTCCGAAGATATGAGCAGTCTTGCTCTTGTCGATCGTCTTGGTAGCAAGTACCTGCCCCGCCGGCGTCAGCTCCACAAGCTTATTTCCACCGAGGGTATTCGCAACGATGAGGTTTCCATTCGGTAGAAGAGCGGAAGCTACGGGCCCATTGAGCGGAGAGCCACTATAGACGAGCGTCGCGCACGTGCTTTTTGGGTGAGCGCATTTGAACGTCTTTCCGCCGGGTTGTACGACGATCTCGTTCTTCTCGAGTAGGNNGTTTTTTGCTATCGTATTGCATTCCGGATGGGCCCAAGACGCTCCAACCGGAGCCCGTATTGACCCCGAAGCCGGTCATCACTTGGATCACCTGCGGGTGGCCAGAGCTACTAATCGGGAACGCCAACTTAATAAGTGAGCCGGTCTTGGAATCCCCAATGTAGAGGTCCTCAGGCGCGTAAGCCTCACCGCAGAATGCATCGGCGTCGGCAAACGGAACCTCGATGGGAGAACCGTAACTCTTCTTGAATTTGCCGGTTTGAGTGAACTCCGAAACGATACCGCTGAGCAGCCCTGCGCCGTAGACGTCATTTCCCGCAGTGATTGCATCGCCGTCGCAGCCCTCTATCTTGGTGTTTTGCGTAAAGGTCACCGGCTTAGAGCTCGGGGCTGGATCGAGTACTTCGATCGTGGTTCCGTTCCCAGCCGTGCC
>PKWF01000016.1:0-1937 GCA_003133185.1 Vulcanimicrobiota bacterium | reverse complement strand
AACTCGCGACTGGCGCGGAGACCACTCCGGATGGAACTGTGGCGTTTCCTCCACAGGCCGAAGTTGCAAGAAGTGCTCCAGCGGTCAGCATAAGCACGCGATTGTTGAAAGTTGGCATTCTAAACCTCGCTCCTAACGCAGTGGTGACGAAGCGGGCTTCGAAGTGCATCTTTCATCGCCTGCAAGAACGAGCGACCCCTGTCCACTTTTCAAAAAGGAGTGGTGCGGAGAAAACGACTAAAGTCATTATCGTGCCTCGCGATCGCTAGCGCGAATTCTCTCACTCCATCGACCACTGCCACGTGTTCCAATTAAAGATTACTGCAGGAGTGGCAGCGAAACCGTGCAGCCGAGGAGAGGTCACGAGAATCTGACGATCATAATACAGAAAGACCACTGGTGACTGCTCTAGAAGTTCGCGCTGCGTGACGGCATAGTACCGCTTACGAGTCGGTTGGTCGTAGTGTGCGAGTGCCCCTCGTTCGGCAGTATCGAAGGTTGGGTCGCACCAGAAATCGAGGTTCGCGCCGGACGGGGGCATCTGATCGCACATAAACATTGTTGAGTCGTCAGGATCGATGCCCGATCCGTTGTCGACAACGGCGATGTCGTAGTGCCCCGCCAACAGCACGCCGCCTTTTAGTCCAGAAAACATCTCGGCCGAATAGTTCTTGATCACGGTTTCGATGCCAACCGCGCGCAGCATCTCTTGGATAAGAAGCGTGTCAGCTGTCAGGGTGGCAGCTCCCGTCAGCCCGGCGAAGTTGAGCGAAAGGCGCTTGCCGTCCTTGATGCGGATGCCGTCAGGTCCGGGCACCCAACCCGCCTTCTCCAGCAACATACGCGCAGCAGTTGGGTCGTAACCAATCGGTCTGAGCTGTGAATCATGAGCCCAAGACGAGTTGGGAATGTCCGAATCCGCCGGAGTGTCCACGTCGTGCGTCACGTTTGCGATGAGTTGAGGCTTGTTGATCGCATAGTTGATTGCCCTGCGGATACGAACATCGTCGAGCGGAGGATGCTTCGTATTGATCTGCAGGGCGCCAAACAGAGCGGTCGGCGCCAACGTGACCTTCGCATCGTTTAGTTTGATGAGTTGTGGGTATTGGGCTTCGGGTGCTCCGAAGATCGCATCGAGCTCATGGGATTGGAATTGAATCAAGACGGTACTGTCATTGGGGATGATTTTCGCAATGACGCGCTTGAGCTTGGGTGGCCCCCGCCAGTACAAAGGATTGGCATCAAGCACGATTCTATCCCCGCGAAACCACTCCGTCACTTTGAACGGCCCCGTGCCGACTGGCTCACTGTTGAAAGGCACGTGGTTGAGGTCTGCGTAGCGCGCCAGCAAGTGCGCGGGCAAAACGGGGTAGCCGTCAGGTTGGTATGGGCAGAAAAGCGTCGCAATGGCCGGTGCGTACGGCCGCTTCAGATGAAAGCGCACCGTGAAGTCGTTCGGCGTTTCCATCGAGGCTATATCAGCCCAACCTGCGCGCGAGTACACGTCGTTGTGTGGATTCATCACTGCGTGCACGGTGAAGACGACGTCGCGAGCGGTGAACGGAGCGCCATCCAGCCAACGCACGCCGCGGCGAAGGTGATACGTCAGCGTGCGGCCATCGGCAGTAATGCCGCCGTTCTTGTGTGTGGGAACTACAACGGCGAGATCGGGTACGAACTTCCCTTTGTCGTCAACGTAAAAGAACCAACCATAGATGAACATGTCGAGTACGACTTCGGCGTTGGTTTCCTGCGTGAGGGGATTGAGGCTGTTGATTCCAGAGGTCGCGTAGCGCAGCGTGTCAGGAATGGTGCCGCTCGCAACGCGCTGAGCGCTGGTGGGGATGCGCGTGCACGCGTTCATCGCCGCGCTAATGACAAGCGCCATACACAGAAGCCCGCGCCACCTTGCCGTGGCCGTCTTGACCCCCCGGTTA
>PKWF01000019.1 GCA_003133185.1 Vulcanimicrobiota bacterium | reverse complement strand
AGCGGCTCGCCCGCCGCCACGCGAAGCTTGTCGACCAGTTGACCGAAGAGCGCTTCGTTCATCGCGGCATCGACGGTGTCAACGACCTTCAGCCAGAACGCCCGATCGACGGCCCTGCATGTCTCGTCCCTGTAGAACTCCGACGCTCCATCATCGGCAGGATCGATTCCTCGGCCGACGTGGTGCTGGCGAAGCTCGGATCCCGAGATCAGGCCGTTCGTGCAGATCAATCGATAAACCATGGGCGAAATCCGCAGCGACGATGCCCCCACCTCGCTNNTAGAAATGAGTGTCGGTGATCCGGGCTGACACGACGTGCACGCCGGGCCGCTCAAGTTGCGGGATCACGGCTTCGGCGAGCTCGTAGTTGTCGAGCGGACGGTACCGGCGTGAGAGAAATGCGCGTAGCTCTCCGGTTTCTCCAGTGCGCGTCCGCAGCAACCGCGTCGACGGCTGCTCGGCAAACCAGTACGCGAGGTTCTNNCGAGTGCGAACCGTGTAGGCGCGACGGCGGTTGTGCCGTCGGTGTGCTGAAGCTCGATGCTCACCCCTCCGTCCACCGGATGCGGGGTGAGTCGGCGCGTGTCTGCGATGAAGTCGCGCTGCATCTGGCGTTCGGCGATCAGCTGCTGGGCCAGCTGGCTTAGTGGGGTCCCTTCGATCATGACCGTATCCTCCTCGCGCGCCTATCGCGCGCGAACTATAGGCGTATGAGCGGCGCCTCGAGGCCCAACATCTTTAGGCTCCGGCGGGCGCTGCTGCAGTGGGCTCAGCCGAAGCGGGGGAGCCGGGGCAACTGCGGCGCGGCAGCGCCGAGACGGAGACCGCAGCGCGCAGCGCGAGGATCGAAGACGACAGTTGCGGCGGCTCCCGCGTTTCGGCTACTCGATTCTCAGCAGCGCACGATGGAGCTGGCGGTTACGCTATCAACTGGCGTCCGTGAAAGCGTCGTAATTGTCGGCCACTAACGAACGGAGTCCCTCACTAGTATTGGAACCTACGCCTTCCCGCCGAGCAAAGGCTAATAGGAGCGATCAACGTACTCATTCCGAATCGCCCCAGGCCAGTCGACGATATCCTAGCTGCGNNAACGTCGACGATATCCCAACTGCGCGCAAGTCGTGACGTTACCGACGCGTCGCATTATTCCATTACAATTCTCCTGGGTTAGAGTCACCATTACCTGAGCATATCTGTAGAACGTCATGCCAGAGACAACGTACAGCGGTTGCTTGACGAAGTGGGGCATATCGTTCGCGACTACGATCCGACCGTTTGACGCACTGGTCCAATCGTCGATGACCTGGTTGCTGGTACATCATTTTTTCGGCGAGGTGGCTATGGGCTGACCCATCGCCAGGCGGATTCAGATTAAGGCACGGAGGTCTGAGAGCACGTCTCCGGCGAGAACCACCGATTTGGCTAGCTTCATTTGGGTCCGTAGCGCTTGCGTTAGGACGATCGGAGCGACGACGCATCCCACGAAGGGTACCGCGACTGCTGTATTTGCGAGAGTTAGAAGCGCGCAACGCGCATCCGCGGTGCCATCATCGATTTCCGCGAATGGTTGCGTGATAATCCGCGCCTGAAGATCTTGCGGGTCGCTCGATTCTTCGAACAGGTCGAGCACGCTCGCCGGGTTCGTCAGCGTATTCACCCTGAACTGCGAAAACGTCGTCTCGGTTTTTCCCAGGCCGGCATCGACGATCAGCGAGACATTCGCCCTCGAGAGGGCACGGCGCGGGGCTACGTGATCTAGACCTCCGAGTATGATCTTGGGATGCCTACGTGGAAGATACCGATCGTCTACCGCATTGGCATCAACTTCCACCCTCATTCCATATCGCGCTAGCTCTCTTTCCGCCACGCGCACCTTTGGCGTGCCTACGTCTGCTGGAACCGCGAGCATTTGCGTCGAGGCGTTGGCGACTTCGACTGTTTGTGGGTCCTGAACGAATAGACGCGGGCGCAGTGACGGCGTTTGAGCGATCGTCCAGGCGTACGCATTTCCGAGATGTCCAAAGCCCAGGAGCCACAACGCGTCGATTAGCCCGGAGAAATCCCGTGGCATCTCGGCACGTTCCGCCAGCGTCCAGAGCCGCAAACTTCGCCGCCTCGGCACGGCCTCAACCTTTCGAAGGATACGACAGCGGAATATTTCACCGACCGCAAGGGCCGATGCCGCTACAGCTCCGGGCACGTAGTCGTCTTCCAGCGCCGAATCCGAAGTAGCGGGTTCGCACCCGTAGACGCCGCCCTGGCTCCACGGCCGCACACTGAATGATCCCGATTCCGCCGCATCGGCCCCGAGAACAATGCTGCTCTCGGGCGACCTTCCCCATGCCTCGCCGCCGAGACGCTGAACCTCATCGCTCAGCATGACCTCGGGCATCGCATGCAGGCGTGCATCGCTTCCAAGGCGCACCATTACGCCGCCGCGCGCAAATCGCGTGGATAGCGAAACCGCGGTTAAAATCGCAGCTTGCCCTTGAGCGGTGCGGCATGTCTTCGCATCGGCGACAACACCGACGCGCACTTCGTCCAGCAACGCTCGGCGATCGGCACTATTGAACCCCTTCAACGCCAGGAGAAACTCGTGGCGATCGAAGGACTCTTTGTGCGGAATCGCGCGATCAAGCCCCAAGAATGCAGAGCACCGACCCCGTTCGAGTTCGGTCCAGCTACCCGACGGCAGATACACGTTTACCGCGATTTGCCGAGCGGTGCGGTATCGCCCGTCGTAAGGAAGAATCACCGAAACGTGTCCGGCAACGGCAATCACTGGGTGAGCTTCGTCAATCGGGCTCAGGAACGCGGCCCCCGGATGCACGTGTATGTCACCGACGATAGACAGGGCTCTAGCCTCGCATAGATCGTAGACTGCGCTTAGCTTAGTAGTGTCGAATCGTATCGCGCCGAAGTCGTAAGCGTTGGGATCTATATCGTCGAAGTAGATGGCCTCGTCGGCTGTCCGATCACGACCAGAAATCCGACCGAGAACAAAACAACCCGCCTCGGTGGCACCACGACCGCTGCGACGATAGAGCTCCGCAGCGATTCGAGCAAAGGTATCATGGCTCGAGAAGCAGAGCGACGTCGTAGGCAATGTCACGATCAGGCCACCAAGTGAGCTTCTTGTAGCGATCCGTACACAGCGCTGAGGTACCGTGCGACGCCGATGTCCGGTCGCCAATTGGTGTTCGGAGAGCTTTGAGCCCAATCGGAATGGGCCGAGAGAGCATCTCGATCGCAGGCGATGTAGAGTCCGGCGCGGTTTGGTTGGAAAGCCTGGCTTTCCTTTAGACGCGGCCAGAGGTGCGCCTCAAGGCGAGCGTTTTTTGCGAGATCCCAAAACTGGCCTAGGGGCGGGTTGGCCGGATAGCCGGTAAGGTCCAGCGCAAGTGCAATCCACGGACGGTTGCCGTCGCGGGTTGAGAGCTCAAAGATCGCGCGCGGCCACTCTATTCGGACGAAGCGCCAGCGCCCGTTGATCTCGCCTTTCCTGTACGGCGGCTNNGGCGGCTCAGCGAGGTGTCGCTGCAGATCTTCGTTCACGGCGAGCACCCGCGTTCTGTTCGGTGCGCACGAGGTCGAGCTTGAGCTCGCAGGGCTCTCCGGTGACGAGTTCTCCAAGAAGCTCGTCATTCTCGAGATATTCCTGAACATTCGGCAGCTTCAGCCGAAATTGCCCGCGTTGATCCGGTGGGATGCCGTATTCCTTTTCCGCCCACTGCAAGACCTTGCCGACGGTGGTGTGCGGCTTAAACTCGCGCGAGCGCGACGGATGTCCGCCGTAGCGGACGCTAACGGCTATATGCCGGCACTTCCGCGAATGATGAATATGCTCACCATCCGCGGCAACATCGATCAAAACGGCTTCGAGTTCCAGGTCCTCGTCGGCATCCCGAACCCCGATGCACGCGATNNCGTCTCGCTCTGCCGCAGCGCGACAACCTCTGGAATATCGGACTTCCCGTGAAAAACCACACTTGACATAATCCACTCCCGTCCGGGGCGGCATCTCGAATCGCTGAAACTCGGCGACCCGGCCCGCGCCACGTCATTTTGTTCGCGAGCCTACACCACCGTAGCAACAACTGTAAGCTTGCGTCAGCTTACAGCTTACCAAAGAAAAGCTACAGCGTCAACTGGCGGGCTTCGTCCTCGGAATGGATGGCGTCCAGCCGAAGGCGCGCGACGATCGGGTTTACGTCAAAGGTCTCCGAAAGGAGCGTTGCCGCCCGGTCGCGCGTGTCCGCTACGATCGTCCGCTTACCTAGCGTGCCATACGCCACGAGCATCGGGTCTAACGCCCGTTCGACCAGACTCCGTGGCAGCAGCAAGGCGGTCATTGCTTGGTTGGCTTGGAACTCCCACCACTTCCCGTCGTACTTCTTTTTTGGCCTAGCTTCAGGTAGCACGCCTTCGTTACGGCACAAGATCCTCGGGCGTATGGGATCAAGGCCGTCCTCGAATAGCGGTCGGGTCTCGGAGCCCAGCACCATCAGGTGCATGTGGAGAAGGCCATGGCCGGCTTCATGAGCCAGCGTGGTTCGAATCCGACGCTCCGAACGCCGGCTGTCGTCGTCGAGTGCCTTTGCTACAACGATTGAAACAACGCCGTTGTTGCCAAACTCGGTGAATCCCAAAATGCCGTTCGGCAGATCATCATACGAGATGCTGATCTTGAAGCGCTTTTCAATGAACCGATCGATCCGGACGGGCGCCGGGGCATCGGGATACAGACCAGCGGTATTTAGCTCATCCCAGCACATCTGCTCGATTTGCTCGGCTGGGTAGTAGGGTCGCTCCGCAAATGGGCCAGCATAGGCACGATACGTTTTCATGATTTCTTTCGCCCGGCACGCCTATCCAAGTAGTCGATGATCGCCTGGGGATCATCATGCTCTAGGACCTTTCTGAACAGTACACCGTAGGCCGGATTGGCAGATGCGATACGTTGCATCTCCTTAAGCGGCGGACGGCGATCGTGCTCTTGAAGATCCTTGAGCGTGGTTTCGAGCTTCCGGGCGATCGCCTTGAGGACCGGCTCCGAGGGGTGCCGTCGGCCAAGCTCGACATCCGACAGGAAAGCTGCGGATGTTTCCACGGCCTTTGCTAACTCGCGAAGCGAGAGGTCCCGCTGTTCTCTCAATTCCCTGATTCTGTCGCCAAGCGTCTTCACTATTGAATGTAAGCTTACGCAAGCTATCGCGAGATGTCAATGTGCCGCCCCATGCGATGGTCTCGCGATTGGTCCGACTGCGCTTGGAAGGTCTGAAAAACTCCTTTTGGTGACGCAGAGCTCCGTTCGATCCACTGCCACTATGCCTATCACGGCAGAGTGCCACAGTCGGTCTGCGTCCCTTTTGTGGACGCCGAGCGTCCAAACAATATGAATGCCAAGCGCTGTTGTGCGAGATTGCCGCGCCCAGTCAAACGGTCGGCGGACTCGCGGATTTTGACGACCATTTGACGACCATTCTCGCGGAAAAGCGCGGAAATTCGCGGAAAGTTCTGGAAATCGGAAATGCCAAGAAACCTCGATGGCTATGAGGCTTTGCGCCTTTTGCGGGCCTTTTTCGTGGGAGCGTCTTTTGCCCCAGAATCATTTCGCATGTAAGGGGTCTGGGG
>PKWF01000120.1 GCA_003133185.1 Vulcanimicrobiota bacterium | reverse complement strand
TGAAGAACGCGTTGAACGGCCTGCAGTTCGGGTTCGGGTATTCGGCAGACGCCATTGTCGTAGCGCTCGCGGGCCACGGTCCATCGGCCGTGTACGCATATGCCGATCAGATTTGGGTCAAGTACCGTCTCGGAGAGTTCTTTAAATTGAGCGACGCGGCGGGCGCGCCGGTCGTTTCCAACATGTTCCTGCCGCGGCGCGCGTCGGTTGACGTTCGGAGCGATCCCGACGATGCCGCAGGCATGTACCAGGACGCGTCGATCGAGATGCTGCAGCGGCGGGGCGTGATCGTGCTCGCCTGCCACACGGCCATCGAGGAACAGGCTCGCGCGATCTTTATGCGAGGCTTTGCCCCCGCCGCGATGAGCGCCGCGGACGTGGCGGCCGACATTTTGACGAACCTGATTCCGGGCACGGTCGTCGTTCCGTCGATGGTCGCAACCATCGCGGTCCTGCAGGCGACTTATCACTACACGTACCTGACGCTGGCGCTCTGAGCGGAGGTCCACGATGCCGAAACTATTGCTTCTGTTCGTTGCGACCGTCGCATTCGGACTCGCCGCATGTTCCGGCTCGCCGCCCGGTACGGGCTCGGCTCTATACGATCCGCATACGCTTCCCAGCGGACCGCTCGGAGAATCGATCGCGTACGGACACGACATCGTCGTCGAGACGCAATCGCTGATGAAGCCGTACGTGCGTGCGCAAATGTCTTGCGCGGCCTGTCACCTCGCAGGCGGAACGCAGCCGCGAGGCGGCAGTTTCATCGGCCTCTACGGGCGTTTTCCGCAATGGAACAAACGCGCGCACCGCGTGATCGCCCTGCAAGACCGCATCGCGGAGTGCTTCTTGTACAGCATGAACGGAAAGCCCCCGGCCTATTCGAGCAAGGCAATGATTGCGATCGTCTCTTACATCGCTTGGCTCTCGCGTGGGGTCTCGGTCGGCGCAACCCAATCCAAAGACGATCGCTATATCTTGCCGTTGCCGAAGGATTCCCCGGACTCTGGCGACGGCGCCAAGATCTACGCAAGCAAGTGCTCGATGTGNNATGGCCCACATCGACCGGATGACGGGTTTCATCCGCTACAATATGCCGCAGAACGCGCCGGGCTCGCTTTCGCTCTCCCAAGCCTACGATGTGGCGGCATTCGTCTTGAGCCACGCTCGCCCGCGCTTTGCCAAGAACGCCATGGTTGTAACGAGCGCCCTGCCGGCGAAGTACTTCTAAGCTGCGCAGAGTCGTAGGCCTCCGGCCTCCGAAAAGATAAAATGAAGCCTGTTTTGGAAGGCACCCTGGTCAACGTAACGCTTCCCGAGATGGGCGAGTCCGTTACCGAAGGTTCGATCGTAGAGTGGCGCAAACACGTCGGCGACTTCGTTGCCGAAGGCGATCCGCTTGTGGAGGTGACGACGGACAAAGTCGACGTCGAAGTTCCGGCGACTGCCTCGGGAGTCGTGACCCAGATTGCCGCACGCGAAGGCGAAACGGTCTCGGTCGGCGCGCTTCTGGCCCAGATCGACACCGCGCAGGCAAACGGTGCGGCCGCTCGTCAACCCAGTGCGGGGAACGGGGCAACGGTAGCCAAGCCGCCTCCCCCGCTCGCGCGGGCCGCATCTGCCGGCAAAGCTTTAGCCGATCAACCGGCGCGACGCATGGCGCGGCGGCTCGACGTCGATCTAAAACTCGTTCGAGGGTCAGGTCCTGACGGTCTGATTCTGCGCTCGGACGTCGTCGAGCAAGCGCCCCAAGCGCGCCTCCGTTCGGCGCCTCCAGCGTCACCGCCGCTCCCCGCACCGCCCGCCGGCACGAAAAGGACGCCGTTGCGCGGTCCGGCTGCTGCACTGAGCGGCTACATGGAGCAGAGTCTGTCGATTCCTACGGCGACGAGCTTTCGGAGCGTTTCGGTCGATGTGCTCGACGCTCGCCGCAAAGAGCTAGCAGGCGCAATCAAAGCCGCCGGGGGTAAGGAGAAAGTCTCGTTCACGCACCTCATTGGGTACGCGCTCGTTCGCGCGGCGCGCGAACATCGTTTCATCACCTACTCGTTTGCGCGCGATGAGGCCGGTGCACCCATTCGGCTCGAGCCGGGCATTCATCTCGGGCTTGCCGTCGACAGCGAGCGCAAGGATGGGACGCGGTTTTTGATCGTACCGGTCATCCGCAACGCCGACGAACTCGATTTCGCTGCGTTTCGGGCGAACTACGAAGAGCTCGTCGCGAAAGCGCGCGAAAACAAGCTCGGTGCCGACGACATTACCGGTGCCTCCTTTACGTTGACCAACCCCGGCGGCATCGGAACCGTAGCGTCGGTACCGCGCTTAATGCCGGGACAGGGCGCAATCATCGCGACCGGCGCAATCGGCTATCCAGCCGGATTTGCAACCGCCAACGAACAATCGCTGCGCCTGCTCGGCGTATCGAAGGTGATGCAAATCACGAGCACCTACGATCACCGTGTTATTCAAGGCGCGCAATCGGGCGAGTATCTGCGCCGCGTCGACGAACTGCTGCAAGGCAGCGACGGCTTTTACGAAGCGGTCTTCTCGTCGCTCGGATTGCAAGCGGCGCCCGTGGCGCAACTGCCGTTCGCGCCGGCCGGCCCGGCGACGACGCGACCCTCCGACGAGATGTTGCGTGCGGCGGCGGCCGGCATGGCGATCGTCTCCGCTTACCGCCGCTACGGGCACCTGGCCGCAAATCTCGATCCGCTCGGCGCGGCGCCGGTCGGCGACCCGTCGCTGCAGCCGCAAACCTATGGTCTGACGCCCGCGCTGCAGAGCGCGATTCCCGCCAGCGTGCTGCGCGTCAAGGTTCCCGGCAATACGCTCGCGGACGTGTTGCCGCGACTGCGCGAGACCTACAGCTCGACGATTGCGTACGAGATCGAGCACATCTCCGATGCGACGCAGCGGGTCTGGCTGCGCGATTACATCGAATCGGGACGGAACAG
>PKWF01000059.1:7672-7798 GCA_003133185.1 Vulcanimicrobiota bacterium | reverse complement strand
GGCGCTCGGAGGCGCGCATGAAAAGATAGGTGATCAGCACCACGATAACGGCGACGACGATAAAGACGCCACCATTAAGAAACCGGTGCGCCGGCGTCGGAAAGACTAACGCGACGCTCGCCGTCA
>PKWF01000059.1:6141-7632 GCA_003133185.1 Vulcanimicrobiota bacterium | reverse complement strand
AAAGCAAACACGATCAGCGTGATCCCGGCGACGATCGACGCACGGAACGCGATGCGCTCTTGATCTCCCGAAGATCGCCCCTCGGTCAAGGTGGCGAACGCCGCCGCCGCTTCGATCGGGTTGAGCATGGCGAGCAACGTGACAAACACGTAGAAGACCTCGCCCAACGGTCCGGTCAGCATTGGGACCAGCTCAGGTTTCCGTGGGCGGCCCTGGCGCGAGCAACCGCTGCCGCGTTCACCGGTCCGTCGACGAGCATCGTGAAATGCCCCATCTTTCGGCGCGCGACGGCGTGGCGCTTACCATAGACGTGAAGCACGATCGACGGATCGGCAAGCAGCTTCGCGATTCCCGTCAGGCGATCGCCCGTGCCGTCGCCGAGAACGTTGACCATGATAGCGTTGGCAAGCAGCCGCGGCGGCGAAAGCGGCAGATCGCAAATCGCACGCACTTGCTGTTCGAACTGAGAGCATGGCGTCACGTCGATCGTGTAATGGCCGCTATTGTGCGGACGCGGCGCGATCTCGTTGACGAGCAGCTCGCCGGTCGTCGAAAGGAAGAACTCGACGCAATACGTGCCGACGATGCGAAGCTTGCGTCCGACGACCGCGGCCATCTCCGTAGCCCGGCTCGCGGTCGCCGCGTCAACGCGGGCCGGCGCGATCGTCATCGCGAGGATGCCCCGATCGTGCGTGTTCTCGGCGACCGGATAGGCGACGAGTTCGTCGCGCGCGTTGCGAGTCGCGATCACGCTCAACTCGCACGCAAGCGGAACCATTGCCTCGAAGATAAGTTCCGCGCCGCCGGATTGCGTCAGCGCCGCGCGGGCCTGCTCGATCGAGGCTGCCTCCCACTGCCCCTTGCCGTCGTAGCCTCCGCGCACGGTCTTGAGCACGGCTGGAAATCCAACCTGCTCGGCGGCGCGCGCTAGATCGTCGAAGCTTTGCACCCGCGCAAACTCCGTCGTGGCGAGTCCGGCTTCGCGTGCGAACTCTTTCTCGAGCAGCCGGTTCTGCGTGACGTGCAGCACGCCGCTGTCGGGGAGGACGCGGTACGAGAGCGCCTCTAGGTGACGAATCGAGTCGATATCGACGTTCTCGAACTCGTAGGTGATGACGTCGCTGCGGCGCCCCAACTCTTCGATCGCCGAAAGGTCGTCGTAGGCTGCCACGATCTGATCGTCGGCAACCTGCCCGCATGGCGAGTGCTCGTGCGGATCGAGCGTTATGACGTCGTATCCCATTCGTTTCGCATCAAGCGCGAACATGCGGCCGAGCTGGCCCCCGCCGATGACGCCGATCGATTGAATCGATTTCAATCGAGCGCGCTGGAGGCCGCGGCATCATGCATGCGGACGACATAGGCGGCAAGCCGCCGTGCGACGGCGACATCCTTGAGCGCCACGATGCGCGCCGCAAACAACGCGGCGTTCACCGCGCCGCCGATGGCCATCGTTGCGACCGGCACGCCGGGCGGCATCTGCACGATCGA
>PKWF01000059.1:0-6111 GCA_003133185.1 Vulcanimicrobiota bacterium | reverse complement strand
AGCTCGTCGAGCGTATCGCGCGCCGCCGACATCGTCTCCCAATCCGAACGGCTGCCCATAATGATTCCGACTATGGGTGCTTTCCGTGCTTGCGCCATCGCGAGGCCCCTTCGACAAGCTCGGGGCAAGCTCTTTGACAAGCTCAGGGCAGGCTCCGGGTTATCGCCCCGAGCCTGGCGAAGATGAGCCCGCCATGTCGCGGTTTCTTCTCGGCATCAACTACTGGCCGCGCCGAAGCGCGATGTACATGTGGCAGCAATTCGATCTGGACGAGATCGGGGAAGACATGGCGCGGATCAAGGCGCTCGGCCTCGACATCGTGCGCTTTTTCTTGATGTGGGAGGCATTCCAGCCGGAGCCTCACACGATGGATGCCGAGGCGTTGCGTCACTTCGATGCGGTCATGGACATCATCGCCGGTACCGGGCTGCAGGCGATGCCCACACTTTTCTGCGGTCATATGAGCGGAGTGAATTGGTTGCCGCCGTGGACGCTCGAACCTCAAACGAGTCAAGGGCGCTTCCGAACGATTAGTCGCGGCGCCGTGATCGATCGCTCGATCAGCGATTTCTATGCCAATCCCGAGTTGCTGAAAGCACAAGTGCTCTTTGCGCGGCGCGTCGGCGAACGGGTTCGCGAGCATCCGGCCCTCTTCGCCTGGGACCTTGGCAACGAGTTTTCAAATCTACGCGAACCGGTGCGACCGCAAGACGCGGCTGACTGGAGCCTGCGGCTGAGCGACACGCTGCTCGAGGCTTCGGGGAGCCGCGTGACGGGCGGAATGCACGGTGAAGACCTCGAGCGAGATCGCAATATCCGGCCGTCGAGCATCGCGGGTCCGTGGGCCTTTCCGACGATGCACGGTTATTCGGTCTACAGCTCGTTTGCACGCGACCGTCTCGACACGAATGTCGTGCCGTTTCTCTGCCAGCTGCAAGCATCGTTCAGCGGCAAGGCCGTGCTCTTCAGCGAGTTGGGCAATCCGCAGTGCCCGCCAGGCACCTCACGCGTCGACGGTTTCGCCTGTTTGGATGAGACCGAGATGGCCCTCTACGGACGAGGTGCGATCGAGCGGCTACACGCACGCGGCGCACTGGGCGCGTTTTGGTGGTGCTGGGCCGACTACGATCTCGCCTTGGCACACAGGCCGCCATTCGATCGCGCGCCGCACGAGCTGCGCTTCGGCATCGTGCGCAGCGACGGTTCTGCTAAACCGGTCGCCCAAATGCTCTCACAGTTCGCTGCCGAAGCTCGCGACGTTGTCGACACGCCGCCACCGATCGCCGGTGAGGCCGAGCACTATGCNNGAGCGCGTTCTCATCGTTACCGGCGCGAGCTCGGGCATCGGCGCCGCGCTCGCACGCGCCGCCGCGGACGCCGGGTATCGCGTCGCGATCGTCGCCCGCCGCGTCGAGCGGCTCGAAAAGGTCGCGCGTGCGATTCGCGACGCCGGCGGTAAGGTCGTCTCCGTCGCCGGCGACGTTACCGCCGGCGACATGCCCGGGCGAATCGTCGCGACGGCTATGAGCTCCTTCGGGCGAATCGACGCCGTCGTCAACAACGCAGGCGGCGGTGCTCTCGGCGCACTGCTCGATCAAACCGATGCCGCAATCGAGGCGCAATGGCGCCTTCACGTCGTCGCNNCTCGTCTTTCTCGGCTCGGGAATCGCCCGCGTGCCGCTCCCCAACTACGGCGCCTACGCCCTCGCCAAGGCTGCCGTTCGAGCTGCGGCAACACAGCTGCGGCGCGAGTTGCGCGACCGCGGAGTTGCCGTCACCTACGTCGATCCCGGTCTCGTCGCCACAGAGTTTCACGAAGCTATGGGAATCGAACGCAGGGGCAAAGTTTCCGCCGCTTCGCCCGAGCGCGTTGCGCGCGCGATCTTGCGCGGCATCGCACGCCGCTCCGCGGTAGTCGACGCCGTTCCGTGGCAGACCGCCGGCGCCGTACTCGGCGAATGGTTCGGAACGCTCGCCGATCCATTCATTATTTCGCGCCTCTCGCCGCAAAAAGCAACCCACGCACCACCGCCGCCTGTCACCCTAAGACCGCCTGTCATCCTGAGCCTGTCGAAGGATGACAATGTGGCAGCGACTTCGTTCGAGGCAGCGCTCGAGCCGCTGGCGCGGCGTATGGAGCGCGTCAAACTGCCGCCGCAGTTCTTGCGGGACGCGCTGGTGCCCGGCACGACGATCGAGCTTAACGTGCTGGCGATGCGATGGGCGGGAATGCCCAATAAGAACGAGCGCGCGGCGTTGCGAGAGGCACTCGATGCACTTGCAGCCGGGGGTTATCTGGAACCGCTAGCCGACGAGACCTGGAACGTTATGCGCGGCGCAGATGCTTGAGCCCGATCGCTAGAAAGAAGAGCAGCGTCGCAAGCAAGACGATCGTCGCACCGCTCGACGCCCGCACGTAATACGAGAGATAGAGTCCGCCCTCGGTACTCGCGGCACCGAAGAGCGCGGCCAGGGCCATCATCGGCGAAAAGCGCGACGTAAGCTGATAGGCGGCGGCCGCCGGAGTGACGAGCAGCGCCGCAACGAGTACGATGCCAACCGCTTGCAGCGCGACGACGATTGTCAGCGCCAGCATCACGAGCAGCGCATATTCGTAGGCCGGCGAATTGATGCCGCTGGCCTGCGCGACGACCGGATCGAACGTCGTGTAGAGAAGGCCCCGGAACAGCACGGCAACGGTAACGCCGACGATGATGCTCAAACCGAGAATCAACCACAAATCCTGCGGCTGGACGGCCAAGATGTCGCCGAACAGGAAACTCTGGAGGTCGACGGCATAGCTGCGCTGCTGGCTCATCAAAAAAACGCCCAACGCGAACATACCCGTAAAGAGCACGCCGATCGTCGTATCCAGCGATATCCGGCCGCGGCGATGGACGAACCCGATCCCGACGGCGGTCAGCACGGCAACGATGCCGGCACCGAGGTAGAAGTTCGCGCCCCGCAGATACGCGATGACGATTCCCGCGAACGACGCATGCGCGATACCATCACCGATGAACGATAGCTTTCGCAAAATAACGTACGTGCCCATCGTCGAGCAGATCAGTCCAACCGCCAGCGCCGCAACGAACGCTCGCTGCATAAACGCATAATGAAACGGCTCCGTTAGTATTTCCAACGTGTCACCCTGAGCGCAGTCGAAGGGTCGAAGGACAACTCACGCTCGTATTTCGGGATGGGCGGCGTGGGCGGCGTGCGGCTCGTGATCGTGGCGCAAGTGTCCGTGCGTGTGGGTGTGTTCGCGAATGGCGCTGTAGGCGCCGGACTCGACGACCTCGCGGGGCGTTCCGAGAGCAAGCACCCGGCGGTCGAGGACGAGCAGACGATCGAACCAGTCGTCGACCCGGTCGAGATCGTGCGTCGCCATTAGGACCGGAAGTCCGTCGCCGACGAGCTTGCGAACGATTTTGCGCAGCGCTTCTTCGGTCGCCGCATCGACGCCGGTCGTCGGCTCGTCAAGCAGCAGCAGCTTGGGTTCTTGGGCGAGCGCGCGTGCGACGAAAGCGCGCTGCTGTTGACCGCCGGAGAGATTCGAGATCCGCCGTCCGGCAAGATCGCCCATACTCACAACGCTGAGCGCATGATGAACGACCTCGCGATCGTTAGGGCCAAAATGTTGCCAGAAGCGCAGTCGCGCGAAGCGACCCATTGCGACGACGTCCCACACGGTCGCGGGAAAGGACCAGTCGACAGCCTCTACCTGCGGCACGTAGGCGATCGTTCCGGGAGGAAGCTTGCGCGGCGGCTGCCCGAGAACGCTCAACTCGCCGCTCGACGGCAGTAAAAGGCCCGCGATCGTCTTGAGCAGCGTCGATTTTCCCGAGCCGTTGGGGCCGACGATGCCGAGCGCTTCTCCGTAATGCACAGCGAACGTCGCCCCGACGAGTGCAGTGAAATCCTCGTAGCGCACGTCCAAATCGCGCGCAACCACGGCGTCTCTCTCGGCGTCATCCTGACCCTGTCGGGTCTCATCCTGAGCCTGTCGAAGGATGACCTGTTTCTTCACTTTAGCGCGTGCACGATGACGTTTGTGTCGTAGGTCAGCATCGCAATATAGTTTGCGACGCGCGGGTCGGTGCCGACGGAATCGTCGTAGAGGTCCTCGACGACCGAAATCCCGGCGCCTTGTGCGATGGCGTACAAAATTTTGGGGCTATACTCGGGTTCGCTAAAGACGCCGTGAACGTGATGCTGCTTGGCCAGATCGATTAACTGCGCGACCTGCTGCGGATTGGGCTCCTGCCCCGGATTTCGCTCGACGAAGCCAAGCGTGGTGATTCCGAAACGGTCGTTATAGTACTGCCAGGCGTTATGGAAGACGATCATGTAGCGATGTGACGGCGGAACGGTGGCGATCTGCCGCCGGATCTGGCCGATCAGATCGTCGAGCCGCCGGTCGTAGCTGGCCGCGTTGCGGCGATAGGCTTCGCTATGTGCCGGATCGGCGGCAATAAGCGCATCGCGGATCTTCGCAACGTACTGTTTGGCGAATACCGGATCCATCCACAGATGCGGGTTGAGATACTTGACCAGCAACCCTTGCGCGCAGACGACGACGCGCAGGCCGGGCTTGCCGGCGTCACGCAGAAGACGATCGAGCCAGGTTTCGAGGCCGGCTCCGTTTTCAACCAATACATCGGCATCGGCGACGGTCGCAACGTCCTGCGGCGCGGGCGCAAAGGTCTCCGGCGACGCGCCGATCGGCACGATGTTCTTCACGCTCACGTACTCGCCGCCGACGCCCTGCACGAACGAGTTGAGCGTCGAAATCGTAGTCGCTACGCGAATTTTTCCCCTTGTCATTCTGAGCGCAGTCGTTGTCATCCTGAGCGCAGTCGAAGGATGACTCGAGTTTACGTGCGCGCACGCCGACAAGAGGAGCGCAAGCGCGCCCACGATTACCGGCAGGCGCCGCATTTTCCGAAAAACTCGATCGCGTGCCCGTCGAGCTCAAATCCGTTGTGCGCGCGCAGCGACTCGGCGAACTGCTCCATTGCAGCACAATCGACGTCTTCGACGCGTCCGCACGTGCGACAGATCGCGTGGTGATGATGATGGCGCGGCTCGCAGAGCATGTACGTTACCTCGCCGTCGGCATCGGGGCGCACCGTGATGTCGCCCTTTGCCTGCAAGCGATCGAGGGTGCGATAGACGGTAGAAAGCGAAACGCGGGCGCCGTCGCGCTCGAGCCCCTGGTGGATTTGCGCGGCCGAGAGAAAGCGGGGCTCGCGCGCGAGGATCGATGCGATCCACTCCCGCGGTCGTGTCACGTAATCGGCACGGAGTCCCATAGGCTACCTCATTTGCGAACCATTCGCAAAATCCCGTGCCACTCGAGCGGTCTAAAGGGTCGGTGTGGGGCTCGGCGAGGGACAGGTCGCCACGTCGGCCTTAGCCCGATCGTGGACTCGGTCGCGCCAGTACGCGGACGTATCGGCCCAGGGCGGCAGCGTCAAGCCGACCGCCTGCGCGCGGCTCTGCACCTTCGGGATCACGTCGGTAAAGATCGCCGGCACGGGACCGCCCGAATCGTTGACGACGTTGGCCATCGCGAGCCAAGCATCGGAGAGCATCATCTTCGCGAGCGCCTGGGCGGCAGCCGGACACGACGCGTTCAACCGGACGGCCACATCGGATTCGAGCGCAAGGGCCCACGCAGTCGTCGCCGCAATTTGCGCGAAAAGCGGGGCTCGCGCCGCGTCGCTGGCGCAGATGCTTTCGAGTATTTCTCGTTCTTCCCGGAGCGTCGCGAGCAGGCCGGTAATGGCACCGATCCGCTGCAGCAGATTATCGGAACCGCCGACGGCCGCATGCCGGTCGAAATCGCGAACGCGCGCATACGCGTCGTCGACGGTCTGGCTGTTGCAGCGGTTCACCGCTACTCGTACGGGAGTCGCCGCTCGAAGGGGTGGGGCTCCGCCGACGAGCGCCGCACACGCAAGCAGCACGGCGCCGGAAATGCGCGACCGTTTCCTCATTTGCTTTGACAGGTGCCTACTCCAGCGCGTACAATCCTCCACGTCGCCGTCAGGGACCCGTGGGGATGTAGCTCAGCTGGTAGAGCACTTGCTTCGCATGTAAGGGGTC
>PKWF01000256.1 GCA_003133185.1 Vulcanimicrobiota bacterium | reverse complement strand
GCCTTTCGCAACCCTGTTGCAACGGCTTGCCGTTACGTTAGGTCACCGGCTGTCGCTATCTTATGGGGTGCGCTGTACGCCCTGCATGCTCAGGCACCGCGGCACAGCGCGCCTCCCGGATCGTAAGGCCGTTCGGGATTCGATCCGTCCGGCGTGACGTGCAACGGAGTTCGCCGGTAGACCNNCTGCGGGACGTCGAGATACCACGTAGACAGTCTACCAACGGAGTTCGCCGGTAGACCCCGCCGATGAGCGTGTCCCTTATCTCATTGAGAATCGCACGCTGCTGCGGTACCGTTAGCCTCTCCAGCGTCGCCTTGAGCTGCGCGAGGTGCTGCCGGGCTTGATCGGCGCACAAGAAGTGCTTCGCTGATGGCTCGGGATAGTTCGAGTCCGGATCATGCTGCGGGACGTCGAGATACCACATGGACAGTCTGCCTTTCATGCCCTTGGCGCAAACTAGCTTGTATTAACGCGTTCCTTTGGGCATCGTATACTTGGCAAAACGGAGGGGTTGGGCGTATAGTTGCCGGATGAAAAAGCCATTTATTAGGGTTACGGTGTCTGGCCGACCAGTGAAACACCAGGCGCTTGCGCTGCTCGGTCTTGCCGCGCTGTTTGTCATAGCTATATGGGCGTGGGTGCATAACCCTGTTAGGTGGCCGCCCTGGCAGTTAGTACCGTTCAGGTGACAGGCGGCCGTGAGATGTCCCGAAACCGTTCGTTTTCGGCACACCGCGCCGGGCCTTTGCATGCGAGGCCTTCGCGTTAAGCGCGTTCGGCATGAATCGCCTGCCGAGGATGAAGGGCGGGCTCCCGAAGGTCCCCCTAACCGATCCCCAAACCGTCACCTTTCTGCATGCGTTAGCAATCACGATGAATGAACGCTCTCCGACTCCCGTAATGGTACCAGTGAGCGATGACTGCCCGCTGCCGTCAATGAGCGCTCTCGGTTCGTCCTCGCGATAGCTTGCTCTGGGGCCGGTTGGAGCCGATAGTGCCCCATTGTCGGTAACGTCGACGGGCATCGCATCACCGCCCGAATCGAACGTTCTCAGTCCGTCCCCTACGTTTGGCATAAGTCGCCTACCGACATACGGCACGAGCTCGAGCGCCGGACGCCAGCGGTCCGGTTTTTAGTTAAGCGAGCTCAGCCAGAAGACGACGGACGGCGTCACCGAGACGCTCAAGCGCGCGGCGTCGCCCTCAGATTTCAGCGCGAGCCACCCAAATATGCAGACGACCCAGCGCGGGTGGTTCTGCCAGCATACCAGCATGTCGGCGACATCGGCGGCTTTGACTTTCACCAGGCGCCGCGCAGGGTGACGACGATGCGTCCCTCGGTGGTCATCTTGTAGCCACCTACCCGGTATTTGCACGAGCGCGGCGTGCGACGGAGAGAAGAGCTTCTCTTGTCGCGATGGTACGCAAAGCGTCCATTTTGCGCTGAGCCATGTCGACGTTGCGAAGCGTGTCGACTTCGCGCATGTTTTCGCTGCGTTCGTCCATCATTTGATCGAACGCCTCCGACTGCACTTGCAGCTGTTCCTGATTCTGAATCTCGGATGCATACATGCCGAGCTGGAAGTTTTCGTCTTGAGTGTTAAGCGCATTCATTGCGGCGTTCTGCGCGTTGCCGGCGATGCCGCTGCCCAGCGAGCCGCCGATCGCACTCCCCAAAAGACCAGAACCGAGCCCTTCGAGCGCCGGAAGAAGGAATGCCATGTCGTTGCTCCTTTAGCGAACTCTTAGTTCGAGCCGTCGAAGGCGTAATCGACCGGTTGGGGCTGATAACCCTGACTCTGAGGCAAGCTCGGCAGGGTCGGGGGAATCAATGGAAGGCTCTGCGCCTGATTGGAGAGCGAGCCGAGGGATGAAATGAGTGCGTTGACCTCGGCCGTCGCCGAACTCTCCGGCGATTCTCTCGAGTCGCCGCGAAGCGATCCGCCGTGATTTCCGCTCGATCCGTGCAGCGTCCCGCTCCTATCGCAACCGTGCAGGGTGCCACTTCTGCCGGTTTCGCCCGAACCGCTGATGCGGCGATCGTGCGAGCCCCCGATACGGCCGCGCTGCTCGTCGTGGAAGGGTTTGGCCGAGATGGTTCCTTCGTGAATGGAAGGCACTGAGCTCATCGTGAGATCTCCTTTTTCTACGAGTCTGTCTCGTTGGTGTCGTCGCCGAGAAGCGACATATAATCGGTTGACTGCCGGTGATACGAATGCGCCTGCGAGGTGCTTGGCAACGAGGGTGCCGGCAATGAAGGCGCAGGTAATGAGAGCGCCGGCAGCGGGTAGCTCTGCGCTGCGGCTCCCAGCGCGCCGACCGAGGAAACCGTCGCGCTCGATTCGGCGATTGCAGTAGACTCGGCCGATTCATCGGGAGCTGGGCTGCCCGTCAGGCCCGCGTAGTGGCGCATGACAGAGTCGGCGTAGCCCAGGTCGGCTCCATCGGCCCATCGGGTTTTCGTTCCGGGCGCCGTCGGCGAGCCGCTGTTATAGGCGGAAAGCGCTTCATGTACGTTGCCGCCATAGCGCTTGAGCAGGCCGGAGAGCATGCCGGCGGCATAATCGGCATTTTGGGCCGGATCCATGGCGGCCTTGGTCGAGGCGAACGGGTGCCAGCGGTCGTCAATCTGGAAGAGCCCGTGCCCGTGACCCCCGTCGCCGACGATATTGTGCCCGGCGTTGGTGCCGGGGCCGCCGGTCTCTTGCGCGGCGACCGCGGCAAGCAGGTTCGGATTGAGGCCGTAACGGCGGGCCGCGCTCTCGATTTGGGAGGCGAACGCGACGCCTGTGTTGGCGAGTCGGGAGGCAACCGGGTCGAGGCTCATGGCACGCTTCTATCCCCGCGACCGGTGCGTTTGACAAGGAGCGGTGCGGGTTCTAGAATGGCAAAGTCGTGGCGGCCCTGCCTGATTGGCGGGGCCTCGTGCTGCGGCGGGTCTCATTTATGGAGCGTTCGCACAGGGTTGACATCAGCGGGCTTCTCGCCGGCGGACGCCAGTTAATGGTGATTGCCGACGAAGTGCCGCTGGAGCCTTTCGAGGGGATCGCATTCCCAGAGCCGGTTCGGGTGGCGCTGGAGCTGCGCGAGGCGGACCGAATGCTCGCAGTCGAAGGCAGCGTGGACGCTCGTGTTCGTGGTCCGTGCGGCGCGTGTCTCGAAGACGTCGAACTGGAGGTTCATGTCGACGTCGACGAGCGGCTCGACCCCTCCCGCGGGCGTGACGATGAGCCGTTCGGCGAGAGCAACGTCTTGACGGGTCAGAGGCTCGACGTGGCGGACCTAGCTCAACAGACCGTGCTGAGCGCACTGCCGATGGGGCTGCGTTGTAAGGAAGACTGCCTCGGTCTTTGCGGCATTTGCGGGGCGAATAGGAATATGGGCGAATGCTCGTGCGACCGCGCCCAATAGACTTTTGAACGGAGAACTATGGCGAACTTAAAATGGAAAACGCCGCGCAGCAAGACGCGCAGCCGCCGGGCGGCGAACTGGAAGCTCGGCGCGGTAACGACCGTCCAATGCTCGCAGTGCCATCAGCCGAAGCGGCCGCACTTTGCATGCGCAAACTGCGGCACGTATAACGGCCGGCAGGTCATCAAGGTACAAGACGAGCCGGCCGGTTAAGCATAGGTGTCCTTGCGTGGCGTAAAGATCGTTGGCGTCGGCCATTACGCGCCGGCCCGCGTCGTCACGAATCACGATCTCGAAGCGTGGCTCGATACGACGGACGAATGGATCACGACGCGCACCGGAATGAAGCGCCGCCATTGGACGTCCGATAACGAGGCAACGAGCGACCTAGCTTCGGCCGCGGCCGAAGCGGCGCTCGTCCATGCCGGCCTGCAAGCCGCCGACGTCGATTGCTTCATCGTAGCGACGGTAACGCCCGATTACTATTTTCCGGCCACGGCCTGCCTGGTCGCCACTCGGCTGGGGGCGCGCGAAAAGCCGGCCTTCGACATCGCCATCGCGTGCAGCGGATTCATTTACGGCTTGACGATCGCGTCGGGCCTCATCCGCTCCGGCGTCTACCGGCGAGTCATGCTGATTGGAGCCGAATCGCTTTCGAAGATTCTCGATAAAGAGGATCGCTCGACTGCGATTCTCTTCGGCGATGGAGCGGGTGCGGTGATTCTGGAACGCTCCGAAGAGGACTCTTTTCTTGCCTGCGATCTCGGTGCCGATGGGAGTCGGCCCGAGTTGTTGTACGCTCATGGCAGCGGATCTCGCGAGCCGCTCGATCACGCGGCGCTCGATGCGAAGCTGCATCTCATCCATATGCAAGGGCGCGAAACCTTTAAGCTGGCCGTCAACAAAATGGTCGAGTCGACGGGCTCGGTATTAAGCAAAGCGAACTTAAACAAAGCCGACATCGCCTTTCTGATTCCGCATCAAGCCAATAAGCGCATCATCGACGCAACCGCGCGGTACTTGGGTCTCCCCGAAGATAAAGTTGTGATCAACATTGCCGAATACGGCAACACGTCGGCGGCATCGATACCGATGGCGCTCTCGGAGACGGTTCGAGCGGGCCGAGTTAAGCCCGGAGATCTGATCGTCTTCGTGGCCTTCGGCGGTGGCCTCTCGTGGGGCGCCGTCGCCTGGAGATGGGCGCAGTAGATGCGGTTTGCCGCCGTTTTCCCCGGCCAAGGATCGCAGTGCGTCGCAATGGGTTGCGACGTTGCAGCGAACTCGGGGGCGGCGCGCGGCATCTTCGATCGTGCCGCTGCGGTGCTCGGCTACGACCTGCTCGAGTTACAACGCGCCGGCCCCGAAGAGGTGCTGCGCGAAACCGAGTATAGCCAGCCGGCAATCTTCACGACCAACGTCGCGCTCTACGAAGCCGCCGGAGACGACGTGGAGCCGGTCGTCACGGCCGGCCATTCGTTCGCCGAGCTCTGCAGTCTGGTCGTCGCCCGATCGCTTCAGTTCGAAGAGGCGCTGAGGATCGTCAACGAGCGCGCGAAGGCCATGCAGGACGCGGCGCAACACGCCCGCGGCGGCATGTCTGCGGTTCTCGGCTTGGGAGCCGCGCAGGTGCGTGACGTACTGCGGCAGTTGCAGAACGCGAACGTGGGTCGAGTTTCGATGGCGAACTTCAACTCGCCGACGCAAATCGTAATCAGCGGCGACCTCGACGCCGTGCAAGCCGCGACGCAGCCGATGCTGGCTGCCGTCGTCGAACGGAGTCATTTCGCCATGCCGCAGTTCGACGTGATCTCCAATCTTGACGGGCGCCCCTATCGCGACGTGCCTACGATTAAAGCCAATCTCATTCGATCGGTGGTCGAAGAAGTGCGCTGGCACGACACCGCGCAGCGGCTTCTCTCCTACGGCTTAGATCGCGTGGTCGAGTTCGGAGCGGGCGGCGTGCTCGGCCCCCTGATGAAGCGGATGCCTGTCGCTCCGCCCGTGACCGTCGTCAGCGATTTCGCCGGCGTGCAGAAGTTTCGCGCCGTGATCGAAAGCTCGACCGGAGCGACGGTATGATGCTGACCGGCAAGATTGCGGTCATCACCGGCGCGAGCCGTGGAATCGGGCGCGCGATCGCGGTGGAGTTTGCGAGACGCGGCGCGGACGTCGCGCTCGTAGGCCGCGACGTCGCGGCGCTGGAAGAGACCGGCGTACTTTGCGCGAGCGCGCGCGCTGGCGCAACCGCGGAGCTCTTCGAGGCCGACGTGACCGATCGGCCGTCGATGGAGCGAGTGGTTGACGAAACGCTCGCACGTTTCGGGCGTGTCGATTGCGCGATCGCCAACGCCGGCCAGTCGGTTGACGCGCTTCTCCTGCGACTAAAGCCCGAGACGATCGATCGTATGCTCGACGTCAACTTGAAGTCGGCCTTCCATCTTTGCGGTGCCGTCGCCAAACCGATGATGAAGCAGCGCGCCGGCTCGATCGTGCTCATGACGAGTATCGTGGGGATCACCGGTAACGCCGGCCAAGCGGCATATGCCGCTTCGAAGGCCGGGCTCATCGGCCTGTGCAAATCGCTGGCAAAGGAGTTGGGTTCGAGGAATATAAGAGTCAACGCCGTCGCACCGGGTCTCATCGAAACGGCCATGACGGAAAAGATGCCCAGTGCTGCCAGGGAGTTCTTGATCGAACAAGCCGCTCTCGGCCGAGCCGGGAAGCCGGAGGACGTCAGCGGAGCGGTTGCCTTCCTCTGCTCTGATGCCGCCGGGTACATCACCGGACAAACGCTCGTAATTGACGGCGGGGTCCTGATGTGACCCGGCAACGACACGCTTTTGAAAGGAGACGAGATGTCCACCACCTTCGATAAAGTGAAGAAGATCATCGTCGAACAACTCGGCGTCGACGAGTCGGAAGTGACGCCCGAAGCGTCCATTACCGACGATCTCGGTGCCGATTCGCTCGACCAGGTCGAGCTGGTGATGGCGTTCGAGACGGAGTTCAACATCGATATTCCAGACGAGGAAGCGGAGAAGATCAAGACGGTCGGCGATGCGGTCAAGCGCATTGACGAAACGACGCCGGGTTCTTCGGCGCCGCAGTAATCGTTGTTCGATCAACTCAGTGACCGCCTCGGCGCCATCTTCGAGCGCCTAAGCGGACGAGGCAAGGTAACCGAAGCCGAAGTCAACGAGGCCTTGCGCGAGGTTCGGGTTGCGTTGCTCGAAGCCGACGTCTCACTCGCGACGGCCAAGGCCTTCGTTGCGCGCGTCAAAGAACGGGCGGTCGGCGCGAACATCCTGGAATCGCTGACGCCCGCGCAGACGATACTCACCGTCGTTCACGCCGAGCTCGTCGAGCTGCTCGGTCCCACGAGCGCCTCCGGCCGCGGTCGCCTGCAGTTCGCCGATTCCCCGCCGTCGGTCATCATGCTGGTCGGATTGCAAGGATCGGGAAAGACGACGCAGGCCGGTAAACTCGCGCTGCGCCTCAAGGAACAAGGGCGGCGTTCGCTGTTAATTGCGGCAGACGTCTATCGCCCGGCGGCGATCGAGCAGCTGCAGATGCTCGGCAAACAGATCGACCTTCCCGTTTATCAGCGTGGCACGAACGATCCCGTGCGCGTCGTGCGCGAAGGCATCGCCGAGGCCAAGCGCCTCGCGCTGTCGACGGTCATCATCGATACCGCGGGGCGCCTGCAGATCGATGAAGCGCTCATGGACGAGCTGGAGGAAATTAAGGCGGTAGCCACGCCGCACGAGATCCTGCTCGTGGCCGATGCGATGACCGGTCAAGAGGCGACCAATGTTGCGAAGGGGTTTCACGATCGCCTTGGCATCACGGGCGTAATTCTAACGAAGATGGACGGCGACACGCGCGGCGGTGCGGCGCTTTCGATTCACAGCGTTACCGGCGCCCCGATCAAGTTCGTCGGGGTCGGCGAAAAGCTGGCGGCGCTCGAGCCGTTCTATCCCGATCGGCTGGCTTCGCGCATTCTCGGCATGGGCGATGCGCTGACGCTGATCGAAAAAACCCAGAGCCTCTATTCTGAAGAGCAGGCACGTAAGCTGCAAGAGAAGCTGCTCAAACAGAACTTCACCCTCGAGGATTTCTTGGAGCAAATGCGCCAGATGCGAAAACTGGGCTCGATGACCGATCTTTTGAAGATGGTGCCCGGTTTGTCGCGCGCTTTGCCCAAGAACTTCGAGATACCCGAGCGCGAGCTGGTAAAGATCGAAGCGATTATCTGTTCCATGACTCGCAACGAACGCCGGAATCCCGATCTTCTCAACGGATCGCGTCGCAAGCGNNATGGCCAAACACCTTGGCGGAAAGAAGCGGCGAGCGCTCTTGCCTCCTCTTACGTCTTAACTTGTAACGAAAGCAGCTTTAGAAGAAGATGGTACGAATTCGATTGCGCCGGATGGGCGCCAAGAAGCAGCCCACTTACCGCTTTGTGGTTGCCGATGCGCGAGCGCCGCGCGATGGCCGATTCATCGAAATCCTGGGACATTACAATCCGCGCACCGAGCCGCGCACCGTCGTGGTCGACGAAGAGAAAGCGCGCGAGTGGTTGACAAAGGGGGCGCAGCCCTCGGAGACCGTTCGCCGGCTCTTCGCGGAGAAAGGACTCATGGAACCTGGTCCGATTCCGCACACCAAGCGCAAACCCAAGGGCGCAAAGGGTAGCGGGTCGTGAGCGCGTTCGACGACGAGTTTGGCCTCTTTAGCGAAACGGTTGTTGAAGAGGTAGAGCGAGAACCTACGCGTCGCGCGCCGACGCCGCCACGCTCGGCACAAGGGCCGCCACGTCCCGCACAAGGGACGCCACGCCAAGCGCAAGGGCCGCCGCGCCAAGCACAAGCGCCGCCGCGGCCCGCGCGGCCGCCGGAACGTCGAGAGCGAAGGCCAAACGCGCCCTCGAGCGACCCGTGGGCCGGACACCGGCGCGCATCGGAACTGCTCTCGTTTCTCGCCCGCAAGCTGGTCGCGAATCCCGACAACGTCGCGGTCGAACTCTTCGTGGACGAAAGCGCGCAGCCGGTGATCGAGCTGATCGTTCATCCCGACGACCTGGGCAAGGTTATCGGTCGGGGCGGGCGCGTCGCGCACGCGCTTCGGACGATCGTTCGCGCGACGGCGGAGGGGCGTGTTGCCGTCGATATTCTCGATAGCGACGAGGCCGCCGAAGGCCCTTCGACAAGCTCAGGACAAGCTGAGTCGCCGAGTCGTGACAGAGATTGAGGTAGGGCGGATCGCCGGAGTGTTCGGCCTTCACGGAGAGCTCAAATGCGACCCGACCAGCGCGGGTCGCATCGTCTTTTCTGCGGGCACGACCCTGCGCTGCGAACGCGACCAAAGTTCTTCACCGATTCGGTTGTCGCAGGTTCGGCCGCACAAGGGGCGTCTGCTGATTCGCATCGAGGGAGTTGACGATGCGGATGCGGCAGGCGAATTCGTTGGCGCGGCGCTTTACGCCCCGCGTCAAGACGTCGTCTTAAACGAGGGAGAGTATTTCGACGAGGACCTCGTTGGGTGCGCGGTGTGGGGCACGGATGACACGCCCTATGGAACGGTAGAGCGCGTCGAGCATTATCCCGCCGGCGATATGCTCGTCGTCGCCGGACACCTCGTGCCGATGGTGCGCGCGATCGTTTGCGAGATCGATCTCGCCGGCCACCGCATCGTCATCGACCCGCCGTCCGGGCTGCTCGGTTAGGCAAAATTACGGGCCCGCGAAGTCCGCGCGGAAGAGATAGCTCCCGGTGACCGCTTTGCAATCCACGAGTTTTGGCGAATATGTGCTGTGCAACGCCGCCTCCGCGACGGACCGATCGATCTGAGCATTACCGCTCGACTTGCGCAGGCTTAAGCCGGTGACGCTTCCGCTGGGCGCGATCGTGACGGCGAGGATGACCGATCCGCCAGCCTTTAATCCGTGCGGCATTTGTGGTTCGACGGGCTCGATAACCTTCGCGTCCACGTTGGGTTTCGCGCAGGCTGCCGCGACGGCCCAGCCCGTTGCCGCCGGCGCAGAGACGGACGCAGCCGGAGCTGAGGCGAGGACCGGTGAGAACGCCTCGAGTGCGAGCGTCAGCAGTACAAAAATCATAGCGGTTCCCCCGATGATGAAATAATTGACGGTGAGTCCACGCGGCTCGCTGCCGGCGAGCCGCTCGATGCGCTCGACCAACTCGTGGCGCGATCCCAGCGCGCTCGGCGTTGCAATCGGCGCCCGCGTCCGGCAAACACGCCGTGCAAGCGTTGCCAGGAAGGCCGCATACTCGCCAGGGTCTCCGGTTTTTCGAACTGCCCAGTCGTCGCATGCGGCTTCGCGTTCCAGCGTTAAATTGCGGCCGGCAAAATGGACCCACGGATTGAAGAACAGGATTGCTTCCACCAAACGCTGGACGAGATTGCCGGGTACGTCCTGTCGCCGAAGGTGCGCGCGCTCGTGCGCAATCACGCGATCCAGGTCGGCGGGTGCGAGCGTTTCAAAGAGAGTTTTTGGAATAATGATTGCCGGGTTACGGAAGCCAACGGCGATCGGAATCGCTACGCCGGCCGAAATGAGAACGTCGCTTTCCGTTTGTGACGGTACGGCGCCCTTCCGTATGCGGCCGATCCGAACCAGGCTCGCGCCGAGCCGAGCTAGGCAGACTCCGGCGCCGAAGAGCCAGAAGGCCGGAATCCAGCGCAGGGCCGGAGTGAAGAAACCGGTCGCACCATTCACCAACGGTTGCGCCGGAAAGAGCGAAATCTTCCACGTGTGCTCGGCAATGGCAGCGTGAGGTTGTACGGCGGCGAGTAAGAGCGCCCCGGCATTGGAAACTACGGTCAATACCGGTATGACGAGCAGCGCGAGCAGCGTCACGAACCAAACCGCATAACGCGTCGTCGCATTGCGCTGCGGAACGCAGCAATTAACGAGATACGCAATCGCAACGATCGCCGCGCCCTCCCACAAGCCGTCGAAGAGAACGCGAAGGATCATTTGCTTTTTCTCCTCTGCCGGGCGACCGCACGCGCTATAGCCGCCAAATCCTCATCGCTCAACCGCGCGTCGTCGAGCAACGTGACGGCCAGCGCGCCGGGCGAGTCGCCGAAGAACCGGCCGAGCAGATTGCCAATAGCCGACTTTGCCGCCTGACGGCGTTGGACGACCGGGTGGTAGAGAAATGCGCGCCCGTCTTCCTCATGAGCGATGTAGCCCTTTTGTTCGAGCGTTCGCAGCGTGGTGAGGACGGTGCTGTACGTCAGCGGCGGCGGAGCGAGCCCGTTGACGACATCGGCGACGGTCGCGTTCCCTTCGCGCCAGAGCACTTCCATGAGCCGCAGCTCGTGGTCGGTAAGGACCGCAGATTTCTTACGCGGCATTCCCGGCGCGGGTTTCCCGTACTATTAGTTTCATAATAGTAGGATAGCCGCTCGGAAATCATCTGTCAACTAGTTTACTAATAGTTCTGCGGATCGCGGCGCTTAACTGTTCTGCGGATGCGCGATGGCATAGGCCGTCACGGCCGCGTCGACCGCGGCCTTGAGCGACGCACCCTTGCCGACCTCGCGTTCGAGCGGTGCGCCGAAGCATGTATAGACCTGCAAAACGAACGTTACCGTCAGGTGGTTGTGACCGGCCGGCGCCTCNNGTAACGAACCGGGTGTCGAGTGCAAGGTAGAGCTCGCGCAGCGCATTCGTGAGCTCGGCCGGTACGACGTATCCCGAAGCCGCGACGGGCGCAATGATGATGCCGCGCGACGGCTTGACCATGGGAGTAGGCGATGGTTTCGCGCCGCCTTTATGCTTGAAAACGGAATCGACCATGTTCGAGATACCCGAGATCGGAACTTGCGCACCGTTGCTGGAGGTCGGCGCGGGCGTGTTTGCGGTTTGCGTTCCGACGTTCTGGGTCTCGCGCCCGACGAAGGCCAGAATCTGTGAGCGGGCCAGCAGCGATTGCGACGCTACGTCGGCGACGCTGGAGACTTGAGCCGTCTGAGAGAAAAGAATGACTCCGCTCTCGACGCTCACGACCTGCTCGACGACCGCGGCGGACTCTCCGACCGGCGTCACATAGCCGCTGATATAAAAGTCTGCTTTTACGGCGCGGGCATTGTCGAGAAAACTCGGACGCTTTATGCCCGCGGGAATCGGCAACACCGTAATCCCGCCTGCCGCCGTCATCTCCTGGCCTAGGATCTGCGCGATGGCGGTCCCGATCCGCGGATCTGCGCCGGTTTGCACTTCGAACGGATAGACGAGGACGACGGGCAGCTGTTCGAGGGAAGAGCTGGGCGGCGAGGGTTGCGGTAAGGGTTGCGGTGCCGGCGTCGCCGCGACGACGAAGCCGAGGAGCGAGCACGCGAGAATCAAGCCGGCTATTCGGCGCGCGAAGGGTGTTTCAGCCATCAGCCGATGGGTCTTCGCGCGCGGCGGCTTGATATCCGGTTGAGAGCGCGATGCTGTACTCCGCCCCAAAGAGAAAGATCGAGCCAATGCAGTAGAACCAGAGCAGCAAGACCAGCGGCGCGGAGAGGGCCCCATAGATGAGCGTGAAGTCCACGTGCGTCACGTAGGCCGCGAAGGCGTATTGCACCGCCGGCCAAGCTACGGCAACCACCGTGGCCCCGCGCAGGGCGAATGCCCAGGAGTTACGGCGATTGGGCAACCAGCGATAGAGGACGACCGCAACGATGAAGACCAGCGCGATCGAGATCAAGTAGGCCAAGGTGTGCGTGATGCGACGCGGATCGTGAATTCCGGCGACGTGAAACGAAATCGAAAGCACGATCGGCAGCGCGATGGCAATCAATAAGAGTATTCCGGTCACGGGAAGCATGACGACCGACAGCACCAGATTGTGCACGAGCGGGCGCCCTTTCGGGACGGCGAGCGCGCGATCGAGCGCAAAGGCCAGGCCCATGAAAAGATTCTTTCCCGACCAGAGCAGGAACGCGGCGGCGATCAGGCTCGAGATGCCGCGTCCGTACATATACGTTTGCAGGTTCATGGCGATGTAATCGTGCAGCGTCGGGGCCAGCGTATTGACGAGGGCTAAGGTCCGACGCTCCGCATCGGGAAAGACCAGCGTCGCGGCGCTCAGCGCGAGAACCACGAGCGGGAAGAGCGCAAAAAGGGCGTTGAACGCGATCGATTGCGCGTGAAAGGCGCAGCCATCGCGAGAGAAACGAACCAGGGCGTCACGAAAGGCGGAGATGAGTCGCCGCATCGCAAGCGGTATATCGTTGGAACGTGCCGCTATTCCCACCGGTTCCGGTAGCGATTCTGGTCGATGGCCGCCCGCTCGCAAGCTACGTACGCGCGTATGTGGCGGGTGGACGTGTTTTGGCACCGGTCGCCCCGTTGTTGACGCGATTGGCCGACCGCGTCTGGTACGAAGGCGACACGCTAATCATCGAGCGCGGCGCGCGGCGCGTTCGCGTTCCTCTAGAAAAAACGTTTCCGGAGCAGTTCGATGGTGCGTACATCGCTATCGGACCGGTTCTTCGAGCGCTGGGGGCGTCGCTCTGCTGGGAGTCCAAACGCCGCCGTTTGATCGTGCGGCTTCCAGAACGAGGCGGCGTTGCAACGCCGACGCCCTTCGACCCAGTGGCGCCGTCGGCTCCGCCGGCGACGGTCTTCACGCCCTCCCCGCCAGTGACTCCGCGCCCGATCTGGACGGGCTCGCCGTTGCCTCGGCGGACTCCGCTCCCGCTTCCTCCGCCTGGCCCGGAATGAGGACCACTTTGCCGAGCACGCCGCCGGCGATGCGTTCGTAGGCTTCTCGTGCAGCCGCGAGCGGAAAGCGCGCCGCGACCCGTGGAGGCGCGAGCACGCGCGATTCGAAGAACGGGCCAAACTTCCGGTAAAGCTGCGCAATCTGTGCTAACGAGAGCTGGGCCGTATCGAGCCCAAAGAGCTGCAGCCGGCGTCGATAGAGCATAAACAGGTCGAGTTGGACCTCCCGGCCGCGGGCGGCCGAGAAGACGACCATTCGTCCTCCCTTTTGCAGTGAATCCGCAAGTTGGGCAAAGACCGGTGCGCCAACGCCGTTGAGGGCTACTTCGGCGCCCCTTCCCTCGGTGAGTTCGAGGACCGCCTTGGGGACGTCGTCGGTGTCCGAGCGTAAAACGGCCTCAACGCTCAGGCCTTGCAGTGGCGGCCCGAGGTCGGCGCTCGAAAGATCCACGGCGACGGCGTGTCCGCCCAGCGCTTTTACCAGTGCGACTGCCGCCGATCCGACGGTGCCGCCCGCACCGGAGACCACCGCCCACTCGCCCGATTTGAAGCGCGCGAGCTCCACCAGCGCGCTCCACGCGGTCACGAAGGGCACGCCGGTGACGGCGGCCGCTTCTGCGGTCAAGTGGGAAGGACGCGCCATCACCGCGTCGATAGGCAGCAGCATATGCTCGGCGTGGGAGCCGTCCTGGGTCATCCCGAGGATGCCGCCGCCCGAACCCCAGACCTTTGTGCCGATGAGGGCGTCGGGACCCTCAATGACTCGCCCGGCAAAGTCGCGTCCGAGAATCCGAGGCAGCGTCACCTGCGGAAAGTGACCCAACGCGACGCCGGTGTCGCTGGGATTGACTCCCGCCGCCTCGATTTCGATGCGCACGTAATCGGCGGGAAGAGGCGCGTCTTGCACCTGGCTGACTCGCAAGTTTTCGAGCGGGCCGAACTGCTCGACTCTCAGCGCCTTCACGGGTTGCCGGCGACGGGTACGCGAGCGCTCGCGACCGGAACCATCCACACGGCATACCCCATCGGGTCGCGAATGTTCGCGATCATCGCATTGAAGTAATCGATCGCAGATTCTGGGCTGATCGACGTCAACTCGCCGATCGCGCCGGCGTATCCGTCGCGCCAAGCCTCGATGATCGTTGCAAACGTATCGCGCGGGACGCGGATCGTGTCGACGACGATATAGTCGATTCCAATCTGCTCCAAACCGAGCGCGGAAAGCATCCTGAACGTGTGCCGGCCGACCGAGAGATCGATATTCATGGCACGCTCCATGGCGCGCGGCCCCTCATGCCAAAAGTCTCCCGGGTCGAGCTCGCCGCGCGCAAAATGCAGCATCCCATAATCCTCGACGATCAGGTGTAGGTAGCCTCCCGGCCGGGTCACGCGCGCCAGCTCGGCGATGACGGCATCCGCCTGTGGAATCGAATGAAGCACGTGGCGACAAACGGTCAGATCGAAGCTGCCGGTCTGCGCCTCCAGTGCGAAGATACTTTGATGTTCGAAAGTTAGCCGCGAAGCTAAATCCGCGTAGCGCGAGCGCGCCCGCTGTAAGTGATCGTCGAGAATGTCGACGGCCAAAATACGCGCGTAGGGAAAGAGCGCAGCGATCCGCGACGCCCCTTCACCCGTTCCGCAACCGGCATCGAGAATGGACGCCTCCGGCGGCAGAGCGTAGCGCTGCAGCAGTGCGACTTCCTGCGGCCAGATCGCTCGCGCCTGAGCGTCCAAGTTTCGCACCATCGAGTCGTCGGCCATCTGCCGAGCCTGAGGGTTGCGATCCACTAGCGCAATCCGACGGCGCCGAGATCGCGATCGCCCATGCCGCGATCCGAAACGTTGCGCAGCAGCGCTTCCATCGCATCGATAACCGGCAGGCGCTCGTGGTGGGCCGCGGCCTGCATGAGCACGGCATCTTTATGCGCCATATCGATGCTCCAGTACGGATCGTAATCGTTCTCGACCATGCGTTTTCCGCGGCCGCGAATCTGACCCATCGGATCGTAGAAGTCGAAGAGCTCGTAGGCTCGTGGGCGAGATACGTCTTGCTCCTCCGCCATGCGCAGCGCGTCGTTGACGCCGCCGACGACCGCCAGAATCATGGCGTTGCCCATCAGCTTATAGATGGCAGCAAGATCCGGGCGCTCGCCCACGTAACGCAAGTCGCTGCACATCGCCTCCAAGGCGACGCGAAGGCGCGCGAAAAGCGACAGGTCGCCCGACGCCATCATCACTCCCTTGCATTCCAGCGCCATCGGCGGTCCCATGAAGACCGGCGCGTGAAGCAGCGCGTGCCCGGACTCCTGGAGGCGCGCGACGCGCTGCGCAACGTTTTGCGGCAGCACGGTCGAATGGTCCACGATCGGGCACTCCGTCGTAATCCCGGCGAGTGCGGCATCCAACACGGCGTCGACGCTCGCGTCGTCGGCCAGGCAGAGGTGCACGCGGTCTGCGCCCCCGGCCGCCTCGACGGGGTCGGCGAAGGCGCGAGCGCCGTCCGATTCAAGAGCTTGCGCTCTCGACGCGTTGCGATTCCAGACGTGCACGGTAAGACCACGGCGCAGCATCGCGCGAATCATCGCCGAGCCGAGCATTCCGGCGCCGTAGAAGGCAACGGTCTCCACCGGGCGTTACTCCGCCTTCGGGGCCGGCCGGCGCGCGAGCAGATTGAGCCCCGCGAGGACGACCGCGGCCGCGAGTGCGTACCAAGTCTGCGTGGGATCGGTAAGGAACTGTAGATTGAACGCGCTATCCAGCGAATAGAGTCCGCTTCCCGCGAATGCCACTGCGACCGCGCCGGCGATATATACCGCGTTGAGCTCCCAGCCGCCATTGGTCACAAAGAAACCTTTGGTGATATGAACCGATCCGATCGCGACGAGCATCACGAGAACGATCAATGCCGGGCCGAGCGCACCGCCCAGTCCCAGCGCGGTCAATAGACCGCCGGCAGTCTCTCCCAAACCAGCCATTAATGCGAGCATTTTGCCGGGACGAAAGCCGAGATTTTCGAAGAACCCGCCGGTCCCGTCGAGCCCATGTCCTCCGAACCAGCCGAAAAGTTTCTGCGTGCCGTGGGCGGCTAAGCCAAGCCCAAGGATCAGCCGAACGATTAGCAGCGCAATACTCATAATCTCTTTCTCCCCCGATTTACGAGAATAAAGCTCACGGTGAGTTCTTGCCGACGATATCTTGGACCAGAACGAACTGGATGCCGAGCGCCTGCAGCCTGGGAATCATCGCTCGTACTGCCGCCAGCGTCGTCGGGCGCGGATGCCCGATCGCGATGGCACTACCCGTCCGTCGCGCGATCGCGGCCGCCTGCGAGAGCTGCGCTTCGGTGTATGCGACGTCGGCACGATTGTCCAAAAAAACGTCACGCGCCGCCGTCGGAACCCCCATCGCGCGCGCGGTTGCTTCTCCGACCGACGCGACGTTGGTGCGCGAATCGATGAAGAACAGGCTATGCTGCGCGAGTACGCCGATTACCGCGCGCATGACGCGCGTATCGGCGGAGGCTTTGCTGCCTTCGTGATTGTTAACGCCGCGCGCGAGAGGCACGTCTGCGAGGTCGCTCTGAACTTGCGCGACGATTTGCGCATCGCTCATCTCGGTGGTGACTTTTCCGGGGCCCGGATTGAGGCCGGAGAGCGTCTCCATCGGAAGATGCAGCATGACGCCCTTCCCCGCGTCCGACGCTTCCGTGGCGATGACGTTCGTGTATGGGACGTCGGGTAAGACCGAGAGTGTCAACGGTATTCCCAAGGCGACGAATCCACGCTCGGTTGCGATCCATTGGCCGCAGTCGTCCACGATCAGCGCGAGCTGTGGGCCGTTCGGGTTGGCGGCAGGCGTAGACGTAGGCGAAGCCGTTGGCGCCGCCGTCGGCAATGGTGTTGCGACGGGCGTTGCCACGGGAGCCGCCGGCTCTGCGGACGGCGCAAGCGTGCGGAAGACGTAGTGTGGAACGGGGTGTGGTTTGGGACGCAACAGCCACCACCCGGCAGCGGCTGCGAGAAGGATCAATGCGATCAGCGAAACGAGCGGCCCCACGCCGGAGCTCGGGCGTCGCGAAGCTTTCCTCGGCACCGATTCGGTCTTCGTCAATCCAGGATATGGCCCTCGCCGGGATGTAGCAGTGATCCATATGCAATTACAGGGAAAGACTTTTATCGTTACGGGCGGGAGCTCCGGACTGGGAGCGGCCTGTGTTATGGAGTTCGCGCGCGCCGGCGCCAACGTCGTCATCTGCGACGTCAGCGAGCGCGGAAACGAACTGGCGCGCGAGATCGGCGCCGCGGTTCGTTTCGCGAAAACCGACGTTACCGATGGCGCACAAGTTCAAAGCGCGGTGGATCTGGCGGCGGAGGCGTTCGGCGCGCTGCATGGTGCGATCAACTGCGCGGGCATCGCTACGGCCGAACGAGTCATCGGCCGCGAGGGCCCGCTGCCCTTAGAACGCTTTTCGAAGGTTATCGCCGTGAACTTGATCGGTACGTTCAACGTGATTCGATTGGCGGCGGCCAAAATGATCGAACGCCCGGTCGAACCGCTCGAGGATCGCGGCGTTATCATCTGCACCGCATCGGTAGCGGCCTACGACGGGCAGATCGGTCAGGCGGCATATGCCGCTTCGAAAGGCGGCATCGTCGGGCTCACGCTCCCGGTTGCGCGTGAGTTCGCGCAGCACCAGATTCGCGTGATGAGCATCGCGCCGGGAATCTTCGACACGCCGATGCTTGCAGGTTTGCCCGAACCCGCGCGCGAGTCGCTGGGCAAGCAGGTTCCGTTCCCGTCGCGTCTTGGAAAGCCGGCGGAGTATGCGGCGCTGGCGCGGCATATCGCCGAAAACCAAATGCTAAACGGCGAAGTCATACGCCTCGACGGCGCGATCCGAATGGCGCCCCGTTAAGCGGCACGCAGCAGTTACCATGAAGGCATTATTAGCATGCTTGTTCGCTGCGGTATGCGCGGTGGTTGCGTTGTCTGCGCAGGCCGACCAAAACGTGCCGCCATGGGGGCACCTCGCTACGTCGCGGCCGCGCGAGACTGCGACGCCGATTCCGCTCCCGTCGCCCGAGCGCTTGCTCTTTATGATCCGACGGCAGTTTCGATCGCATCGTCCGCCGCCGCCGTACGTCACCTATACGTTGATTCGAAAACAGACGCTCGACGACGGCTATCCCGATCTGCTCGGCAGTTACACCTATCACATCTGGTGCCGAACGTCGGACAAGGCGGCGTTGGGCCGGCGCGTCTATCGCGGCTCGGCTCGCGGCACCCTCGAGTTCCTGCGCGCCTCTTTTAACGAGCCGTGGGACCCGGGCCCTCCGACGGCGGACCTTTTCGAGCCGGCGCCGATCCATCCGCATTCGAACCCGCGGGAGTTCGTGCCGACTCCGGAGCCGACGGGCGGCCTGCGGACGATCGCCAGCGTCACCGCGCTCGGGGAGTTCGACTACCGCGTCACCCGAGTCGCCAACGAAGGCAATCAGATTCACGTCAGCCTGGAGGCTCGCCGCGATCCCGATCGGAATCGTCTGCGCGAGCTCTACGTTGACGCAAAGACTCTCGAGTTGGAAGAAGTCATCGCGACCGATAAGCTTTTCGAAGATGGGGATAACGGCAGGCACGTCTATCCGATGCTCTTTACGATCACGCTGGTGTGGATGCACGACATGCCGATCGTCACGCACATCCACGGCACGCCGACGTACCAGAAAGACGCCGACTACCTCGGGACCGACGCGACCGTCGACTACGACTTCACGGATATCACGTTTCCGAACTCTCTGCCGGACTGGTACTTCNNGAGCTCGCTACCGGATTGGTACTTCGATCCGCGGACGTACGCGCAGCACGTCGACGACGCGCCGTCCTAAGCGGGGAAGGGCGGGTTCGCCTTAATCAGCTCCGGAAAGTCCGCTCGCAGCACCTTGAGCTTCGGAAGATCGTTGAAGACGATATAGGGATCGTGGGGATTGTGCAGCGCAAACTCTTGATGGTAGGCTTCGGCGCGGTAGAATCCGCGCAGGGGCGCGACGACCGTCACGATCGGCGACGTATAGACGTGCGTTTGCTGCAGGTGAGCGATCGTNNTACTGCGAGCCTTCGTCGGGGCCCTGGCGATTTAGCTGCGTCGGGTCGTGTGCGACCTTGAAGTACACGTTCAGCAGCGTCTTGAACGAAATTTTCGACGGGTCGTAGGTGATCTCGACGGATTCGGCGTGCCCGGTGGTGCCCGTGCTGACGGTTTCGTACTGCGCGGTATTGGCGTTGCCGCCGGCGTAGCCGGCCACGACGCGGTCGACGCCTTTGAGCTCTTCGAAGACGAGTTGCATGCCCCAGAAGCATCCACCGGCAAGGACGACGCGCTCGGTGCCGCCGGGCGCCACGTCGGTCGTAGCGACGGCCGGCGCCGTTGCCGCGCCGATGCCTAAGGCAAGAAAGAGAGCGATGGCTGTACGAATCTTCACGTNNGCCGTCTGCTTGGGACCGTCGGGGCCGTGCGTTGTTGCCGGAAAAACCGCGAACCGAACGGGAATGTGATTATCGACCAGGGCGTGGTAGAGGGCGTACGATTGCGTGATCGGGACGACCGGATCCAACGTCGTTCCCCAGATGAGCGTCGGCGTCGTAATCTGCGCGTAATACGTGATCGGCGAGTTCTCGCGATAGATCCGCTCGCCGTCGCCGGTATAGGGCGACGTTCCGAGCGGATAACGGTCCTGCACGTTGGACGTCGAGAGATTATACTCATCAAACTCGCTATTGACCGCGGCGCCCGAGACCGCGGCGCGCCAGTTGTGGTAGTGTCCGATCAGCCACGATGTGAGCTCGCCGCCGTAGGACCAACCGCACACGGCGACGCGCGACGCGTCGACGTCCGGCCGGCGTTCGAGCGCCGCTAAGCCGGACATGATGTCGCCGCTCGGGCCCGCGACGGTATCGTGCACGATTGCCGTCATGTACGCGTTGCCGAGATTATCGCTGCCGCGGTAGTTGGGCTGAAAAACGACGTAGCCACGCGCGGCGATCATCTGCGCGAGCGGCCACTGCTCCCAAACGAAGTCGCGCGAGTTCGAGAGACCCGGTCCCCCGTGGATGAGCACGACGATCGGATACTTTCTTCCCTTGTCATCCTGGGCGGGCGGATCGGTGATGACGCCGTCTTCGGCGAAATCACCCGGGCCGGTCCAGCGAAGCTCGCTCATGTGGCCGAGCCGCAATCCCGCCAGGAAAGCATTGACGTGCGTCAGTCGCCGTGGCTTCGTCGAGCCGGGCGGGAGCACGTATAACTCGCGCGCGGTTGCCGAGGTCGTCGCGACGAAGGCGAGCGTGCCGTTTCGCGCGATGGCCGCCGCGCTTCCGGCGTCGAACGTCGAGCTCGAGTATGGATCGCAGATCGGATGGAGATCTCCAAGCGGCACCGGCTGCACGGCTCCCGACAGATCGGCCGTCCAAAAGAGTGTCTGCGTTCCGTCGCTGCCGCAGAGCAGCAGCCGCTTCGAATCGGGAAACCANNAGCGATGCGGCGATATTCCGATCCAACGTGGGCGCGATCATAACGTCGTGGCCGCCTGCGATGACGCGCACGGTGTTCTCCGCATTGAAGTCGCCGCCGAGCGGATACCAGTATGCCAAGTGTGAACCATCGGGCGCGTACGACGGACTGAGCTCGAGTCCGGAGCGAGCGGTCAGCTTGTGCATCGCTGCGTTCGCAACGTCGACCTGCCAGAGCGTCGAGTACTCGTCGTCGCCGCTGAACGTATTTTTCAAACGCGTGAACGTAATCGAGCTGCCGTCGGACGTCCACGCGATCTGCGGCGAGAAAATACCGCCGGGATCGGTTGGCGCGATCGTCCACGAGCCGCTCGTAATTCGCCGTGCGTTACCGCCTCTCGCCGAAACGATCCACAGATGCTGCGGCGGCGTCAGCGACGCCGCCGTATAGTCGTTGTCGCCCGCAAAGAAGAAGGGCGCGGTGCTTGGCGGATCGGCAGCGACAAAGGCGATCTCGCGCCCGTCGGGGCTCCAGGCAGCGTCGCTTACGTCACCGTTGGAGTGCGTGAGCTGCACGTTCGCGCCGCCTTCGCGGACGAACACCTGGACCGGCAGGCTCTGCGCGGGTCGCGCCAGGTAGGCGAGGCGCGAACCGTCCGGCGACCATCGGGGAACCGTCACTTCGTGGCGAAACGCCACGACCTGCATTCGTCCGGTTTTCACGTCGATCACGGCGAGATCGTTGTCGTAGGCATCGTGTGGCCGATCTTGGGTGATGACGACGAGCGCGACGTGCCGNNCGGCGGCGCCGAAGGGCCTGGACCGGCCGCAGCCAAGGCCAGTGAAACTGCCAGAAAAATACCGTGCATCCTTTACCTTTACTACAGCGGTTGAGCTTTAGATGCGCGACGATTTCCATCCGCTTGTTCGCGAATGGTTCGACTCGAGTTTTTCTGCCGCGACCGAGCCGCAAGTTCTCGGCTGGCCGGCAATTCGAGCCGGCCAGGACGTCCTGATCTCCGCTCCGACCGGCTCCGGAAAGACGCTTGCGGCCTTCACGCTCTGCTTGGACGACCTCGTCCGCCGCTCAACCGAGGGCACGCTGCCGGAGCAGACGCTGGTCGTGTACGTCTCGCCGCTCAAGGCCCTGACCAACGACGTCCGCGAGAATCTCGAGAAGCCGCTCGCCGCGCTGACCGCCCTCGCCCAAGCGCAGGGCCTGCCGATGGCGCCGATTCGCACCGCCGTGCGTACCGGCGATACGACCGCAGCCCAGCGCCAAAGCATGCTGCGAAAGCCGCCGCACGTGCTGGTAACGACACCTGAGTCGCTCTACATCCTGCTGACGGCCGAGAAGTCGCGTGCGCTTTTCGCAAGCGTTGCCACGGTTATCGTCGATGAGATTCATGCGATGGCGGCGGACAAGCGCGGCTCGCATCTGGCGCTCACGCTCGCGCGCCTGGATGCGTTGGTCACGGCTTCGGGCGGTCCCAAGCCGCAGCGCATCGGCCTTTCCGCCACGGTGAGGCCCATCGAAGAGATCGCCCGCTTCCTCAGCGAAACCGCTCGCATCGTCAACGTGGGCCATCGCCGCGATATGGAACTGGCGGTCGAAGTCCCCAAGGACGAACTCGGCCCCGTGGCCAGCAACGAAATGTGGGCGGAGATCTACGATCGCGTGGCCGACCTGATCCGCGCCCACCGCACCACGCTGGTCTTCGTCAACACCCGCAAGATGGCCGAGCGGGTTGCCCATCAGCTGGCCCTGCGGCTGGGATCCCCCGAAGCCGCCGAATGCCCCACCGACGACGAGTCGGGGACCCCGGGTGGCGCCGTCCCCGACCTCGACCGGGTGGCGGC
>PKWF01000101.1 GCA_003133185.1 Vulcanimicrobiota bacterium | reverse complement strand
GCCGTTGCGCTCGCGCCGCGCTTCGTCGACCTGCAGATCGTGGGAGGAACGCGTGCGCCTCTTCGAATCGGCTATACGTACGAGCGCCGCTGGTTTGCCCGGCTGACCGCTCGTCTCTTCCTCAATAGCATCATGGTTTCCGAAGCGGATCCCGACCTGTGCGATCGTGAGCCGCACCGCACCGTGCGCCACGAGGTCTTGCAGCTGCTCGATCTCGTCGCGCTCGCCGGCGCGGACCGGCGCGTCACGTCGTTGCGGCTCGACTTGGTCGATGCGGATCGAGCGATTGCACGAACCCTTCCCGAGAGTCCCATCGTGCTTCACTTGGCTCCGAGATGGTTTACCGGCGGCAGCACGCTGGCGGGAACGCTCGCGATGGTGAAGGAACTGGCCTCGCTTGCCCCAGTTGTTATCACGTGTGCCCGCGAGTGCGAGCCGCAGGCTTCGGCTTTTGAAGCCAGCGGCGACATCACTCATTGTTTGCGCGGCCTGCCCTTCCATCAATGGGCTGCCGTACTGGAACGCGCTCGAGTGGTCGTAACCGTCGACACGGGTGCTACGCACGTCGCCAGCGCCGTCCATCGGCCGACGCTGGTCGCCTTCGAACACGCGTACTTCCGGCTAAACTCTCAGGAGTGGTCGCCATACGGCGTACCTCACGTCTTGGTGCGCAAACCGGCACGCGCAGATCCCGATCTGCTCGAACGATTTCGCCGCGAAATCACGGCCGGCGTCGCTGCCTTGATGCATGTCTGATATCTCGGTCGTCATTCCGACCTACAATCGTCTCGACACGCTCTCGCGCGTGTTGCCGACGCTCCTGAGCCAGGACCTCGAGCCTTCGCAGTACGAGCTGCTCGTCTGCGATTCGAACTCGACCGACGGTACGGCCGAGTTTCTTGCCGGGGTCGCGCAAACGCATCGGAATGTCCGCCACCTGGCGGGGCCGTATAGCGGGCGGGCAGCGGCTCGTAACGCGGGAATCGCGCAGGCGCGCGCCGGCATCGTCCTTTTCAACGACGCCGACATCTTCGCGTCGCCCGATCTCCTCTCGACGCATCTGCGGCGTCATGAGAAACGAACCGGCGTTGCCGTCGTCGGATTGGAGGTTCAGGTTCGCGACTTCGAAGAGTACGAGTACAAGCGGGATCACCCCGATGCGCGCGGGCATCTGCATCCGCCGTCGCGAAGAAAACTTTCGTGGCTTTATTTTCTTACCGGCAACGCATCCGTGCGACGCGAGGATCTGCTCCGGGCCGGCTGTTTCGACGAGAGTTTCACCGGCTACGGCCACGAGGACTTGGAGCTCGGCTACCGCTTGCAGAGGCTCGGCATCGAGATCGTGTACGAGCCGCTTGCGGTGAACTACCATTGTCAAGACGTTGCGTACGGGGATCAAAAGGAAAAAATGCGACTGGCCGGACGTTCGACCGCGCGCTTCTATCGCAAGCATCCGCACGTAAACGTAATGTTCAATCTGGGTATGACTCCTTTATCGCTTTGGGCGCACTCCGCGCTTACGCGGATGCCGCTTCTGCTCGGTGCCATCGCGCGCAGCGCGGAGCGCTCGCGGTTCGCGCGCGAGCTTTTGCTGCAGTACCACTACGTCGCCGGTGTAAAGGAAGCTCGTGACGAGAGCTAAGTTTTCGTGCGGCGCCCTGCGCGCCGCCGATGCCGGCAGGATGGTCGAGCTTTGCGGCTGGATCAATCGCCGTCGCGATCACGGCGGTTTGATATTCGTCGACCTCCGCGACCACGAAGGCGTGACGCAGATCGTTTTCGACCCGGCGCATCCGAGCTTTGCGGAGGCCGAACATCTACGCAACGAGGACGTGCTGCGCGTTCGCGGTACGGTTCGTACCCGGCCGGACGGAACGGAGAATCCGCGGCTCGCAACGGGCGACGTCGAGGCGGCGGTCGATGAGCTGGAAATCCTCAATCGCTCGCTCGTGCCCCCGTTTCAAGTCAACGCCGACGAGGCAGTGGACGAGAACCTTCGCCTCGAGTATCGTTACCTCGATCTGCGCCGTCCGCGGATGCAGGAGAACATCCGCTTGCGACACCGCATCATCAAGGCGATGCGGGACTTCTGCGATGGGCGCGGGTTTGTCGAGATCGAGACGCCGATGCTCATCAAGTCGACGCCCGAAGGCGCGCGCGACTACCTCGTTCCCAGCCGGCTCTATCCCGGTTCGTTCTATGCGCTGCCGCAGTCGCCGCAGATGCTCAAGCAGATTTCCATGATTGCGGGCTTCGGCCGCTACATGCAAATTGCGCGATGCATGCGCGACGAGGACCAGCGCGCCGATCGTCAGCCCGAGTTCACGCAGCTCGACGTCGAGATGTCGTTCTGCACGCAGGAGGAAGTTCTCGAGACGATGGAATCGTGCATGCGTTACGTCTGGCAAACGGTGCTCGGCATCGAGCTGCCGCCGTTCGCGCGGCTGACGCATCAAGAAGCGATCGCAAAATACGGGCTCGACAAGCCGGACCTGCGCTTCGGCCTCGAGCTCGCCAACGTAAATGCGGTCTTTGCCGCCACCGAGTTCGTCGTCTTTAAGTCGGCCATCGAGAGCGGCGGCTCGATCGTGGCGTTGCGGTATCCTGGGGGCGCGGCGCTCTCCCGGCGCGACTTCGACAACTTGACCGAGATGGCCAAACAGTTCGGCGGCAAAGGGATGGTCTGGATCTCGCTTGCGCCCGATGGAATGAAATCCTCAGCCGCAAAGTTTCTCGCAGACGCCGACGTTGCCGCCGTGACCGCGGCGGTCGGAGCCGAACGGGGGGACGCGATCCTGCTCTTTGCCGACACGGCTGCGCTCGCGCACGCGGTCGCCGGGAAGATGCGCAACGAGATCGGCGAGCGATGTCATTTGCGCGACCCGCAGAGCTTTGCTTTCGGTTGGGTGACCGGCTTTCCGTATCTGGAAATCGACGAGGAGAGCGGAAAGCCGGCGCCCGCGCATCATGCGTTCACGGCGCCGGCGCCGGGCGATTGGGAACTGATCGATCGAGCCCCGATGGAGATGCGCGCCCAGCATTATGATCTCGTGCTCAACGGATGGGAGCTCGGTTCGGGCTCGATCCGAATCCACAAGCCCGAGGAGCAGCGCAGAATCTTCGAAATGTTGGGCTTGAGCGCGGATCAGATCGAGGAGCGTTTCGGATTCTTCGTGCGCGCGCTCGAATACGGCGCCCCTCCCCACGGCGGAATGGCGCTGGGCATCGATCGCATCGTGATGATTGCATGCGGCGAGGAGAACATTCGCGAGGTTATCGCGTTCCCAAAAAATCAAGGCGCTCGGGATTTGATGATGGATGCGCCGAGCCCGGTACCCGATCAGCTGATCGCCGATCTGCACCTCAGGCGCGCCGCAGAATCTCCTTCGCGCGGGTAAATATCGCGTCGAACATCGTCACGGTCAGCTTACCCGTGTTCGTATTCTGCCGGCTCGGATGAAAAGAGGCGATCGCGGAAATCGTTCGCCGGTCGTTGCGAGCGACGTACTGCGCGCCGTGCGAGAAGACCGGCTTGGGCGGCTCGAACGCAAAGCCGCGCCGGTCGAGCACGCGCAGAACGGCGTTGAAGCCGATCGCTCCGAGGCCGATCATCACCACGAGCCGATCGAGGGCGTCGAACTCTTCGAGTAAGTAAGGAAAGCAGTTCTTTAGCTCTCCGGGAGTCGGCTTGTTCCCTGGCGGCGCGCAACGCGCCGCGGCGGTAATGAAGCAGTCGGGAAGCACGAGGCCGTCATCGCGATCGCGTGCTACGGGAGCGGAGGCAAAACCCGCGCGATAAAGCGCGGGATAGAGAAAGTCGCCCGACGCGTCACCCGTAAAGGGGCGCCCGGTACGATTGCTGCCGTGAGCTCCGGGAGCGAGCCCAACCAAGAGCAACCTGGCGTGCGCGTCGCCGAAGCCCGGTACCGGCTTCCCCCAATAGTTGCAGTCGCGATGCGCGCGCTTCTTTTCGCGCGCAACTTGCGCGGCGTAGGCCCGGAGCTCCGGGCAGCGCCGGCAGCGCACGACGGCGGCGGAAATTGCGGCGATGTCTCGCACGGGTTAGAGCGCGCCGGCCAGCACGTCGGCGAACTCGACGCCGATCGGCGCCACGACGTAGGCGATGCCGTCGTTGCGCTGCCAAATCCGCTCGATCGCCGCGCGCGGATAGACGACGCGTACGTTTGGAGCGGCGGGATCGTTGATCGCGCAATCGCCGCCACGCGTAAATCCGCAGAGCACGGCGAGATGACCGTCGGAGTGCGGCAACGGCGCGCCGGGGAGCTCTCCGGTAGCCCACGAGTATGAAATGGCCAGCGGGAGATTACGCTCGATCAAACGNNCTGTAGGCAACGTTGAAGGCCCAGTTTCCCGTTCCGTTGTAGGCGCGATCGAAAACGCCGAGCGCAGCTTGCTCGAGCGGGAGATCGATACCGTGGTAGGCGTGAATCATGGAAAGGCTCGCGGGGCTGCACAAGCCGCGTTCTTTCTTTGTTGGTTTCGCGCAAGGGTATTGCGAGCGCGCCGGAACGTCGAGAATGAACGCGTCTCGCGCGTAGGGGAGCGACGGCCGCGAATGCACGGGAGCGGAAAATGCGAGCAGCTCGAAGTGGACGCCGGGCGCCCGCACTTCGATCCCGTCGAAGGGCTGCAAAGTGGAGATCACGTCAACGTCCACGTTCGTGCCGGCGTGCGAAGGGCTCAATGATGTAGCGGCATCGCTTTGCCACTCCGAATGATCGAGCCAATCGCCGTCGGTTTGATGCGCGCGCAGCAGACGAAATGCGATTCTTCCTTTGGGCGCGAGGGTGTTCCAGCTCAATACCCCGGTCCGCGTCGGTTCGAAGAAAAGCGTCGCGCCGCCCTGCGCCCCAAGCGTCTGCGCGAAAGCGGCAGCGTTTAAATTTGCCACTGCCACGCGTTCCAGGTGTCGCCGATGAACGCCGCCGGGATGTAGTTCTTCAGGTCGTCGTTGATCGCCGTGTAATCGGTCTCCCAACTGAAAAAGACGGCCGGTACCAGTTCCCGGATGCGCTCCTCTTCGCGCTGGTAGAGCCGCTTGCGTGTCGCGAGGTCGAACGTGCTCGCCGCCGCCAAGCTCGTCGCGTTCACGATGGGATCGTCGAGCCACGACGTGTTCGCGCCGTGCGGCGGAATGAAGGCGCCGGACCAGCTCCCGGAGTTATCCGGATCCGGTCCGTTCGTTTCGACGGACCACTCGAGATCGTACTTGCCCGTATACAGCGGTCCGTCCATTGCAAAGAGATAGCTTCCGGGATAGTTACGAACCGCGACGCCGATCCCGACGGCGCTCAGCATCGATTGGATCAGCAGCTGCGATTCCGTGTTCTCTTGATGGCCGGTCGTCGCGTAGATGCTTAAATGCATCGCGAGCGCGCCTTTGTGGAGAGTGCCGCCGGCGTCCGGCTTCCATCCCGCCGCCGCGAGCAGACGCTTCGCATCGGCTGGATCGTAGCGGTACGGCGGCAACGTGGGCGCGGCCCAAAGTTCGGGGTAGATATCCGAGACGGCGAGTGAGTCCAGCCCGTGATACACCGTCGCTTCGATGCGCCTCCAATCGATTGCCTCGGCAATTGCGCGGCGTACGCGCAGGTCGGCCAGCTGCGGACGGCTCAGGTTGAGTCCGAGGTGCCTCCAGTTCGCGATCGTCCGGCGCTTCACGGTGATGCCGGAGATGCTTTGCAGACGGGCGATATCGTTCACGTTAACGGTCGGATAGACGTCAACGTCGTGCGTTACGAGCTCGTTAAAGAGAGTGTTGACGTCGGGAACGACCTTCCACACGACTTCTTTGAGGTGAGGCGCCCCGCGAAAATAGCGGCGGTTCGGCACGAAGGTCAACGAGCTTCCGTGGTTCCATCGCTCGAGCACGAACGGCCCGCTGGAGAGCGGGCTTTCGTTGAAGCTCGCCTGGCGCAGATTGCCGGCCTTCGCAAGCAGATGCTCGGGCATCGGCGGATACGCGGCGCCGCCGATCGCGAGAATTCCTAGGACTGCCACGTTCGGCCGTTTGAGCGCAATAACGATCGTGTACGGATCCGGTGCGCTCGCGGAGGCAATGTCGTCCCACCCGTAGGTCGTCTTGACGGCGTTGAGCGGATTTCGCACGGCGTTATAGGTGAAGAGCCAATCGGCCGCGGTTAGCGGAGCGCCGTCCGCCCATACGACGCCTTTACGCAGATGCACGAGGATCGTCTTACCGTCGCGGCTGATCCCGCCGTTTCGCAACGTCGGCACTTGCGTCGCCAGATCGGGAATGTAGTTTCCCTGCGCGTCGTAACGCAGGATGAACGAAAAGAGCAGGCCGACGATCGCGTCGCTGGCGGCGCTGTGCGCGTACATCAGGTTGAGGCTGTCGGGCTCTTCGTCTTCACCGATGCGCACGACGCCGGGAATCGTCCAGGAGTTCCGTCCGCCCTTCGACGGTGCAGCCGCTCTCGAGCAGCCCGAAACTGCGACGAGCAGCGCCAGCGCGGCCGCCGCGATGCGGGCGCGGTTCACGATTCGCGTCGCGCGCTCAGCGGCGCCCGTTTGACGATGCGCGCAGAGATCTGCGAGTAGAGATCATCGGCACCAAAGCGGACGACGTCGCCGGCCGGCAGCTGCGTTTCGTCGCGCGCCCGCGCGATTTCGGCGCGGGCTTGCATCTCGCTTAAGCCGCCCGTGTTCAGGGCGATGCCGATGACCGGCGCGGGCTTGACCGTTTCGAGCAACGCTTCGTGAATGGCGATCAAGTCTTTGTAGCCGAGAACCGGCGTCGCATAGGAATCGATGCGAGCGCGGCTCGGATCGCAGACTAGGACCAACGCGTCCGGCGCGCACCCGGTCATCAAGGCGAGCGTTACCGGTGCATAGGCGGGGTGGTTGATCGCGCCTTGCCCCTCGACGACGATGAGATCGGCGCCTTCGTGCGCCGCGTAGAGCACGAGTTGTTCGGCGGCGCCCGCCGCGAAATCGACGATGACGCGATCGACGGAAATTCCCCATCCTGCAATGACGATACCGGTCTGACCGGTCGGCACAAATCGAGCCTTCCTTCCCGATGCGCATGCGGCCGCAACGAGCTCGAGTGCGACCGTCATCTTACCGACCGCGCAATCGTTGCCGACCGTGAGAAGAACCGGGGCTTGCACCTCGTAGGCGTCGCCGGAAAAAAGTGGTACCTCAGGGGGCTCGCGGACATCCCAGATCGCCGTGCCCGCGGCGCGCGCGGCCCTTTGGAACTGGCGATCGATTCCGAGTATCTCGTGCAGGCCGCTGACGATCTCGAGTTTGGCGGCGATTGCTTGCGCGACGGCAGCTCGCCAATCGGCTGGAAGGCCGCCGCCCTTGGGCGCCGTTCCGATGAGCAGTGACGTCGGAGCGTGTTCTAGTGCCTCCGCGACGCTGCCGACGATGGGAACGTCGCTGTCGAGGTACGCAAGCACGTCGCGCACGCGCCGCCCGGCGTGCGTCGGGTCGATTACCGCCACCACCTCGTCACTTCCGTAGCGAATCACGCCGTGCGCGGTCTTGGCATCGTGCTCGAAGCGATCCGGAGCGAGAATTGCGTAGCGTCGCCTCACCGCAACGCGCCTTCGCGGACGCCCAGCCCGGGCGCGTTGGAAATCAGTACTTTGCCCGCCTCGTAGCGCACTCCGGTAAACGGGTCGTGTGATATCAAGAGCGGCCCGTCGAGATCCGCCCAATCCGCCAGCGGCGAGACGTGCGCTGCGGCCGTCGCGGCAATTGCGCTCTCGACCATGCAGCCGATCATGACCTTCAATCCCATCGCGCGCGCCGTGTGGATCATCGCCAGCGCGCCACGAATACCTCCGGCCTTGGCAAGCTTGACGTTGACGCCGTCGATGCAACCGTATAAGGGCGGAAGATCGTTTGCAACGAGGCAATCTTCATCGGCGACGATCGGTATGGAGACGCGATCGCGAATCGCTCGCAGCCACTGCGGGTTGCCGGCGGCGACGGGCTGTTCGCAGAACTCGATCTCGTAGCGTTGCAGTTCGCGCAAAATCGTAATCGCCTCGTCCACGTTCCAACCTTCGTTGGCGTCGAGACGAAGCGCGCCGCCGTAACGTCCCCGGATCGCCGCGACGATCTCGACCTGTTCGGAGAGCGTGCCGGCTCCGAGCTTGACTTTGAGAATCGGATAGTGCGCGGCCTCGTCGACCTTGCGCAGCATCATTTGCGGGTCGGCGATGCCGATGGTGAACGAAGTGAACGGCGTGCGCGACGGATCGAGACCAAGCAGCGCGTAGAGCGGTTTGCCGAGCTCTTTGCCAATGAGATCGTGGAGCGCGAGGTCGAGCCCCGCGCGCGCCGCTGCGGGGATCTCCGCGCGCAGCAGCGATTCGAGGCGAAAGGGATCGTCGCAAGCGAGCGGATGCGTTCGGAAATACCCAATGACGCTCTCCACGGACTCCCCATAGCGTTCGATCGGCGTAGCCTCGCCGATACCCTCGAGATCGCCCGCTCGAACGCGGACGACTGCGGTACGCGCGATTGCTTCTTCACCGCGCGCGATCTTGAAGACGTGTACGAGCGGCAGCTCCATCGCGCAGACCGAGATCGAGAGCGAAGACATCGGCCTCGCACTTCGTGGGCGCACCGGTTTCTACCGGCTTGGCCTTCGGAGTCCGAGCCACTTGACTCGCGGTGGTACGGTAGAGGGGCTCGACTGCGCTTAGCGCGCAGCGAACGTAGGTACCGAACCGACTTATACTACCTAGGGAGCATCAGCTCCGGATACGACGGAGCGGCGGGCTCGAGATGCCTGCCCCAAACCGGCGCCCGGGCCGCACCCACCTGCGAGAATGCAGGTTCGTACCGCGTACGCAAGACGCTATTTGTGGTTGAGTTCTTCGTATTGGGCGCAAAGGGTGTCGCGCCACGTGGCGATCGCGGCCGCAAGCCGGTCTGTCGTTGCCGAGCCCGACGCCTCGTCGATGGCAACGTATCCGCGAAAATGTGCGAAAGCGTGCGTCGCGGTGGCGACCGTTTGCTCTGTTTGTTTCTGCAGGCCGCTCCACAATAAGACCGTGTTAGGCGCGAGAGCTTGCGCGTCGCTGGCGGCGTCGAGCTCCTGCGGGTCGGGTCCGTACCGCAACCAGGCGGAGTCGGTCTCTTTGACGACGCGCTTGCAATCTTGAGTCCCGGCGGCAAACGTATTCGGGGCGTTGCGCAACGCGAGCGTGACGTTGAGCCGCTTTGCCAGCGACGTGGCAAAGGCGAGCCGCTCCAACTGCTCGCTCCAGGAGCATTCGGTCTGGAGTGCGAGCGGGGCCGCGATCAGCGGCACGCCGAGCAAGGCCGCATCGCTAAGAACCTTCGTCACGTGCTCCGGTTCCGAGCAAAAGAAGCTTGAGTCGCTCAGCGCTGCAATCGAGAGACCCCAGTCGGTCGCCATCTTCTTGATCTGCGCGAGGTAGTCGTCGTCCGCTCGCGGGAAATGCCGCACGTCTAAGACGACGCCGTCGCAACCCAACTCGCGCGCGCACAGGTCCAAAAACTCGAGTTGCGTGAGCTCGCCGCTCTCGATTTCGCGGTGGAGGGCACCGCTCGCGCAGGCAAGCTTCATCGGCCTCAGATTTTCGACCGCTCGCCGTTGCTCACCCTCATCGCTGGATACCGGAGGTCACCGGGGCGCAAACCCCCAAAGACCTTTAGCAGTGGAAATTCTAACGCCGAATCGCATCGAAGGGGGCGACCCCGAAGTCTTTGCCGCCATCGCAGGCGAGGAGCGGCGGCAAAGAGAGAACCTCGAGCTTATCGCTTCGGAGAACTATACTAGCCGGGCGGTACGCGAAGCAAACGCCTGCGTGATGACCAATAAATACGCCGAAGGTTATCCGGGGAAGCGATATTACGGCGGTTGTCAGTGGGTCGACGTCGCCGAAACGCTCGCGCTGGAGCGGCTGAAACAGATCTTTGGCGCAGATCACGCCAACGTCCAGCCGCACTCCGGCGCTCAAGCGAACATGGCAGTCTTCATGGCCCTCTTGCAACCCGGCGACACGGTTCTCGGAATGTCGCTCGCGCACGGCGGCCATTTGACCCATGGAACCAAGGTCAGTTTCTCGGGAAAGCTCTACAATGCGATCGCCTACGGGGTCCGTAAAGACACCGAGCTAATCGATTTCGACGAAGTTCGAGCGCTCGCTCGCGAACATAAGCCGAAACTGATCGTTGCCGGCGCGAGCGCGTATCCCCGCGTGATGGAGTACGAGCCGTTTCGCGAGATCGCGTCGGAGATCGGCGCGGCGCTCCTCGTCGACTTTGCGCACATCGCGGGACTCGTCGCGGTTGGACTCCATCCCTCGCCCATTCCGTTGGCCGATTTCGTGTCGTCCACGACACACAAAACTCTACGCGGTCCGCGCGGCGGCTTCGTGCTATGCACGCAGAACTGGGCGCTCCCCTTGGATAAGAGCGTCTTTCCGGGGATTCAGGGCGGCCCGCTGATGAATACGATTGCCGCGAAAGCGGTGGCGTTCGGTGAGGCGCTGCGGCCCGATTTCAAGACCTATCAAGAACGGGTCGTGGAAAATGCGCGCGTTATGGCCGAGGAGTTTAGGCGTGCCGGACTTCGTTTGGTCGGGGGAGGAACCGACACGCATCTGATGCTCGTCGACGTCTCCGTCAAGGGTCTGACCGGAAAGGCGGTCGAGGCCTACCTCGACGAAGTCAACATCACGGTCAACAAGAACGCGATTCCCTTCGATACGCAAAAGCCCATGGTTGCCAGCGGCATTCGAATCGGCACGCCGGCGATCACGACGCGGGGTTTTGGCGCGCAAGATTGTCGTGAAGTGGCCCGCATCATTTGCGATGCGCTAGGCGACATCGAAGAGCGTCGCGAGATTGCGCGGCTTGGGGGACGGGTTCGCGAATTGACCTCGCGCTACGACGTTCCTTAATCGGTCCTAACGCCGTGCGCCCCGGTTGGGACGAGTATTTCATGCAAATCGCGCATACGGTCAGCACGCGCGCGACCTGTCCGCGAGCCTCGGTCGGGTGCGTTTTAATGCGCGCCCACCGCATCTTGACGACGGGCTACAACGGGGCGCCGCGCGGCGTCGCTCACTGCACGGAGGTCGGCTGCACGCTAATCGGCGAGCATTGCCTTCGGGCGACGCACGCCGAGGCCAACGCGGTGGTGCAGGGCGCGCTGCACGGCGTCAGCCTGCAAGATGCCACGGCCTACTGCACGCACCAGCCGTGCGTGAACTGCTCGAAGCTGCTCATTAGCGCCGGCGTGACGAGAATCGTCTACGACGAGCCGTATCCCGATCCGGTCGCGAGCCAGTTGTTGGCTGAAGCGGGAGTAGCGCTGGTCGCGTTTTCCGCGCTCGAAGGAGTCCGCAGTTGAGCCGCCACTTGCTCACGGCGGGCAGCATTTACGCCACGGCCTTTGCCATCGCGGCCGTGGTTAGCTCGCTGGCAACGCCGCTAGTCTTGCGGCTTGCCAACCGTCTGGGAATCGTCGACCGCGACGCCGGCGAGCGGCGAATGCACGACACTCCAAAGCCGCGCGTGGGCGGAATTGCAGTCTTCTTCGGCTTTACGTTTGCGCTCTTCGCCGTTCTGGGTGTGTCGATGACGTCGCCGGTGCGGTTGCTGCCGGCGGCCGATCAGTTCGATGCGGTTCACCAACTCGTGGGGCTGCTCTTTGGGAGTCTGTTGATCGTCGGCGTCGGCGTCTGGGACGATGTGATGCAGATGCGTCCTCGGAACAAGCTCGTCGCTCAGACCGTCGTGGCGCTGATCTCGATGCTGTACGGCTTCATCATTCCGGGTATCACCAATCCGTTCGACCATAATCCCGGAACCAACTGGATCGATTTTCCGTTGTGGGTGGGAGTTCCGGTTACGCTGCTCTGGTACGTCGGCATGATGAACGCGATCAACTTTCTCGACGGCCTCGACGGCCTGCTTGCGGGCGTCGCTGCGATCTCGAGCGTCTTTCTCTTCGTCATCGCGGTCTTGCACGCAAATCCCGTCGTCGCTCTGGTCGTGATCGCCTTGGCCGGCGCGGCGCTCGGCTTTCTGCCCTATAACTTCAATCCCGCGCGAATCATCCTCGGCGATTCGGGGTCGCTCTTCATCGGTTACGTGTTCGGCACCGTTTCGATCATCGGCGCGAGCAAAACCGCGATTGCCATCAGCGTCGTGGTGCCGTTGCTCGTGCTAGCGCTGCCCGTGCTCGATACGGCCGCGGTCATCGTGCGCCGCGCCAGCAGCGGCAAACGCATCACCGAAGCGGATCGCGGCCATTTTCACCATCAGCTGATTTTCCGCTTCGGCCTCAACGTTCGCCAGGCGGTACTCGTTCTCTATGCCGTTTGCCTGGTTTTGGGCGCGGTAGCACTCTTCTTCTCCGGCGAGTTCACGCACGTCTTTCGGCACGCAACGTAGCCGATGACGAACGCGTTACGTGTGATGAGCGTGTTCGGGACGCGCCCGGATACGATCAAGATGGCCCCCGTCGTTCGTGCTTTGCAATCCCATCCGGATATCGTTGCGCGCGTTTGCGTTACCGCCCAACACCGCCAAATGCTCGACGATCTTCTCGACTTCTTCGCGATTACACCCGACTACGATCTCAACGTTATGACCGAGGATCAAAGCCTCACGGAGATCACGACGCGCGTGCTGGTCGGTATGGAACCGGTGCTGCGCGAGGCGCGTCCCGACGTCGTCTTGGTTCACGGCGATACGACGACGAGCACGGCCGCGGCGCTCGCGGCTTTCTATCGGCAGATTCCGGTGGGCCACGTCGAGGCCGGATTGCGCACGAGCAATCGCTGGCTGCCGTATCCCGAAGAGATGAATCGTCGACTGACGGCGACGCTTGCGACGTACCATTTCGCCCCGACCCTCTTAGCTCGGGAACACCTGCTCGCAGAGAACGTCGCGGCCGACGAGGTCGTCGTGACCGGAAATACGGTCATCGACGCGTTTCTCGAGACGGCGGCGCGCGACGATCTTTCCCCCCCTCCTCGGTGGTCCGAGCTCGATTCAGCGGCGCCGGCGATTGTCGTGACCGCGCACCGCCGCGAGAACCACGACCATATGCGGGAGATCTGCGAGGCTCTGCGAGCGATTGCCGAGCTGCCGTCGAAGCCCCAACTCTACTGGCCGGTGCATCCGTCGCCCCGCGTCGCGCCCATCGCGCGCGAGATCCTCGGAGGAATGCCGGGTGTCGTGCTGGTCGATCCGATCGATTACGGCGAGATGGTCGCCGCCGTGAGAGGATCGGCCTTCGTTCTTACCGATTCGGGTGGTCTGCAAGAAGAAGCGCCGTGCATCGGCAAACCGGTGCTCGTGATGCGTGAGGAGACCGAACGCCCAGAGGGTCTGGCCGCGGGGACCCTAGCCCTCGTGGGTCACGACCGCGATCGTATCGTCGCTGCGGCGCGCCTGTTGCTCGAGGACCGCGGCGCCTACGCGGCGATGGCGCACGCGCGTAATCCCTATGGAGACGGCCGGGCGGCTTCGCGAATCGTGCGGTGGCTGGCGGCGCGTCTGCGAGGCGAGCAGTACCCCGAGCCCTTCGAAGCGCAAGCGACCCTCGCGCAAGGCTCGTGAGGGTCGTTCTGCCGGTGCTCTTCGCCGGCGGGAGTTTTGCAGGTGCGGCGATACTCGGGCTCCTGCTGGGAGTCGTGGCGGGTGAGCGACTCAGCGCACCTTTGCTTGTTCCCACTGGCTTGACGCTCGGGTTGATCGTCGGAGCCTACGCCGCGTTTCGGTTGTTGGCGAAGTCCATGGAATGACGCCGGCGACCGGCGGGAAGGATATGGGTCTTGCGGCTTACTACCGTCTCAAATGGCGCGTGGCCGCTGGATCGTTCGGGCTTGCTGCGGTCGTCGCGCTGTTGCTCGTCCCGTTGAGCTGGTATGCCGGTCTCGCGCTCTTGATCGGAGCCACGTGCGGGATTGCCAACATGCTTGCCATAATGCGGGGGAGCGAGCGACTGGTGGAAACGCGCAGCGCCGTCTTCTTTGGGTTAAGTAGTTTACCGCGGCTGGCGGCCTTTAGTATAGTAGCCGCGGCGTTAGCGGCCCGCGGACCGTGGTGGTCGCTCGGGCCATTTCTTGCCGGTTTCTTTATTCCGCTCGCCGCGTACGCCTGGGGCGCGTTGCGAGTCTTTCGACGGAAGCCTTAACGGATCAAATATCGGTGCACGAACAGATCGGCGAACACCGCCTTTGGCAGCTTCCGGTACTCGGACCGGTGCATGCCGACACCATCGTGACGACCTGGATCGTCATGATCGTGGCTTTGCTTTTCTTCGGGTGGATCGGCGCCAGCTATCGGTCGCCCTACGTCACGAAGCGCCAAGCCGTTCTGGAAGCCGTTTTCAACTACATGGCCGACCTGGTCACGAGCGTCCTCGGAGAGGGCGGAGAACCGTTCGTTCCGTTTTTCGTCGCGCTCTTTCTCTTTATTTTCTTGCTCAATCAGTTTGGCATCGTACCCCTCAAGGAGTTCGGTCTGCCGTTTGGGGGCTCGCCGACCGCCGATCTTAACACCGTCGTTCCGCTGGCGCTCCTCGTCTTTTGCATGATCCAGGTCGCCGCATTCCACAAGAAGGGCGCCGCGTACCTCGGGCACGTCTTCAAGCCGTTCCCTCTCCTCTTCCCCATCAACGTCCTCGACGAGATTCTTCGTCCGGTGACGCTGGCCGCCCGGCTTTTCTTCAACATCTTCGTCGGCGAGCTACTCTTCATCATCGTCACGTCGATCATCCTCGCGCGGATCAAAATCGGTGCGTTCAACCTCTCGTTCGGGGTGGCGGTCGTCCCTTTTCTGATCCAGTTTTTCAACTTTTTCGTTGGAACGATCCAAGCTTTCGTTTTTACGCTGCTGGCAATCGTCTATCTCTCGCTGGCGCTTGCCGACGAACATTAGAAAGGAACGTCCTTGAATCCAGAAGCATTAATCGCAGCCGCGGCGCTGATCTGTTTCGGCATCATCATTTCGGGCGTGGCATTCGGGTCGGCCGTGGGTGATGGAACCGTAGCCGCAAAAGCCGTCGAATCGATCTCTCGCCAGCCCGAAGCACGGCCGAACATCTTTCTGTTCATGTTTTTGGGCGTCGGCGTCCTGGAGGCCGTGCCGTTCATCGCTATCGCACTTTCGTTTTATATTCTGCTCGTGGTCGCGAAGGTTCCGGCGATCGTCAGCGCATTGGTGAAGTAAGCTAGATGTCGTTCTTGTCCGTCGATTGGCAGGACGTGGTCGTGCAGTTGATCAATTTCGCAATTTTTTTCGCGATCTTGAACGTCATCTTCTTGCGACCCGTCTCGGCGGCGATTCGACGGCGGCGTGAGTATATCAATAGTCTCGTCTCGGATTACGACCAGCACCAAGCGGAGGCAAAGAGCCTGCGAGAGCAGGCCGAGGCAGTTCGGGCCTCGGCACGGCTCAAAGCGGAGCATAGCGTTGCGGCGGCGCGGGCTCAAGCATCCAACGAAGCGGCGGAGTTGGCAACCCGCTACTCGCAACGGGTCCAAAGCGTCGTCGCGGACGCGCAGCAAACCGCGCAACGCGAGCTCGACGAGGCTCGAGCGGGCGAATCGGAGGCGGCGCGTCGAGTGGCGGACTTCATGCTCGATCGAGTTCTTCCGGAGGGGTCGGGATGAGCGAAGAACGGCTTTATCTCGAGATCTCGATCTGGAGTCAGGTCGCTTCGTCGATTCTGTTTGTCGGCGCGCTCGTTTTTATCTGGAACAAGTGGATAGTCTCTGTCGTTCTCGCCGCGCAGGCGCGCAGCAACGCGCAGATTGCGGAATCGGAGCGCCACCGCGATGAGGCTAGAGGTGCCCTTGGCTCTTTGCGCGAGGAGATCGACAGTGCGCGACGGGATGCCGAACTGATCGAGCAGCGAGCGGAGCTTCACGCCCAACGCGAGCGCGAGACGATCCTTAAAGACGCAACTGAGGGCGGCGAACGCGCCTTGCGCGATGCCGGCGGGGAGTTGGAGCGTGCGCGCGCGGCCGCCAGCCTGCGGCTTCGCGACGAGCTCTTGGACCGGGCGCTGCAGATAGCGCGTCACGACGCCGTGCGCCGAGTCGATTCCGCACTCGATTCGCGCCTGGTCGAGCGCTTCGTCGGCTCGCTGGAGGAGACCGCCCGTGGTTAACCGCACGCTCGCGCGCCGCTACGCAATCGCGGCGATTAGCGTTGCCTCCCAACGCAGCGCCGTCAAGCGCGTCGGCGCCGATTTAGCGGCGGTCGCAGAGGCGATAGGCCGGCACGGATTAGTCCACGATTTTTTCGTCGCGCCGATAATCGAGCGCCCCGAGAAAGAGCGCGTCCTGACGCAAGCATTTGAAAACCGCATCGACCCGGTCGCACTCCACACGCTCTTGCTCTTGGTCCGCAAGCGTCGTGAGGCTTTGCTCGGTGCGATCGTCGAGGAGTATCTTGCGTTGGAGCGAGCCGCTCGCGGCGCAGAGACGATGGCTTTAGAATCCGCACGAGCGCTCGACGCTGCCGAATACCGGCATTTAATTGAGAGACTCGAGCGCCTCTACGGTAAAAAGTTCGAAGTCACGCAACGGGTCGACGCCGATCTCATCGGCGGCCTGCGCCTCCTGATAGGGGATCGCCGAATCGACGCGACCGTCGCCGGACGCCTCGATGCACTCGCCCGCCAACTCCACACAACGGCCTAAGAACGTTAATGACTAAGAAAGTTGATGAATGATAAACGCCGACGAAATCGCCAGTATTCTCAAAGCGCAGATCGAGCAGTTCAAGACCGAGATTCAAGAGGATGAGGTTGGGACGGTCATCTCCGTCGGCGCGAACCTCGCTCGCGTTTACGGATTGCGCGGCGTACGATCCTCGGAGCTGGTCGAGTTTGCCAACGGGCTGCAGGGCGTCGCGCTGAACCTCGAAGAGGACAATGTCGGCGTCGTGATCATGGGCTCCGATTCCGAGATCAAAGAGGGCGATAGCGTGCGGCGGACGGGCCGCATCGCCTCCGTGCCGGTCGGCGATGCGATGCTCGGCCGGATCGTCAATCCATTGGGCCAGCCTATCGACGGCAAGGGCGAGATTGCAACGACGCGTTTCCGTACGATCGAAAACGTCGCGCCCACCGTCGTTCAGCGGCAGCCCGTCAAGCAGCCGTTGCAGACCGGAATCCGCGTAATCGATGCCCTCATTCCAATTGGAAAGGGACAGCGCGAACTCATTATCGGCGATCGTTCGACCGGAAAGACCGCCATGGCCATCGATGCGATCATCAATCAGAAAGGGCGCGACGTACGCTGCGTTTACGTCGCGATTGGACAGAAGAGTTCGACGGTCGCCGCGCTCGCGCAGATTCTCGAGCAAAAGGGTGCGATGGCCTACACGACGATCGTCGCGGTCAGCCCGTCCGAAGCGGCGGCGCTTCGCTGGATGGCGCCGTTTGCCGGTTGCGCGATGGCCGAGGAGTTCATGTATGCCGGCAAAGACGTTCTGATCGTCTACGACGACCTCACCAAGCACGCCCAATCGTACCGTGAAATGTCGCTGTTGCTACGCCGGCCGCCGGGTCGTGAGGCGTACCCGGGAGACGTGTTTTATTTGCATTCGCGGCTGCTGGAGCGCGCCGCGAAGCTCTCCGACGAGATGGGCGGCGGCTCGATGACGGCGCTTCCGGTGATCGAGACGCAGGCCGGCGACTTTTCCGCATACATTCCAACCAACGTCATCTCCATCACCGACGGCCAAATCTACTTGACCCCGCAGCTGTTCTTCCAAGGAATTCGGCCGGCGGTCGATATCGGTCTCTCCGTCTCGCGCGTCGGCGGGGCGGCGCAGACGAAGGCGATGAAATCCGTGGCCGGCCAGCTGAAACTCGAGCTGGCGCAATATCGCGACCTCGCCGCGTTTGCCAAGCTCTCGAGCGATCTCGACAAGGCGACGCAAAATCAGCTCGCGCGCGGCGAGAAGCTCACCGAACTGCTCAAACAGCCGCAGTATCAACCGCAGCCGACTGAAGAGCAGGTCGCGATCATCTATGCCGCGACCAACGGATTCGCCGTCGACGTTCCGACCGTTCGGCTCGCCGGCTGGGCCTCGGGTCTGATCGATTTCTTGCGCGCGGACCATCCGCAGATTCTTACATCGATCGCAGAGAGCGGTGCGCTGTCGGACGACACTCGCAAGCAACTCGACGCGGCGCTGGCAGAGTTCAACAAGAGCTTCTAGGAAATGCCGTCGGTACGAGATCTGCGCGACCGCATCCGGTCGCTCAAGAATACTCAACAGATCACCAAAGCGATGAAGCAGGTCGCCGCGGCAAAGATTCGGCGCGCCGAAGAAGCCCGCAAGCGCGCTCGTCCTTACGCAGACGCGCTTGCGGAGATGCTTGCGGACTTGATGGCGGCCGTTTCTTCCGTGGATCACCCGTTCATGAAGCCGGGGAACGAGAGCGCGCCCGCCGGCATCGTTCTCATGAGCGCCGATAAGGGGCTCGCCGGCGCCTTCAACTCCAACGTCATTCACGCAGCCGAGACCTTCGCCCGCGGCTGCAGCGGCGTCCGGTATTATACCGTCGGTATCAAGGCGCGCAATGCCGTGCGCCGCACGGGCAGCCCGGAGCATCCAACCTGGCCGCTCGGCGCTTCGAAGATCGCTACCGCGCGCGAGGTCGCGAGTCGGACGGCTGACGACTTCGTGCACGGTACCATCTCAGAGATCGTACTGGTCTCGCAAAAGCTCGTATCGATGATGTCGCAGCGCCCCGAAACGCGTAAGCTCGTGCCGGTCCTCGCCGAAGATCTGAAGGCTTTCGCCGGCACCGACGGCGAGGAGCAGCGCCGCGCCACGCGCGGCGCAGTCGAGTTTTCCCCAAGCCCGGAGTTCGTACTCTCCCGCCTGCTGCCCAAGTATCTCGAGTTCACGCTCTACTCGGCAATGCTCGAAACCGATGCCGCATTTTTCGCCGCGCAGCTCGTAGCGATGACCAACGCCACCGACAACGCGTCGAAACTGATCGACGAACTGACGATCGCCATGAACAACGCCCGCCAAGCCGCAATTACAAAGGAACTGCTAGAGATCGTCGGCGGCGCGGAAGCGCTGGGCGTAGAGTGAGGCGTGCAAGCCTTGGTCAAGTGCATGATGCCTCGGAGCCGCTCGTCGCTCCGCCATCCTGGATGCGCTCCTGCTGCCTGCCTCCTCGCTCCGCCATCCGGGCTCCGCTCGTCGTGCAGAGCCTCCTCAGCATCACGCACTTGACCAAGGCATGCACGCCTCGCTCTACGCGCTCGCCTCAACTTAGTTTTTCTAGAAGACGTACTATTTTAGCAAGGAACGTGTAACAAGAATGGCTGACACCGGAAAAATCTCGCAAGTGCTCGGCAACGTCGTCGACGTTGAGTTTACGGCGGAGACGCTGCCCAACATTCGCGACGCCCTGGTGGTCGAGATAAGCGACGACTCGCGCAACGCGGGCAACGGAGCGGCGGCGGCGCGCGAGCTGACGCTCGAAGTGCAGGACGAGCTCGGCGACAACCAGGTGCGATGTCTGGCGCTGGGTTCGACCGACGGTCTCGTGCGGGGAGCGCCGGTGCGTGGTACCGGTGGACCGATTCTCGTCCCCGTGGGTGAAGGCACGCTCGGGCGCCTTTTCAACGTGCTCGGCAAAACGATCGACAGCGATGCTCCGGTGAAAGCCGCGGCGTATTGGCCGATCCACCGGCCGCCGCCCGAGCTCAAATACCAGGAGCCGACGGCCCGCATCTTCGAGACCGGCATCAAAGTGGTGGACTTGATGGCGCCCTACACGCGCGGCGGAAAAGTTGGCCTCTTCGGCGGCGCGGGAGTCGGTAAGACGGTGCTGATTCAAGAGCTAATTCGGAATATCGCGTACGTCCATAAGGGCTTTTCGGTGTTCACCGGCGTCGGCGAGCGAACGCGCGAGGGAAACGACCTGTGGCTCGAGATGAAAGAGTCGGGAGTCCTCGAGCAAACTACGCTGGTCTTCGGGCAGATGGACGAGCCGCCCGGCGTGCGCTTTCGCGTGGCGCAGACCGGCGTAACGATGGCGGAGTACTTTCGCGACGAGCTCGGGGCCGACGTGTTGCTCTTTATCGACAATATCTTTCGTTATATGCAGGCGGGTTCGGAAGTCTCGGCGCTCATGGGGCGCATGCCATCCGCGGTCGGATATCAGCCCACCCTCGGCACCGACATGGGAATACTCGAAGAGCGCATCACGTCTACGCGCAAAGGCTCGATTACATCGGTTCAGGCGGTCTACGTGCCGGCCGACGATTACACCGATCCCGCGGTCGCCACGACCTTCGCGCACCTCGATGCAACGACCGCGCTTTCGCGCCCCATCTCGGAACTGGGCATCTATCCGGCAGTGGATCCGCTGGCGTCGACGTCGCGCATCCTGGATCCGCAGATCATCGGCAACGAGCACTACGAAGTCGCTCGCGGCGTGCAGGAGGTTCTTCAGCGCTACAAAGACTTGCAGGACATCATTGCGATTCTCGGCGTCGAAGAGCTTTCGGAAGACGACAAGATCACGGTAGCGCGGGCGCGACGCATTCAGCGTTTCTTCTCTCAGCCGTTTTTCGTTGCCGAGCAGTTTACCGGGCGTTCCGGGAAATACGTTAAGCTCTCTGAGACGATCGCGTCGTTCAAGGAAATCCTCGAAGGCAAGGTCGACGATCTGCCGGAGGGTGCGTTCTTCTATGCCGGCACGATCGACGAAGTCAGAGAGAACGCGGAGCGCATGGCTCGTGGCTAACGGCACCGCGTTCAAGCTGGTGACGCCGGCTCGAGTCGTCTTCGACGGCGATGCGACGCTGGTTATCGCGGTGACGACCGAAGGTGAGGAAGGCATCCTTCCCAAGCACGCGCCATTCCTCGCAGCGTTAAAGCCGGGGATCTTGCGCGCAAACATCCTTNNCGTCTCGAGCTCGCCACGAGCGAGGGGTTTATGCAGGCGCTGCCCGATCGCGTAACCGTACTGGTCGACGAGGCGCTGGCGTTCGACGACGTCGTCGTCGCGGAGGCGCGCGAGCGGCTGGCCGCGGCGACGGAGCGACAAAAGGGTGCCGCCGGCGGCAGCGATGCTTATGCGCGCGAGCAGGCCGCGATTGATTTTGCCAGCGCGCAACTGCGATTGACCGGCCATCGGTAGGCGAGTTAGCAGGCTACGCGAACGGTAGATTCCTATATGCTCGATCGCCTCGAAACGACGCTCAGAGTACGGGGCGGCGCGCGCCTGGAAGGTTCCGTTGCAACGCATGGCGCGAAGAATGCCGCGCTGCCGATTATGGCCGCGGCTCTGCTGGCACGAGGCACGGTAACGCTCCACCGCGTGCCGCACATCACCGACGTCTCGGTGATGTGGTCGTTGCTGGAAGCTTTGGGCGCCCGCATTCGCTACGAAGACAAGAACACGGTGACGATCGACGCGAGCAACGTCGCGTCCTATCGCGCGCCGTACGCGCTCGTGCGCAAGCTCGCCGCTTCGTTCGACATTGTCGGCGCGCTCCTGGGACGCTTTGGGCGAGCCGAGGTTCCGCTTCCCGGCGGTTGCGTGTTGGGTACGCGCGCGACGGACATGCACGAGCAAGCCTTCGTGGCTCTGGGATGCGACGTGCATAACGCACACGGTTATCTCATCGCCGCATCGCGGGGTCCAAAGTTATCCGGGGCCGCGATCGAGTTCCGCATGCCAAGCGTAGGTGCGACCAAGAACGCAATGCTCGCCGCGGTATTGGCCGATGGAACGACGACGTTGAAAAACGTCGCGATGGAACCCGAAGTCGTTGACCTCGCGGACTTTCTGGTCGCGATGGGAGCGCGGATTGCAGGGCAGGGAACCGACACGATCGCCATTGAGGGCGTCCGCGAGCTGCACGGCGTCGAGTACGAGATCATCGCGGACCGCGTCGTGACCGGCACGCTTTTGCTGGCCGGCTCGGTAACTCGCGGCGACGTGACGGTGACCGGCTGCCGGCCGGATCATTTGCAAGCCTTAACCGATAAGCTGGTGGAATGCGGGGTCGTCACCGTCATAGGCGACGACTGGATCAGGGTGAAGGCCGATGGCATTACCGGCGGAACGGACATTCTTACCGCTCCATATCCGGGTTTTCCAACCGATCTCCAACCGCAAATGGTTGGCTTTCTCTGCACCTGTCCGGGCACCAGCGTCGTCGAGGAGTCAATCTTCAACGCTCGCTTTTCGTACGTCAACGAGCTAGCTCGCATGGGAGCCGAGGTCAAAGTGACGATGGAAAGTAATGCTGCCGTCATCAAAGGTCCCAAGCAGCTTTCCGGGGCACCGGTGGAAGCACCGGACATTCGCGCCGGCGCGGGTCTCGTAGTCGCCGCCCTCGCAGCCGCGGGCGAAACCGAAATCATCGGGCTGGAATACATCGATCGCGGCTACGACCGTTTGGAAGAGATGCTTTCGGAGCTGGGCGGTCAGGTGCAGCGCAGCAGCGGCGTGACGCCGCTCGTCGAGCCGGCGGGATTCTTTGAAACGAGCGAATACCCGCGAGTTTCGGCGAGCTAGCGCTTTCTTAGAGTAGGAGTCAGTTCTTGGAAATAGGCATCGACCTCGGTACGGCTAACGTTTTGGTTTACGTCAAAGGAAAGGGCATCGTCTTGCGCGAGCCCTCCGTCGTCGCCAAAGACATGAACACGGGCAGGGTATTGGCCGTCGGCGAGGAGGCGCGGCAAATGCTCGGCAGAACGCCCGCGCATATTATGGCGATTCGGCCGTTGCGCGACGGCGTCATCGCAGATTTCGAAGTGACCGAAGCGATGCTTTCGTACTTCATCAAGAAAGTCATGAAGGGCCGTTCGTGGTGGTCGTCGATCGCCAAACCCAAACCCCACGTGACGATCTGCGTACCTGCGGAGATTACGAGCGTAGAGGAACGCGCGGTCAAGGATGCCGCGAAGCTGGCCGGCGCGCGCGATGTTGAGATCATCGAAGAGCCGATGGCTGCAGCGGTCGGAGCCGGTCTTCCAATCGACGGGCCTTCCGGCAGCATGGTCCTCGATATCGGCGGTGGAACGACCGACGTCGCCGTGATTTCGCTCGGCGGCATCGTCGTATCGCAGTCGCTTCGCGTGGCCGGCAATAAGATGGACGAAGGCATCGTTCGGTTTATCCGCCGCGTTTACAACCTAATGATCGGGGAGCGCACCGCCGAGGAGATCAAAATCAAGATCGGCTCCGCCTACAAGCTCGAGCAGGAGTTGGCGATGGAGATTCGCGGCCGCGATCTCATCAACGGCCTGCCGAAGACCGTGAAGATCACGAGCGAAGAGGTACGCGAGGCGCTCTCCGAGCCCATCGCCGCCATCGTCGAAGCGGTCAAATCGGTGCTGGAAAAAACGCCTCCGGAGCTTGCCTCCGACATCATCGATCGCGGCATCATCTTAACGGGGGGCGGAGCGCTCCTACGCGGCTTAGACAAACTGCTCTCCGACGTGACGGGAGTGCCGGCGATCGTCGCAGATGATCCGCTTTCGTGCGTTGCCATCGGCACGGGCGCGCGAGTGCGCGTTTAGGCGCCCGCGGACCCGTGGCACAGCGAAGACTCGGGTCGACGAGGAATGATGAGGGAATGGCTCTGGAATGCGTGGGGCGCGTCATCGATGCATCGGCCGCGCGGATTGAGGACGTTGCCGAAGAGGTCGCGCGCGCGGTCTTCTCCGGCGGGACGGTCATCTTACCCAACGACACGAGCTATTTCATCGGCTGCGATCCCTACGATTCGACCGCGATCGATCGGGTCTATGCGGCCAAAGGGCGACCGGACAGCCGGCCGCTAACGATGCATGTGGCGTCGGCACAGGAGTTTCTCGAGTACGCATTTGAGAATCCGCTGGCGGCGACCGTCGCCAAAAGGTTGCTTCCCGGTCCCCTGATCGTTCTGATTCGCAAACCGGCCTTTATCGGCGACGAGCTGGCCGCAGGCTTGCACACGCTCGCTTTCCGTGTGCCGGACGAGCCCTTCGCGCGTGCGCTGCTCGAACGCTGCGGACCGATTGCTGGCACGACCGCAATCCGTCCGGGAGGCCCCCCATATCTCGGCGATGAGGATGGCTCGATGCTTCCCCCTGCGGATCTGCTCGTCGCGCACGGGCCGGTCCCGTACTCCGTCGAATCCTCCATCATCGATATTTCGGGCGCGCGTCCTCGGCTGCTGCGCGAAGGCGCCGTTTCGGAGAGTCGCTTCGCAGCGCTCCTAGGACCCATTGAGCGTCCTTTGGTAAAGGTACGTACGCAATTATTATGATTCGCCTCCTCGCGCTGCTCGTTGGCACCCTGGCCCTCGTCGCACTCGCCAAACCTTCTTCCTCACCCTCGCCGCAGCCGAGCATCTCGCCATCGCTGCAGCCGAGCGTGTCGCCATCGTCGCCGCTGCGTTCCCCGAGGTCGCCGAATGTAAGCCCCTCGCCGGGCTCGGCCCCTGCAGCATTCGACCTCGGCGTTTGGACCGTTCACGCCAGCTCGCTCGACGCAAACTTTAAGACGGGCGATTTCAGCACTCCGGCCAAGGTCGTCATGACGCGCGTCGGCGGCGACGTTACCGCAGATCGCGCCAACGGCAACTACAAGAAACAGGAGCTCTATCTCAACGGCCACGTGGTAATGCACGATTCGCAAGGCGGCGCCGGAAGCCTGACGGAGAGTGGCGGCGGCTCTCATCCGTCGAGCCCCTCGACGCTTACGGCCGATAAAGCGCAGATCGACGGTGCGGCGAAAGTATACAGGGCCATTGGAAACGTTCATTACGTGCAAGCCGATACCAACGTTACCGCCGACACCGGCACGTTGGACGACCAAGCACATACCTTGCTTCTGCAAGGCGCCGTGCGCATTGTTTCGGGGACGCGAAAGATGAGCGCCGGCAAAGTGTTATACAACACGCAGACCGGCGATGCTCACGCCGAAAATGACGTTACGATGCAGTTTCCCAGCCAGTTTCACCGGAAATTGGCGACGCCGAAGCCGCTCAAGGTGCCTGCCCCACCGTAAAGGCGGGGACATGCTCTTCGATTTTCAGGAAATAGTCATGCCGCTAGCCGCGCGAATGCGGCCCCGCACGCTCGACGAGTTCGTTGGACAGCGAGAGTTGCTAGGGCCCGGGCGCGCGCTGCGCGCTGCGATCGAACGCGACGCCGTACCATCGATGATCTTGTGGGGTCCGCCGGGCAGCGGCAAGACGACGCTGGCGGAAATCATCGCCGGTCGTACCGGCGCCCACTTCGAGCGAATGTCGGCCGTAAGTGCCGGCGTCAGCGACCTGCGGCGCGTTCTCAACGACGCGAGAGTCCGGCGGCGCTCCGGAAAACCGACGATCCTCTTTATCGACGAAATTCATCGCTTCAATAAGGCGCAACAGGATGTCGTACTGCCCTTCGTCGAGGACGGCAC
>PKWF01000033.1 GCA_003133185.1 Vulcanimicrobiota bacterium | reverse complement strand
CCCAATGCCTCGGATGCGGCACTCGACGTCCAGCTTGTCAAATCGCGCGAGCTCATGCTACGTTTTCGAAATGCTCCGCTCCGCGGGCCGGCTAATGACGGCCCCTAAAAACGCCGAAAACACGGTTAACCTACTATCCAGAGCATGGAGGACCTGTGAACTATCGCTTGCCGGTCGGGTTCGTCACACTTTTGATCGCGGTCGCTGGCTGCAGCGGCGTCGCTAATCTTCCGTCAGCGCCCGCCAATCAAGTGGCGTTTTCCCCGGCGGTGCAGGCCTCCGGGCGAACCGTTCGTTCCCATCCAAGCGGTTCGGCGAGCTTTCAGGTCGTCTACACGTTCCAGGACAGTGCCGACGGAGGAAACCCCTTTGCCGGCCTGACCGCCGACAGCGCGGGAAACCTTTACGGCACGACGAGCTCGGGCGGCAGTGGTTACGGCACCGCCTTCGAGCTGAAGAATACGGCCAAAGGATATAAGTACGTCGTATTGCATACGTTCGCCAGCGGCAGCGACGGCGCGAATCCCTACGCCCGCTTGATGCCGGGCGCTGGAGGGAAACTGTACGGGACTACCGTGAACGGCGGCGGCGGAGCCGGAACGGTCTTCGAATTGCTGCCGGGCAAGGCGCCCCGTACCGAACGCGTGCTGTATGCTTTTACTCAGAGCGTCCAGGGCGCCAATCCGTCCGCCGGGGACCTGACGATCGACTCAAACGGCGCAATCTACGGCACCACGCAATATGGCGGCGCCTACGGGCAGGGCACCGTCTTCAAGTTGTCGCCCGCAAAGGGAGCCGATAAGGAAAAAGTCCTGTACAGCTTTGGTGCGAACTCAAACGACGGTACGCAGCCGTACGCCGGGGTCACCTTTGACCGGGCGGGAAACATTTACGGCACCACCGCGCTCGGCGGCGAAGGTTACGGCACCGTCTTTGAGCTGACCCCTTCGAAGAGCGGATGGACCGAACAGATCATCCACACGTTCGGGAACGTGAGCGACGGCGGGACTCCGTACGCCGGCCTGAGCTTCGATGCGCAAGGCAATCTCTTTGGCGCGACCACCCAAGGTCCGGGCAGCGGGGGGGGCACGTTTTTCGAACTGACGCCTTCGAACGGAAGCTGGTCGTTCAACACGATCTACAGTTTGTCAGGATGGGGGATCTCGGGCGAATTCCGCACCGCTTACCTCGACCCGAGCGACAATATCTTTGGGACCACCCATTGCGACGGTCAGTACAGTTCCGGGTCGGTGTATGAGCTGCAGCGCTCGGGGAGCACCTACAACTACGTCGACCTGTACGATTTCACGGGCGGAACCGACGGACAGTACGTTTTCAGCAATCCGGCGTTCGATTCGCACGGCAACATCTTCGGCACGACCAACGTGGGCGGTTCCGGGTACGGGGTCGTTTGGGAAGTTCGGGGCAGCCGGCAAAACCGACGGGCGCCACGTGTAATCTCGTCTGCTCCGGGTTAAACGTCCATTGCCATCGGGGGAACGGGGATCTGTAGCGGCCAGCCTCGCATTTCTGGCTCGCGGCTGCCTCGCAGTCTCGCGGTTTAGATCGCGGCGCTTACCGCGTCGCAGCCTGAATTCACTGAGGCCCCGCATCCTAGCACTGCCAGGGGGACGCACAATTTTAGCGGCCCAACCCCTTGTATGATGCACGCAGGGCAGGTCACGCTGATTGAACTCCTTGGGTTGAAAACCCGCGGGATAGATAGGCGGCCNNTCGATCGAGAAGGGGTGCTCTCACGGAGGGACCGCTCAATGGCATCGTTCTTGGGAATCGATCTGTCGAAGGAAACGTTTCAAGCATTTCTTTTAAGCAATCGCGCTGATGCAAAGAAAGTGTTTCCGAACACTCCGAAAGGATTCGAGCAGCTAACGACGTGGCTTAAGAATCGTCGCGCCGATGACGTCCACGTCTGCATGGAGGCGACGGGCGCGTATTGGGAAGCCCTAGCCCTTTACCTTCATGGCCTCGATCAGCACGTCAGCGTCGTTAATCCGGCTCGCANNGCATTTGCGCAAAGCGAGCTGCTGCGGACGAAGACCGATGCGGTTGACGCGGCGCTCATCGCGCGCTTCTGTAAGAGTCAGAACCCTGATCCGTGGGTGCCCTCACCGCCGGAAATTCGTGTGCTGCAAGCGTTAATGCGGCATTGCGACCACCTCAAGAAAACCCGAGCGCAGCAATCGGTGTACGCACAATCATCGGACGCGGCCGTCGTTACGGCCTCGATTCGGGAAGTCATCGCGACGCTTGACGAACAGATCGCGCAGGTTGAGCGGAAGATTCGCCGGCACTTTGATGACCATCCTGATCTTAGGCGACGACGCGATTTACTAACGTCGATTCCCGGCATCGGTGAGACCACCGCTGGATCCATCCTTTCCGAGATCCCGCATCTCGATCGCTTCGAGTCCGCCAAGGCGGTCGCTGCGTTTGCCGGACTATCTCCGCGAGAACGGCGTTCCGGGACGTCCATTCACGGTCGTCCTCGCATGTGCAAGACTGGCAACGCTCGCATTCGAAAAGCACTTTACATGCCGGC
>PKWF01000287.1:6246-6656 GCA_003133185.1 Vulcanimicrobiota bacterium | reverse complement strand
GTCAGGATCACGCGAAATGCCCGCGTCTTGACCTTTTGCTCGGTCTTCTCTCGCCCGCGGCGCACCAGCTGGTTGATCGTCGGAATGGCTTGCTCCCCACAAAAGTAAACGACACAAACAACGGCCTCACCCGCAGGTGGGACCGAGCATCAACTATATCAGGGCCTCTTTTAGGCGTCAAATGGGGGGCGCAATGGCGGCGAGCGGCGGACTGCATGAAAATCCGCGGTTGGGCGTTCTGGACGGCTTGCGCGGCCTGGCGGTCCTGCTCGTCCTTTGGTACCACGTCTGGGAAATCTCGTGGCTCTCGCCGCCGAAGCCGCTCGCTTTCCTGCCCGCCACCGGCTTCGTCGGCGTCACGCTCTTTTTCTTTCTCTCGGGCTTCGTTATCTCGTACCCGTTCTTTCGAG
>PKWF01000287.1:0-6223 GCA_003133185.1 Vulcanimicrobiota bacterium | reverse complement strand
GGTACGGCAGCATCAACGGCGTGCTGTGGACGCTCTCCGTGGAGGTCGAGTTTTACTGCGTCTTCCCGTTGATCTGGTGGGCGTTCCGGCGCCAACCCTGGCTCTGCGCGGGATCGATGATCGCGCTCGCTTGGATGTGGCGCATTTGGATGGCCCACTGCTGCTTCGACACGCTCTTCGCGCAGTATGAAGAGAACCTCCCGGGATATCTCGACATCTTTGCGCTGGGAATGCTCAGCGCATATCTTTTCGTTGCTCGCGCTACGCTGCTGCGAGTGCCGGCAATACGCGGCATCGCGCCGCTGGTTGCCCTCGGTGGATTTGCGATGCTCGGGTTGCTGCTAGAGAACTGCTATATGTATCGGCTTTCCGATCAGTGGTCGGGGGTNNGCGCCGATGCGTTTCCTCGCGGCGATCTCGTACAATCTTTACCTGTACCATCAAATCGTCGCGCGAGAGCTCTTCTGGCATCACATCCCACCGTATACCGGAAACCCCCATCACAACGCGCATTGGCAAGCCCAATACACCGGGCTCGCCTTTGCGGCAGCCATCGCGGTTGCGACGGCGACGACCTATCTTTTCGAACGCCCGCTGTTACGGCTGAAGCGACCCGGCCCGGCGGCAAATCCGATCAGAGCTGCGACTTGAAAATGCTCTCGGTTAGATTGGCGATGCCCGGGATGCGAACTTCCTTGCCCTGAAATCCCGTAACGGTGGTCCAGATCCACAAAACGATCGAAAGCAGCCACAAGATCGGATAGAGCACCCAGAGATGGATGAACATGAGCACGGTCCAGAGGACAAAGTAGACGGCCCACATGGTGATGGACTGCGCCGCGGCCCACTTGACGAATTTATTCGTTCCGCCGCCGACGAGCATGATGATGCCGCCAAGGAGCGTGAACAGGTAAGCGAGCCCGGCCGCCACGTTCGGCTCGAGCCCGAACGGCGTATCTTTGGGAGGTTCGGTTACGGACATAAATGCTGCCCCTTTCGGCTCAAACGCAAGTTGTAAACTTGTCGGTGCTGCTTTGCTTTGCAACGGGGCCGAACCTTTATCTAGCGCTCGCTCGTAACAGGCTGCATCGCGAGCGTGTGAGAAGGGCTGGGCAGTGAGCCAAAAGGTCGAACCCGAGGGCTGGCCGCGGGCCAGCGGGTACGCACACGGCATCGTCGCCGGGGGCCGGTACCTCGCCATCGCCGGTCAGATCGGCTGGAACGAGCGTCGCGAGCTGGTTGGCGACGACTTTCTCGAGCAAGCGGGGCAGGCGCTGCGCAATGTCGTCACCGTGCTTCGTGCGGCGGGTGGGGAGCCCGCGGATCTCGTGCGGCTCACCTGGTACGTGACCGATAAGCGAGAGTATCGCGACAATGCTGCGGCGCTCGGCGCAGCGTATCGCGAAATCGTTGGTACCCACTATCCGGCGATGGCGCTCGTGCAGGTCGCCGATCTGCTCGAAGACGGCGCAAAGGTCGAGGTCGAAGCGACCGCAGTTCTACCTCCCACTTTGTCATCCTGAGCGCACATTGTCATCCTGAGCGCACATTGTCATCCTGAGCCTGTCGAAGGACGACAATGTGCGGTTCGCCGTCGGGTCATTTGTCTTTAGAGCGTGGCCGAGGAAACATTTCGGCCACAGTCGTACGGTACTCTAGACCAATGGCGCGTAGCAGCCCGCGGTCGTGCCGCAAACGTTACGGCAGGTATGCACCCAGCAAATAGCGTTAGTCGCGCCTACGCATGGGCGCAAACCGTGCTCCTTTGCCTCTTCGCGGCAGCGGTGATCTTTGGCGGAGGTGTCCCGCTCTTTACTTCGGTGCTCGCTCGCGACGTTGGGCTCGCATTATGCGCTGTCGGTCTCACGCTTATGGCGTTCGCGTTCGTTCCGCTGCGCGAAGTCATCCAGATTGCTCCGGAGCCAAAGGCCGGCGCTCATCTGGTGACCACGGGAATCTACCGTTGGCTGCGTCACCCGATCTACACGGCAATCGTCCTAATCGTCATCGGTCTCGTACTGCGGAAGCCCGGATTGTGGCTCGCGATTGCGGCAGCGGTGGTCATTGCGTTCCTCTTCGTCAAGACGCGATTCGAGGAACGCCTACTGGAAACGCATTATCCTGAATACTCAGAGTATCGCAAACGCTCGTGGGGGTTGATACCTGGGTTAAGGTGATCTCATTGTCATCCTTCGACAGGCTCAGGATGACGGGCGACAGGGCTCAGGATGACAGCGACAGGCTCAGGATGACGGGTTACGCAGTTTATAGCGTTGGAGTTTGCCGGTTTCGGTTCGCGGGAGTTCGCTGACGAACTCGATCTCGCGCGGCGCTTTGAACGGCGCGATCTGCGACTTACAAAACTCGCGCAGCTCGTCGGCCTTTGCATCGGTAGGGGCGCAACCGTCGACGAGCACGACGAACGCTTTCACGAAGTTCGTCTCCTTCGCCGGATCGCGCTTGCCTACGACCGCAACCTCTTTCACGTCGGCGTGCGCGATCAGCGCCTGCTCGACTTCGGGACCTGAGATGTTGTAGCCGGCCGAGAGAATCATGTCGTCGATCCGCGAGACGTACCAGTAGTAGCCGTCGGGGTCTCGGCGATACGCGTCGCCGGGATAGTTCCAGCCTCGCTGCACGTAGTTCCGTTGACGCTCGTCTTGCAAATACTTGCAGCCCGTTGGTCCTTTAACCGCAAGGCGCCCCACGGTACCGTCGGGAACCGGCCGCCCATCGTCATCGTGAATCTCGGCAACGTATCCGGGCACGACGCGTCCCGTCGCTCCGGCTCGCAGTTCATGCTGTGGCGAACCGACGAAAATATGGAGCATCTCCGTGCTGCCGATGCCGTCGAGAATTTCTAGGCCGGTCGTTGCGCGCCATTGCTCCCAGACGGCTTTGGGAAGGGTCTCACCGGCGGAGACGCATGCGCGCAGCGTCGAGAGATCGTATTGGAGCGCTTTCGCTGCCATCGCGCGGTAGGCGACCGGCGCGGTGAAGATCGTCGTCACTCCGGCGGTAGCGATCGCCTCGAGCAGCTCGATCGGACCGGCCTTTTCCAGTAAAAGCGTTGCGGCGCCGGTGTGGAGCGGAAACAGCAGCAGACCGCCCAGCCCGAATGTAAACGCCAGCGGCGGACTTCCACAGAAGAGATCCTCGGGGCGCGGCTGCAGCACGCGGTCGCAATAGGTGTCACAGATCGAGAGCAAGTCGCGATGATAATGCATCGCCGCCTTCGGCGTGCCAGTGGTTCCCGAGGTGAAGGCAACGATCGCGACGTCCTCCGCCGCGGTTGCGACGTTTGCAAAATGCATCGAGGCATCGCGCATGAGGTACTCGAGCGAACTCGCCGCCGGTACATCCCCGTTGAAGTAGAGCCTTTGCACGCCGCCAAAGCCGTCGCACGCCTGCTCGAGCTCATCGCGCAATCGAACGTCGCAAAGCGCATGCTTCACTTGCGCCTTCTCCATGATAAAGCGCAGCTCGCCGGCCCGATACTGCGGTACCGTCGTCACTGCGATGCCGCCCGCCTTCAATACGGCAAACCAGCACGCTGCCAGCATCGGCGTGTTCGGCGCGCGAAGCAGGACGCGATTTCCGGGCTCGAACGCCGTCGTTTCGACGAGCACGTTGGCAATGCGATTAGCCGCATCGCGAAGATCGGCGTAACTCCAACAAATGCCGCCCGGCACGACGATGCAGCGTTTTGCGCCTTGGCCCCTCTCGACACGAGCATCGAGCAGACGCGTTGCTGCGTTGAGACGTTCCGGATATTGTAGCGCGGGAAGATCGAAGAGCAGATTCGGCAACTCATGCGGCGGCGGGAGGCGATCCCGCGCGAACCGGTCGCGATATGCGCTCAGCGAATCGCCAGCGTTAAGACGACGTTGATGCCCTTGGTGATCGTCTGCAGCAACTTCGTTCCCCCTGCGGCATAGACGGTAACAGACCCCTTTTCGCCGTTTGCCACGTACAAATTATCCGACGGATCGAGCGCTAAAGCGATCGGGCGGCCGATCCCAGCGACGATTTTCCGAAGCGGCTTCGTCGCCTCGGGCGCATAGACCGTGACCCACCCCGGATCGCGGCCTTTAGAGTCCAGTTGTGCGCTGGCCACATACAGCGTGCCTTTCGAGTCGACCGCTAGCGCAGCCGGATGCGAGATATCTCCGCTGACAATGCGTGCCGGCGAGGAACTGCCCGGCTCGTAGACGCTAACGTACGGGTGCCCGCGATGGTAGGCACAACGCGGGCAGTTGAGTACGAAGAGCTGGCCGGACGGAGCGAGTGCCAGCGCGCGAGGTCCATTGATGCCGCTCTTGATTCTGCGTGCCAGCTTTATGTTTCCGGGCGGTTGCGCCGGCGTAAAGACCGCTATCGAGTTGCCGTCTACCACAAATAGGTCATCGTCCCGATCGAACGCCAGTGCGCACACGGTGCCAGTGCGCAGATAACGCGTGTAGTCGTACTTCATCCCGCCGGGCGTAAAAACGTCGATTCCGCCACCGCAGTTTGAAGCGTAGAGGTAACCGCGACGGCTGACCGCCAGGAACGTGTCGTCCGTTAGCTCCTCCGATCGCCGCAACTCCAGACTCTGCGCATCGTAAACCGCGATGTAACCCTCGCTCACGCCACCATTGGCCACAAACAGATTCCCACGACTGTCGAGTGCGAGCGCATTGGCGCCTAAACTTAGGTCGACCGAATGCCGCGGGTTCGAGTCGCCGAGCGCGTACTGCGACAGCTCTCCACCACCGACGTAAAGGAACGGACCTGACGGAGAGAACGTCGCGTTGGGCAGAGTCGCCGGGCTTGCCGAGTTTGGCGGTCCCGCCCCGGCGCACTGGACGCAGCAGAGCAGAAGGGCAACGAGGCTCGAGATCCGATAGAGCATGGCGCTATCCTCCCTAATGACTCAAGTCATCTAATTTCGGGCTCTTNNTGAATCTCACTGGCGCCTTCATAGATGCGCAAGGCGCGAACGTCGCGGTATAAGCGTTCGACGATCTCGCCGCGCGTTACGCCGCGCCCTCCAAAAAGCTGCACGGCACGATCGCAGACGCGCCCCGCCGCCTCGGTCGCAAACCATTTCGCCATCGCAGCTTCACGAGTGACGCGCGCTCGGCCGCTGTCCTTGGCCCACGCGGCGCGGTAGACGAGGAGCGCGCTTGCATCGACGTCGGTCGCCATCGTCGCAATCGCGGCTTGCGTGAGCTGCAGATCGGCCAGCGGCTTGCCGAAGATCTGCCGCGTTTTTACGTGCGTAACCGATTCGTCCAAAGCCCGTCGCGCGAAGCCAACGGCCGCCGCACCGACCGTGCTGCGAAAGACGTCTAGCACCGACATCGCAATCTTGAAGCCTTCGCCTTCCTCGCCGATCCGGCACTCGTTGGGAACGCGNNGCAAAGGCACTCAGACCTTTGGAGCCGCTCTCGCCCGTGCGCGCGAAGACGACGTAGAGATTCGCGATGCCGGCATTGGATATCCACGCCTTCTCGCCCTCAAGGACGTAGCTGCCGTTTTCGCGCCGCGCGCACGTCGTCAGAGCGCCGACGTCCGAGCCGGCCTCAAACTCCGACAACGCGAAGGCGGCGATGCACCGGCCCGCGGCGATCTCGGGCAAGTAGCGCCGCTTCAGCTCGGCGCTGCCGAATAACGCGATCGGACCGGCACCCAAACCCTGCATCGCGAAAGCGAAATCCGCAAGCGCGGAACGGTACGCGAGCCGCTCCCGCGCCGCGCAAAGAGTTCGAACGTCGAGCTCCGCGCGGATGCCGCCGTACGCACCGGGCACGCAAGCCCGCAGCCATCCGCCCTCTGCCAACGCGCGCACCCAGGCGCGTGATGTCGTGGCGGCGTCGGACTCGTCGTCGGCAAGCGCGACATCGTCGAGCCAGGCTTTGAGGCCCGCGGAAAACGCGCGGTGCTCTTCGTCAAACAGCGGGAGATCGAGCATCTAGTTTCCTTCGAACTGCGGCGACCGTTTCGCGACAAAGGCTTCGTAGGCGCGACGGAAGTCGTTGCTCTCCATACAGGCGGCTTGAGCGCGCGCTTCCGCATCGATTGCTTCGTCGAGCGGCAGCCCCCACTCGTCGTGGAGCATTCGCTTCGTCGTTGCGTGCGCTGCGGTCGGACCCTGCGCGATCGCGCACGCGAGCGCAACGGCGCGTTCGAGCAATGCATCGGGCGAGCAGATCTCGTTATAAAATCCCCACTCGTGCGC
>PKWF01000211.1 GCA_003133185.1 Vulcanimicrobiota bacterium | reverse complement strand
TACACCGCCGAAACGATCCCCGCCGTTACCCCCACGGCGATTGCGATGAACAGAGAGGCGCCCATGAGCAAGAGCGTCGCTGGAAAGCGCTCGATCAGCGCTTGAAAAACGGGCTCGGAGTTGCTCGTCGAGTACCCCATGTCGCCGACCAAAATGTGCCCGAGCCACTTGAGGTACTGGATCGGAACCGGCTGATCGAGTCCAAGATTGTGTTTGAGCCGCGTGATATCCGCCGCTGTGATATGAGGATTCTGTAAGTAAGGCGCAAGGGGTCCACCCGGCATGTTGTAGAGGATGCCGTACAGGATGACGGAGATGGCCAGCAGCAGCGGAATTGACTGGAGCGTCCGGCGCACGACGTAGGTGAACAATGGGCGGCGTTATTGCGGCATCGGCAGACCGAGGACCTTCCGGGCGCGGTCGGGCGTCGCGATGCTCCGGCCGGCCTCCGCGGCGAGACGAGCGACACGCGCGACGAGCTCGTCATTTCTGGCCAGGCGTCCGCGGCTGTAAAAGAGATTGTCCTCCAGCCCCACGCGGACGTGACCGCCCATCGCGATGGCCGCCATTGCCATCGGAAGCTGCCGTTTGCCGATGCCCGCGACGGACCACGTGCAGCCCTCAGGCAAATCGTCGACCAAGTCGCAAAGATTCTGGACCGTCGCTTCCAAACCGCCGGGCACGCCCAATACGAAATCCACGTGCTGCGGAAACACAAGCAGACGCTCTTTGGCGAGGCGGCGCGCGTTCGCAAGGTGGCCTTTGTCGAAGATCTCGAGCTCGGGCCGCACTCCGAACTCATTCATTTTCTTCAAAAGATCGCGCATGATCGGGAAACTGTTTTCGAAAATGTCATCGCCGAAGTTCACGCTCCCACAGGTGAGCGTCGCCATCTCCGGGCGCAGTTCGAGCACGGCGGCGCGCTCCTGCGGCGTCATCCCAATTGCACCGCCGGTCGAGAACTGCACGATGAGGTCGCTCTGCGCGCGAATCGCCTCGTAAGCCTGACCGAAGCGTTCCACGCTCTGCGTATTGGTGCCGTCGTCGTTGCGACAATGCACGTGGAGTATCGAGGCGCCCGCCTCGCGCACCGCTCGCGCCGTCTCTCCAAGCAGTTGCGGCGTATACGGCAGATGCGGTGTCTGTTCCGGCCTTATCTCCGCTCCGACGGCCGCACAAGTAATGATCAGAGGGTCCATAGCGCTCATTGTGACAGCGCGCGGTAGGCGGCCTTTACGAACTCCGAATCGAGGCCAAGCAGCTCGGCCAGCGCGATGGCGTCGGCGTCCGGAACCTCGTCATCGCTAACGTTGGCAATCGTGTAATCCATCGACGCCGCCAATGCCTCGAGCGCTTCGTGCAGGTTGCGCGCGGCCGGAGGCGTGCGGATTCCTTTGAGCCCGCGAACCGCAAAGTGCGCGACTCCGGCAGCGGCGGCAACGCCTTGCAAATGCGTCGCTACCAAAGCGCAGGCGTTACTCTGCCGCAAACGCTCGGTCAGCGCTACGACGAGCGCCTTTCCTTCATGGGGCGTGGTCGTGCGCGCGAACTCGTCGACGAAGATCAAGAGCCGCGGAGCGGATCGCGCCAGCACCTCTTGGAGCCCCATGAGCTCGCGGGCGAACGAGGAGAGCAGACCGCCGGCGCGCTCTTGGAGTCCCGTCCCGAGCCACGCAATTTGATCGAAGAGCCCGACTCGCGCGCGAGCGGCCGGCGACGGCAACCCAAAAGCAGTGCAGAGCGCGAGAAAACCGCAGGTCTGCAAGGCGAGGCTTTTTCCCCCCATGTTTGGCCCGGTCAAAACGGCCGCGCCGCGCAGGTCGAGATCGATCGGAACGTACCGGCGACCGGCGACCGTCAACTCGGCCTCTAGCGGAAGAAAACGTGCCCGCTCAAAGGTTAGCGCCGGCTCGCGGGTCACGACCGGGGCCGCGCAGCGATGAGCTTGCGCGAAGTGCACCGCGCCGACGGTGACATCGAGCTCGCCCAACGCGCCGGCAGCGGCGCCGAGCCCCGGCGCATGTTCGCGAACGATCGAGGAAAGGCTGAGGCGGGCGCCCTCTTCGAGAGCGGCCACCCTACTGAAGGCCGCCTCACGGCGCTCGAGTGCGGCCTGGGAGCTTTCGCCGTACTCCAAGGCGCAGAAAAGATAGGTCGCCGCTTCCCGCACGACGCGCACTCCCGCCGGCAGCGCGCCGCGCAACTCCGATCGCATCACGATGAACTCATTGCCGGCGATCTCGTCGCGGCCCAGCTCGCGCGCGGCGCTTTCGTTCTCTCGACCGCGCGCCGCATTCAGTTCGGCCTGCGCCTGCGCATACGCGGCGCGCGCCGCCGCCAACTCGGCGTCGAACGCATCGGCAAGGTAAAACCCCTCCGCCTCATTGCGTCCCGGTACGAGTGCCTCCGAGACCGCGCGCGTCGCGTCGTTGGCGATAGGTTGCACGAGTGGGCTCGCTGCGAGCGACGCGTCGACGCGTTCGAGCATCTCGCAGAACTGACGCAGCTCCAAAAAGGCGGGATCGTCGAGCATCTCTCCCATCGAGGCGCGAGCGATGACCCCCACGATGTCGGGAAGCTGTTGGAGGAGCGAACGCGTTGCCGCTACCCAATCCGGATGAAGCCCGTCGGCGATCTCCGCGATCCGTCGCGCGCGCGATTCTGCCGCTGCCTCACTGCCCGGACGAAACGGCACGAGTTCGGAGAATAGGCGCGCCCCGTACGGCGAGACGGGCGCAACCGCGTTGACGAGCCAGTCAAAGCCCAACAGCTCCGCACTCGCATCGTCGAGCAGATCGAAGGCCTTCACGCGACCTCTTTGCCGGCGAAGACGTCGAACGACGGCAGTTTCGTTGCGTCGGCCACGGCGCCAAGAAACGCGGCCGGATCGAAGCTGCGCTCCGGTGCAACGGCGCAAACCGTGGTCGCAATCACGTCGAACGCGCGGCGGCATCGAATGTGCAGCCGCGCCAGCGCTTCGGCAAGCGATCTTCCGTTCATGACGATCTGCGTCGAATCCCCAACGACGATCTGCCGGTCTTCCCTTGCAGCGATGAAATCCGCGGCCATCGTCGCCGTAAGCGCTCCTTCCAACTCGAGGACGGCGGCACGCGGATCGAATGCCGGCACGCGCAGACGCGCAGTCAGGGTTGCGACGTCGCAAACCGCCTCCGACTCCGTCTTCGCTGCCGCGGCGCCACAGGAGACGACGATCGCCCCGTTCGAGCTTGCCAGCGTCGAGATCCGATCGATCGCACCGTCGATCAAAACGACGTCGGTACCGGCCGCGATCTCCTCGACGGCCGCTCGAAGTCCCGAAGCGCTCGAAGGGCCGGCCAAATCATACAGGCCGGAATGGACCGTTCGTGCGTACAGCAGCGAGCCAGAGGAGCTCTCGAGCCGAGAGATATTGAGAATTTCGACGGCGGGCGAGGGCGGCAGCAGCGGCCGGGCCGTGATGAAAACGGTGTTCGGATGAAGCCGCAGACGAGGTTTAGGGCCAATCGACGCCAGGCCGACGCGCAGCCCCAGCCCGGACGCCGCTTCGTAAATCGCCAAGAGTGCGGTGGTCTTGCCGACGTTCTTTCCGGTTCCAACGACGAAGATCGCGCGCGCATGCCTTTTGCGCGCAAGTTCCAAAAGTCTCGACCCGACTCGCACGCGTCCGACTTCAGCTACCCGGCGTGCAGCGCCTTGAGGGTTGCAAAGGCGATGCCGGTGAGCGAAAGCAAAAGGCCGCCGACGAACGCGGCGTTGCGTTCGGCATATCGTCCCAGGCGAGATCCCACCGTGAGACCAAGAGCCGTCGACGCGATCGACACGGCGGCGATAACGATCAGAGAGATCGGCATCGGAACGCCGACGTATAGGATCGAGAATCCGATGCCGAGCGAGTCGAGGCTGATCGCCAGCGACGCGACGATCAAGCCCGGCCCGCGCGAGAGGTCGACCGGTGCGCCCCTCAGATCGGTGCGGCTCTCATTCATCATGTAAACGCCCAGGCCCACGAGCGCGGCGAATCCGAAGTAGCC
>PKWF01000158.1 GCA_003133185.1 Vulcanimicrobiota bacterium | reverse complement strand
GCTCGCCAAAGCGTTTGGGGCCCAGCGCGAACGCCTCGTCTACGCGACGAAATTTGGTTACGATTTTTCCGAGGCTGGGCAGGCGCGGCGCGGGCAGTCCGAGTTGCCGCAAGATTTCTCTCCTGCCTTCGTACGCGAGGCGCTCGAGGCATCGCTGCGCCGTTTGCAAACCGAATATATCGACATCTACCAGATGCATAACGCACGCATGGCTCAAATCGACGACGACGCGTTATGGGAGCTGCTCGAATCGTTCAAACAAGAGGGCAAGATTCGCATGTACGGGGTCGCACTCGGGCCTGCGATCGGCTGGCTCGGCGAGGGGGTCGAAGCCGTCCGCCGCCGCCACGTTGCGAGCATGCAGATCATCTGGAATATCCTCGAACAGTATCCGGGTGACGAGCAAATCCGCGCGGCCGGCGATGCCGGCGCGCCGACCGGATATATGATCCGCGTCCCGCACTCCAGCGGGATGCTCGAGGGGCATTACACCGCCGAGACGACATTCCCGAAAAACGACCACCGCCGCCATCGGCCCCGTGAGTGGCTGCTCCGCGGCGTCGAAAAGGTTGCGCAGCTTCGTTTCCTCGAGCGCCCAAACCGGACGCTCGGTCAAGCGGCAATCCAATGGCTCCTGGCCGAGCCGCGCGTCATGACCGTTCTGCCGAACATCTACGATTCCCAACAGCTGCGCGAGTTTGCCGCCGCGCCGGAAACGCCGGCCTTAACCGCGGTGGAGCTCGAGCAAATCGACGCGCTCTACAAGAAAAACTTTGGTATTGAGGAACCGCCCATGGCCTTCAAAGGAACGATGACTCCGCTCGAGCACGCCCTTCGACTGCGCTCAGGACAGGCTGTGTAAGGAAGGATGAAACACGAGCAGATTCTTACCCAACATGCGCCGGCGCCGATCGGACCGTATAGCCAAGCGATCCAAGCCGGAAACGAGCTCTATTGCAGCGGCCAGATTCCGCTGGATCCACGGACGGGCGAACTGGTCGGCGGCGATGCCGCAACGCAGGCCGAACGCGTCATCGAGAATATCGGCGCCGTCCTCTGCGCCGCCGGCTATCTGTACGCCGACGTCGTCAAGACGACCATCTTTTTGATCGACATGAACGATTTCGCTGCGGTCAACGCCGTGTATGAAAAATACTTCGGCGCAACCAAACCGGCGCGCTCGACCGTCGCCGTCGCGGCCCTGCCGCGCGGCGCACGCGTCGAGATCGACTGCATAGCTAGAACCTAAAAGCTAAACGGGCAGCTACTGCGGGGCGCTGTCCGAAGAGGTCATGAGGCGAGCCGTCTCTTCTTTGGCGATCTGCGCGACGTCGGGATCGAGCGAACTCGCTGCAGCTTTGAGCTGCGCCAAGGCCAGCTCCCTTTGCCCCTGAGCTGCGTAGGCTCGCGCGAGCAAGTAATGCACGCGGCCATCGTACGGCGCGGCGGCGACGCCCTTGAGCAGCGACGCTTGAGCCAGCGGATAGAGGCCATTCTTTTCGTAATCGATCCCTAAGTTCACGTACGACTCGGGAACGTACGGATCGACGGCGATCGCTTCGACATAGTACGCAACGGCGCGCTTCCAGTCGCCGCGAAGGTCGGCGAGGTAACCGAAGTTCACCAGAGCTTCGGGGCGTTCGGGCTCCAACCGGTGCGCGCGCATGAAAACGCCGATTGCGTCGCCATAGAGGCCGGCCTGTATTTTTGCCACTCCGACATTGTCGAGGCAGGCATAGTTCGTGGGATCGGCGTTGAGACAGTTATTCAAATAGGTAAGTGCGGTGGTGTGATCGTGGATATCCAGGTACGCCATGCCCGTACCGTTGAGCGCGGCGATCGACGTCGGGTCGGTGTCGAGCGCTCGCCGAAAATAGATGATTGCGTCGGTCGGCCGATGGACCGCCTCAAAGACTTCGCCGAGCTCCTCCTGTATGTCTGAATCCGATGGCTCCGACTTAGCGGCGCGTTCCATCTCTGCCTGATACTGCGGCAGATCACCCTTACGCAAATGCAGCAGCACCAGGTCTCGAATAGAATCGGTCCCCGGCAACGCGCTTTGGAACTGGAAGATCGCGTCGTCCACGCGATTCTCGGTCGCATAGACGACACCGAGGCGATTGTGCGTCTCTTTATCGTGCGAATTGCGAGCGAGAAGCTGCTGGTAGATCGCTTCGGCGCGGTCGAAGCGTCCCTGCCGGTAATAGAGGTCGCCGAGGAAACGCGCCGCCTCGACGCCTTTCGGATGAGTCGCGACAAAACTCGCGAGTGCATCGACCGCTCGATCGAACTCCCCCGCGGCGATCAACTGGCGCGAGTANNTGTGCCCTAAGAGGCCCCGCGAACGTCGCGGTCAACGGCAGAACCGCGAAAACCAAGGCAGCGAATGCGCGTCGAATCATTGTAGGCACCCCTTCGAGAGCTATAGCGCACGGCCGCCGGGCGGCGTGACGCCGCGCTATCGCACGAGGGGCAGCACGTTGCTGGGCGTGAGCGGATAGAACGTCATCGCGATGACGACGGCGGCGCAGAGTGCCGCACTGGCCCACGCCAGCGGGACGAAGGGGCGCAGATCACCCCCACGCGGGGCCTCCTCCGGGGCATACATCGCGCGGATCACTTTGGCATAGGCATAGAGCGAGATCGCCGTGCCGACGATCAGCGCGGCGGCCAGCCAGATGTAGCCGTTTGCCACCGTGACCGCAAGGATCAATATCTTTCCTAGGAAACCAGCGGTCGGAGGCAAGCCCGACAGTGCCAGGAGAAAGATCGTCATCGCCGCTGCAAGCCACGGACGCCTGCGCCCCAGGCCGCGATAACTGCTCAACCGCGATCCGTCCTCGTCGGAACCCGATATCGAAGCCGCGACCGCAAACGCACCCAAGTTCATGAACGCATACGCCGTCAGGTAATAGATCGCGTAACGCAGCCCAAGCGACGTCCCCCCCGCCAGCGCGACGACGATATATCCGATCTGCGCGATGCCCGAATATGCCAGCAGCCGCTTTAGATCGACCTGCGCGAGCATGCCGACGTTTCCCACGATCATCGAGATGGCTGCCACGATCCATACCGGCAGCAAAAGCTTTGCGGAAAGCCCCGGCGGCAGCGCGTCGTACGTGAAGCGCGCGAAGACCGCGAGTGCTCCGGCCTTTGTCACCACGCTCATGAAAGCGGTCACCGGCAATGGCGCCCCCTCGAAGACGTCCGGGGTCCAGGTGTGGAACGGCACGAGGCTCAGTTTAAAAACCAAGCCGATGAGGAACATGCCGGCACCCATCCAAAAGATCGGGCTCGACGCGAGCGACGGATTGACGAAGTCGGCCAGCATGACGCTTCCCGTCGCACCGAAGAGCAGCGCCGCGCCGAAAAGCAGGAAGGCCGTGGCGGTCGAACTCAGGATCAAATACTTGAGCGCCGACTCTCGCGCCGTTTTTCGATCCACGGAAGCACAGAGCGCATACAGGCCCAACGAGAGCAGCTCGAGACCCAGAAAGATCGCGATCAAGTTCGCCGCGCCCGCCATCAGCATCGCACCGCACGCACTCCAAAGCATGATCGCCGTCGTGCCGGCCACGCGCCCGGCCGGTCCGATCGAGCCGTAGAGCAGTAACGAACCGGCCGTTCCAACCAGCACGATCTCCTCGAAAACGGTGGCGAATCCACCGGTCATGAACCCGCCGAAGAACGCGTCGTAGTCATGGCCGAACTGCCGTCCCGCAACGATGCCCGCAGCCACCACTCCCAGCAGCCCGATGGCGATTGAAACATAACGCCACTGCTTGCGACCGGAGAAGAGATCGGCGAGCAGTACCGCGAGACCCGCCGCGGCGACGATCTCGACGGGAAGAATCGCGCTCCAGTCGGCGTTCGTGAACGAAAGCGTCACGGAAGAGTGCCGCTCTGCACAGAGGTGGTTGCAGCGTTGTTCAAGAGCGGCTTGGGAAAGACTCCGACCAGCAGCAGCGCGGCCAGCAGCGGGGCGACTGCAAGACCTTCAAGCCACGTGAGATCGGGACGAATCGGCAAGTCCTCCCGCTGGGGACCGTTCATGATGTTCTGATAGAGGCGCAGCATGTACGCCGACGCCAGCACGATCGCAACCAGCGCGACGATAACCGGCCAGATATATCCGGCTTGATAGACGCCGATCAAGATCAGGAGCTCGCCGGCAAAACCCGCCAAGCCCGGCAGACCCAAAGCCGCGAGCGCCGCAATGCAGAGCGCGCCGCCGAGGCGAGGATTCATCCAGGCCAAGCCGCCGAGTCGAGGCAGAGCTCGCGTCCCTTCGCGCTCCTCGACGTAGCCCAGCAACAGAAATAATGCGGCGGAGAAGAGCCCGTGGGCGACGATATAGACCAGCGCGCCGTCTAGCGCAAGCGGATTCGCCGACGCAATGGCGATGACGATGAGCCCAAGGTGGGAGAGCGAGGAATACGCAACGATCCGCTTTGCGTCGTTTTGCGTCAGTGCAACGACGGCTCCGTAGATGAGCGAGATGCCGCCCAGAACCATAAGCGGCGTGGCGTACTGATGTACGTACGCCGGTAACAACGCCGTGGCGATGACCAGAAATCCGTAGAGTCCCGCCTTCGACTGCACGCCGGAGATCACCGAAACCATCGGAGAGGGAAGCCCGCTGTAGGTCGGCGGCATCCACGTATGGAGCGGCCACACCGGCGTCTTCACGAGAAATGCGAAGGCAAACCCAGCGTAGATCCAAGGAGCCCACCCGCCGGCCAGCGGAGCGCCTCCGCGCCCGATCACGTCCGTCGAACCGTAGATGATGCCGAATGCGGCAGTCGCGAGCAACAACGTCAAGCCGCCCGCGAAATTAAAGATGAAATAGCGCCACGCCGTCGCCGGATGTTCGCCCCAACCGATGAGCGCGAAGAACACGGGGACGAGCATCAGATCCCAAAAGAGAGCGAAGACGAGCAGGTCGCGCGCCAGGAAGAGTCCCAGCATCGTCCCTTCGAGCGCGAGCAGAAGCGCAACGAAGTCTCGCGTCCGCTCGACGCGGCAGGCCGCGACCGCGCATGCCGTACAAAGAGCCAACAGTAATGCGATCCAGTACGAAATCGGCGTCGCGCCGAAGTGGAACGCGGACTCGAAGGGCCGCGAGAGCCAACGCACGCTCCAATCGCCGGTACCGGCCGCCAAAACCGTCCCAAACGTAATCGCCGCCACTACGGTCCCGATCGCTCGTGAGAGCACGCGATCGCCGCGCGGCAACAACACGAGCAAGGCGCCGGCAACGATCGGAAGCAGAATGCTGACGAGAACGAGCGGCATTAGTGCGCGGCTCCGGCGATCGCATAGTACGCGATGAAACAGGCCGCTCCAAAAACCAGAATCAAAGCATACGCGCGCAAGAGACCTGTCTGGAACGAGCGCACGAGCGTCCCGAGCCAACCGGCGGTCAGGACGATCTCGCGAACGGCGCCGTCGAGCACGCGGGGATCGAACACGTGACCGAAAAATCGTCCCAAGGCCTGCGATGGGCGTACGAAGATCGCATCGATCGCGGCGTCAAAATAAAAGAGGTTGGTTAGAACCGCCGGCATCTTCTCGGTTTCGACGCGAAGCCGCTCGACCGCATTGCGTTGCGCGGTCGCAGTGGCGTAGCGCTGCCAGGCGATGACAAAGCCGATCGCCACCACCATCATCACGATCACCGAGGTGAGGTTCTCGGAGATCGCCGGTGCTGGAGTTTGGGAGGCTGCGAGATGCGCCTGCGCCGCGAAGAGTGGCGCAAAAAAGTGCGCCCACGGCGATGCGTCGCCGCCGAACAGCAAAGCGCCGCCGATCGCGACGCTCGGAACGACCAAGATTGCCACCGGCACATTCATGATCCAAGACCCGGCGCCGCCCGTGTGTACGGGCGCCTCACCGCGGTACTCACCCAAAAACGCAACGAAGAGCAAGCGGAACATGTAGTACGCGGTGATGCCGGCCGTTACGATGCCGATTGCGTCGAGCCACGGGTGCCCGTGCGCAAGCGCACCGTAGATTACCTCATCCTTCGAAAAGAAGCCGGAAAAGCCGGGAACTCCGCTGATCGAGAGCACGCCCGTCAGCATCACCCAAAAAGCAAACGGCATCTTCTTCCACAGCCCGCCCATGCGGCGAATATCTTGCTCGTCGGAGAGCGCGTGGATCACCAGGCCCGCACCCAAGAAAAGCTGGGCCTTAAAGAACGCGTGGGTAAAGAACTGCGCGACGCCGGCCTCGTAGGCACCGACGCCGACGCCCATGATCATATAGCCGATCTGCGACATCGTCGAATAGGCGAGGATGCGCTTGATGTCCCACTGCGCCGTGCCGAGAATCGCGCCGAGCAAGGCGGTCACGCCGCCGACCGTCCCGACCAAGAGCTGCGCCTCGCGGCTCGCATTCCACAACGGCGCGCAGCGAGCGATCAGATAGACGCCGGCCGTCACCATCGTCGCGGCGTGAATCAAGGCCGACACCGGCGTCGGGCCCTCCATTGCATCGGGCAGCCAGGTATGCAACGGGACCTGTGCCGACTTCGCGGCCGCACCGATAAAGAGCGCGACGCAAATCGTAAGAATGACCGCCGCACTCAACGTTCCGGCAGCTGCAAAGGTGTCGCCGAAAGCGCTCGAGTGTACGTGGGCGATGATAACGAAAATCGCGAACATCACGCCGACGTCTCCGACGACGTTGATGACGAACGCTTTGCGCGCCGCGGCAACGGCGGAGGGCCGCTCGAACCAGAAGCCTATGAGAAAATATGACGCCAAGCCGACGAGACCCCAGCCGACGAGCAGTCCGATGAAGTTGTCGGAGAGCACGAGCGTCAGCATCGCAAAAACGAAGAAGCTCATGTAGGCGAAGAATCGCGCGAATGCGCGATCGCCTTGCATGTAGCCGATCGAGTAGAAGACGATCAAGAACCCGACGCCGGTGATGATGAAGGTCCAAAGCAGCGAGAGCGGATCGAGCAAGAGTCCAAAATCAAATCCCGGCATCCAGGAAAAGAGCGGCTGATTCGCGCCGGCGGCTCCCGCGACGTTCTGCGTCCCATCGTGCCACGAAAGCAGCGCCAGCACGAACGAAGCCCCGACCAGCGCCGATACGAGCCATCCGGCGATCGCGCGCAACTGCGGCCCATACGTCCAACAGATCACCGCACCCGCCAGCGGCAGCAGCCACAACGCCAGCAACATCGGATACGACCCTGCGACGCCGAGCAGGTGATGCGTCACACCGGCATCACCCATGCAGCCTCCGGATATCGTCGACGTCGACGTACTTTTCGGGGCGGAAGGTCGTCACGACGATCGCGAGGCCAATCGCCGCCTCCGCGGCGGCGACGGTAATCACGATGAACGCAAAGATGTGGCCGACGTTATGGAGCCAGAGGCGGGCGTAGGCGATCAGGAGCAGGTTCGCGGCGTTGAACATCAGTTCGACGCTCATCAGCATAATGAGCGGATTGCGCCGAACGATCACGCCGATGACGCCGATAAAAAAAATGACGGAAGCGAGGCTCACGTAGTCATTGATCGGAACGCTCATCAGCCCTTGCCCTCGCGCAGGATCGCCTCGCGCACCGCGCGATCCGCCCGCATGCGGCTCTGCTGCGCTTCGGCGTCGCTCATCTGTTCGCCGCCCAAAGTTATGACGCCGATTACGGCCACCATCAAGACGAGTCCCGTCGCTTCGAAGGGAAGCAGTTGCACCGTAAAGAGCGCTTTACCAAAGTCGGCGACGCTGCCGAAAACGCCGGCATTTCCAACCGCTCCAGTTGCCGGCGCCGCGGCCATTTTGACGTTGGAGACGGCGTAGATGAGAAACCCGAACGCCGCAAGGGTGAAGAATCCGGCGGGCAGCCAGATCTTCGGCAAGCGATTCGGGCCCGTGGGAAAGGGGGCAACCCCGCTGCCCAAGAGCGCGATCACGAAGACGAAGAGTACGAGGATCGCGCCGGAGTAGACGATGATTTGGATGACCGCCAAGAACTCGGCCGAGAGCGTTACGTAGAGCACCGCAAGCGTGGCAAAGTTGAGCAACAGGGCGACGACGCTGTAGACCGGCTTCTTCGCTACGATCGTCCATACGGCGCTGGCAATCAGCACTGCCGCAAGCACCCAAAATGCGATCATTTTTCTGCCTCGGGCTTCTTGAGGATAGCCAGCCCCTCGTGCTGGGTCTTAAGGATCTCTCCTCGCCAGGTTGCGCTGTAGCCGCTATCGACATCGGTCGTCGATTTGATCTCGGCGACGCGGCCGAGATCGCCGGGGATTCCACCGGGACGGTCGTCGGGAGGCATGCCGACGCCGGCATCGGGCGGCACGAGCAGCCGGTCCTTATCGTAGATAAACGACCCCCGGCGATAGTCGGCCATTTCAAAGCGCGGCGTAAGTACGATCGCATCGGTCGGGCACGCCTCTTCACACATTCCGCAAAAGATGCAGCGCAGCTCGTCGATCTCATAGCGCGCGGCGTAGCGCTCACCCGGCGATCGGCGATCGTCCGGCGAGTTTTCCGCGCCGATCACGGTGATGGCGTTTGCGGGGCAAACGCTCGAACAGAGCTCGCAGCCAATGCACCGCTCTTTGCCGTCGGCGTAGCGGCGCAACTCGTGCAGGCCGTGAAAGCGCGGCGAATGCTGCTTCTTGCGCGACGGATACGGGATCGTCGGGCGCTTCCGAAACATGAACCCGAAGGTAATCGATAGGCCTTTCAGGATTGCGCCGGGGTTATAGAGGTGCTTGCGTGAAGCCACGAACGGCCTAACCCGTATACGCCACGACGATTGCCGTGACCACGAGGTTTAGCGTCGCCAGCGGCAGCAGAACCTTCCAGCCAAAGGCCATCAGGCGATCGTATCGAAGCCGCGGCAGCGTCGCACGCAACCACATATAAAAGAACATAAAGCACGCAACCTTGATGACGAACCAGGCGACGCCGGGAATAAACGTCAGGTGCAACGGCGCGTTCCATCCACCGAAGAAGAGCAGCGTTGCGATGCACGACACCGTGAGCATGTTGACGTACTCGGCGATGAAAAACAAACCAAAACGCAGACCCGAGTACTCGGTGTGGAAGCCTGCCACGAGCTCGGTCTCCGCCTCGACCAGATCGAACGGCGCCCGATTCGTCTCCGCGACGGCCGTGATCACGTAGATGATACAACCGACGAACTGCGGGAGCACGAACCACCAGCGCGCCTGCGCGTTGACGATGCCGTCGAGTGAAGTGGTGCCGGCCAGAATGAGGACGCCTACGAACGACAGCGACATGGCGAGCTCGTAACTGATCATCTGCGCCGTCGAACGCACGCTTCCCAGCAGCGGATACTTCGACCCCGATGCCCAGCCGCCTAAGCAAATTCCGTACACGCCCAACGAACCGATTGCCAGAATCAGTAGAATTCCAGCGTTGACGTTGCCGATCGCCCAGGTTTGCCCCGATGCCGACGCGCCGAACGGAATGATTGCGTACACGGAAAATGCCGTCAGCAGCGAAATGAAGGGGGCTAGCTTATAGAGGAGTGGATCGGCCGTTTCCGGCGTCAAGTCTTCCTTGAGCATGAGCTTGGCGGCATCGGCGGCGGGCTGCAAGAGCCCCCAAGGACCGACGCGATTTGGCCCGGGGCGCAGCTGCATCCATCCCAAAATCTTGCGTTCGGCCAGCATCGCGTACGCAAACGAGGTCACGACGACAAAGAGCAGGATCACCGATTTAATGAGGACCTCGAGCCACAACGGCATCTATGAGACCCTCATCCCAGCCAGCGACGGATCGTGCAGCCACGTTCCGCCCCCCGAAAGTATGGACGCGTTCGGAGCGCTGTCATCCTGAGCAGCGCGCGAAGCGCGCGTGTCGGAGGGCTGTCGAAGGACGAAACGTTCGTCGCCAAGCGTGAAATCGCGCGGCTCGCTCGTGGCCGCGAGGATCACCGAGCGCTCGAGCTCCGGCGTCGGTGGGAGTGAGACGCCGAGCGCGCCGGCCAGGTCGGCGAGAATCTCGAAATCGGAACGTATGAAATCGGACGCCGCCAGAGAGGCGCTTACCGGAAGCAGATCGCCTGCGAGATTTACGATCGTACCGCTCTTCTCGAAGGCGCCGGCGGCGGGCAGAACGAGCGTGGCTCGCTGAGCGGTCTCCGTCATAAAGAGCTCGCTGACGACGACGAAGGGCGTTGCGTCGAGCGCTGCGCAGACGGCTGCCGGATCCGCTGCGTTACGCGCTGGGTTCGCCCCGAAAATAGAGAGTACGGCGAGCCGGTTGTCGCGCGCGGCTTCGAACATCTCGGACGTGTCGTATCCCCGTTCGACCGGCGCGTACCCGGCGCCGAAGCACGGCAGCATTCCCATCGCTTCCGCGCCGCGCGCGTTACCTTGCTCGCTGCTGATGTAGGTTGCCAACTCGGAAAGATCGCCAAAGGCCTGCGCGTAACTGCTTCCCACCTTCGGATCGACGCCATCCCAAATCAGCGCGACGCGGGTCGCATCCCCGACGGCCGCACGAGCCTTCACCGCAGATCCGTTCGAAACGATCCTCGCGCCGTTGCGCGCGGCTTTCTGAATGCGCAGCCATAGCACGGGAGCGCGTTGCTCCGGAGACTCTCCCGCAATTACGATCGCTTGCGCGCGATCGATATCCTCGAGCGAACCGGTGCGTGCGCCGGGCGTTGCCTGACGCTGACGCCCCGCGCGCCAATCGAGATTTCGCACGCCCGCGCTGCGAAAAACGTGGGCGAGTGCAAATGCTTCTTCGTTGGTCAGCCGTCCGCCGCCAATCGCGCCGATACTCTCCGCGCTGCGTTGCGCGATCGCATCGGTAATCGCCTTGGACCATAGGAAGAACGCATCTTCCCAGCCGACCTGCGTCCAACTTCCATGCTTGCGATAGAGCGGCTGCGTTAGACGGTCCGGCGACTCGTAGAAGCCGATGTTGTACCGGCCGCGGTCGCAGAGCCAACCATCGGAGATTCGGTCTTCCTCGACGAGCATCGTTCGCAAGAGCCGGCCGTACCGCACGTCGGCGTACTGCCGGCAACCCACGGCACACTGCGTGCAGCTCGTTTCCGTGCGCTCCAAATCCCACGGACGCGACTTAAAACGATAGGTTTTCGACGTCAAGGCGCCGACCGGACAGAGCTCCGTCACGTTTCCCGTGAAGTTGTGGCGATAAGGACGGCCGCTCGCAGTCGCGATAATGTCTCGGGCGCCGCGATCCTTAACGACGAGTTGCCGTTCGCCCGCGATGATGTCGTCGAAGCGGACGCACCGCTGACAGACGACGCAGCGCTCCTCGTCGAGAACGATCGTCGGGCCTAGATCGACCGCCTTCGGCTTGGCAAGCTTCGGATCGGCGACGTCGGAGTTGCCGCGCGCATAGGCCATCGCGTAATCTTGCAGATCGCATTCGCCGCCTTTGTCGCAAATCGGACAGTCCAACGGATGGTTGACCAAAAAGAGCTCCAGCACCATCGCGCGAGCCGCTTCGACGCGCTCGCCGCGTGTCCGCACCACCATACCGTCGGCCACGACGGTGTTGCAGGCGATCTGCAGCTTCGGCGTCCCTTCGATGTCGACGAGGCAAATGCGGCAGAGTCCGGCCGGCCCCAATTTCGTGTGATAGCAGTAGACGGGAATCTCTTGCTTGACCGTCTTAGCGGCTTCCACCAGGAGCGTTCCTTTTGGAACGTTCACCGGCACGCCATCGATGGTGAGGCTGACGAGCTCGGTCTGCGGTGCAATCGACGTACTCATGCCGGCTGCGCCTGCGGCGCCAGAATGCGCGACTCGAACTGATCCGGAAAGCGGACCATCACCGATTTCAAGAACGGTTCGATGGAGTCGCCCAGCGGACAAAGATTCAAGCCGGTGATGCCGCTCGAAACCCGTAAGAGCATCTGGATGTCGCCGGGAACTCCGCGGTAATTGACGAGACGATTCAACACCCGCGCCATCCAGTCGCCGCCTTCGCGGCAAGGAGTGCACTGGCCGCACGATTCGTGGGCGAAAAAGCGGACGAGATTGTAGGCCGCCTTCACGAAATCGGTCGTGTCATCAAAGACGACCATCGCACCGGAGCCGACCATCGAGCCGGCTTTGGCCAAACTCTCGTAGTCGTACGGCAAGTCCAACTGCTCTTCAAAGACGCACGCGGAGGAACCGCCCCCGGGCTGAACGGCCATGAGCTTTCGCCCCGGCCGAAGGCCGCCCGCGATCTCGATGAGCTCGCGGACCGTCGTCCCCAACGCAATCTCGTAGTTCCCGGGATTGCGAACGTGGCCGGAGACGGAGACGACCTTATAACCCTTACTCCGCTCCGTGCCGGCCGCGGCAAACCATTGCGCACCGCGCTCGAGAATCGGAACGAGATAGGCGAGCGTTTCGACGTTGTTGACCACCGTCGGCATGCCATACAAACCTTCAACCGCGGGGAAGGGCGGCTTAAGGCGCGGCTCCCCGCGCTTGCCTTCCAGCGAGTTCAGGAGCGCGGTCTCTTCGCCGCAGATGTACGCACCCGCGCCCCGATGGACGGTGAGTTCCAAATCGAAGCCGCTGCCGAAGATATTCTTGCCGACGTATCCGGCGCGTTTAGCCTCCTCGAAGGCCGCGCAAAAAATCTCGTAGCCGCGCCGGAACTCGCCGCGGATATAAATGAATGCGTGATGTGAGGCGATTGCGTAAGCGCCGATGAGCATGCCCTCGATCACCAGATGCGGCGTCTCCTCGAGCAGCATGTGGTCCTTGAACGTTCCGGGCTCCGCTTCGTCGCAGTTGCAGACCAGATAGCGTAGGTGCTTGTCCTTCGGGAGAAACGACCATTTGCGCCCGGTCGGGAAACCGGCGCCCCCGCGCCCGCGCAGGCCGGATTGTTCGGCCAAGTTTAGGACGTCGACCGGCTGCATCTCGCGCACGACGCGTTCCCATTGCTTGTAACCGCCACGCTGACGATACGCGTCGATGCCGCGCATGTCGACTTCGCCGATGCCCGCCGTCAAGACCTTAGTGACCGGCATGGCTGGCTTCTTCTTGAGCGACTTCGACGACCGCGCGAGAGTCCACGACCGCCCGCTCCGAGGTCTTGGTGAAGAACTCGACGTCGTGGTCGATGATGTGATCGAGCATGATGATGCCGCTCCGATCGCCGACGCCTCCGGCATTGTTCGGCAGCGGGACGCCTATCGCGCCGGACGACTTCTTGCCGCGCGCAATATCGCTCTCTTGCGAGACCGCCCACGTCCGCCCCGGAGCTTCGCTCTGTGCCATCGGCGGCGTCGAATACGCGCCGGAACGCATCGAAGCCAGCATTTCATCGATCGCGTGCGGCGTCAAACTATACACGAAGTCGAGATTCACCTGCATGCAGCTTGCTTTATCGCACGCCGCAAGACACTCGACTTCTTCGTATGAGAAAACTCCGTCGTCCGTCGTCTCGAGATGCCCGATACCGAGCTTTTCCCGAAAATACGCCATCATATCCTCGGCCCCATTAATCGAACACGCCAACCCGCGACAAACCTGCAGCATGTACTTTCCAACCGGCCGCCGATAAAGCAACGTATAAAACGAAACCGTCGCTTCGACCTCAGCATCCGTAAGGTCCAACATTAGCGCCGCCGCATTCATCGCTTGCGCACTAACGTACCCTTCGTGCTCCTGAAACAAGTGCATAATCGGCAGCAGCGCGGAGCGCTTCTGTTCATACTGCGCAATAATCCGCTCACACTCCGGTCTGAGCCGCTCAAGCAACGCCGGAAAGTTCTCCTCGCGCTGCGTCATCTTAAGGCCTCGGCGCGCGGCGTGATGCCGCTAAGACGCTCGTCGCTCCGCCTCCGGCTCCGCTCCTGCTGCGCTGCCTCGTCGCTCCGGCATCCATGCCTGCGCTCCTCGGTCAGAGCCTNNCGACCTCGCCGAACACGGGGTCTAGTGAGCCGATCATCACCACGAGATCCGCGATGAGATTGCCAGGAGCGATGCCCTTGAGCGCCTGAAGGTTGTACATACTGGGCGGCCGCGTGCGCACGCGGTAGGGCTTATTCTCTCCGTTGCTGACGATGTAGTACCCGAGCTCGCCGCGCGGCGACT
>PKWF01000236.1 GCA_003133185.1 Vulcanimicrobiota bacterium | reverse complement strand
TGGTAGCGGCCGGCGGCCCGGCCCATGAGGAAGCTATGAATGAGCGGTGTAACCCGGGATTGCCACGGGACCCCTCGCGATGATCGCCTCGATCTGATCTCTCGCTAAGATCCCTCGGTAAAAGAACGCATTGGCGACGTCGCCGTTGAAGGGCTGATCAAAACTGGCATTGTGCCCGATCGTTACGGTTCGGGTCACGCTGTCGCGATCGAAGGCGGCCGGACCAGAGAGTACTGTCGTGCGCGAACCATCGTTGACATAGAACGCGTATCGTCCAGGCAATGAATGTTGGTCGTAGCTTACCGCCAGGAATACCCACTTGCCCGCAACGACCGGAACTTTCCCGACGACCGATGTGCCAACGAAGGCAGACCAGTTGGCACTCGTTTTTGCACTGCGGCTATCGATATCCAACGTCCGATCGTAGCCGCCGTCGTCGTTTGAGATGATGCCGTACTGCGGATTGCCGTAAGACGCTGCTTTGACCCAAGCTCCGAACGTAACTTGCGGTACGGCCGCGACACTGATGTCAAGCGGCGCGGTCACGATCGCCTTGCCATTCCCGTCAAACTCAATTGCCTGACCACCGAAGGGCGCGCCGTTGACGTATACCGGCGTGCCGGTGTCGGTCGCGGTTTTTCCGTTTCCACTAGAATCGTTCAACGTGCCGTTAAAACTGTAGAACGCCATGAGTGCTGCGCGAGCTGGAGTTGCCCCGACTGCTACTACAGCAAATACAGCGATCAGGGTCGCCGCGTAAATGCGATTTTGCAGTTTCATGGAACGGGCTTTAGGCGGCTATAGACGATCACCTGTAGCTGCGTCCTAGGCGACGTACGAAATGCGGGAGGATGATTCGGCGAAATACGAGCAGCCACAAAGCCATCGCGAGAAGCACGATTTCGAGCGAGGTCACGTGCAGGCCGCCGACATCGACGCTTCCGTGCGTCAGGCCCAAGGCGGCGGCAACGACGGTGAATGCCGCCGCCACCGAGAACATGTGCGCCGTTCGCTCAACACCCCAGGCAAAGTCACCAGGCGGTAGCGCCGACCATCGCGCACGCACGCCGATCGCGAACATCCCGGCCAGCAGCGCGTATACGGCCGCAAAGCTCAGCAACGTGAGGCGGAAAAAGAAATATGGGCCGCCACCCTGCACCGTGATATCTCGCGCCCCGATCTGCATAAAGTAGAGCATGAGCACCAGTCCGCCTAACAACGCGAAGTTCATGACGAGCGCCGCGCGAGTAAGGACCAGATAGGTCTTGAAGAGCCGGTGATGGTTCCACCACAGCATCACGACCAGAGAAAATGAGGCGGCGAAAACGAGGACGTTGCCGCTCAAGTTCGCAAGGGTCGCCCCCGTGCTTGGAATCGACAGGCCCAAGCCGATCTCGGCGAGACAAAAGCCGATGACGATGTCGGAAAAGGCTTCGATGCGATGAATCGTTTGCGCGTCGTCTCCGGCCTCGGGTGCCGAGGCTGGCGCTGGCGGAGCTGTGGTTGGTAATGTCACTGGTGCTGCAGCTTTTTATCGAGCCCCACGGCGCCGCCTGCCTGCGGGTGAGCGCGAGCGCCGGCTTGTCGAGGACTAGCCGTGAGTGAACGGATCGTATTTTGCTGGAGCGGCGGGAAAGACTCTGCGCTTGCGCTGCACAGGATGCTGCAAGACGATCGATATACGATCGTCTCCCTTCTTACCACCGTGAACNNACCGGCGCTGGCGCGAGGACAAACTCGCACGTATCGGGATGTGCGCTCTCTTCCCACTTTGGAAGCTCGACACGCGTACGGTTATTGGAGAGTTTATCGATCTCGGCTTTGGATCGATCGTGTGTTGTGTTAGCGATGCCTACCTGGATGAGACGGCGCTGGGCCGGATCGTCGACTGGGACTTTATCAACACCCTTCCGCCCGACGTCGACCCCTGTGGCGAGAACGGCGAATTCCACTCGTTTGCGTATGCCGGCCCGATCTTCAACGATCGCATTGACGTGACGATTGGGGAGAAAGTCTACCGCCGCGTCGAGCAGACGGATGCTGACGATGCCGCGACCCCAGCGGTCTCCCCGTCGTCCAACACTCGCGCGGCCAAGGGGTTTTGGTTTTGCGATCTGTTGCCCAAGGGTCAGGATGACAGTGGGAGCGTGCCGAAGGTGGACTCGCAATGAACAAATTTTCAACGGTCGCCGCCTTGGTGCTGGCCTTTGCCTGTTGTATCGGTGCGACCAAGGAGCCGGCCCCGCAAGCATCGGCCTCCGGTACGTATCGCGTATTGCTCGACACGAGTAAAGGGCCCGTCGTCATCGACGTGGACCGTCGTCTCGCGCCCCACGGCGCCCAACGCTTCTACCAGCTGGTTAAGGCGAAATACTTCGACGGCGCTCGCTTTTACCGCGTCGTGCCGGGCTTCGTGGTGCAGTGGGGCGCAGCGGCCAATCCCGTGGTTACCAAGAAGTGGGATACCAACATTCCCGACGATCCGCCCAAGGCGTCGAATACGCGTGGGATGGTATCGTTTGCGGCCACCTCGGAGCCGAACAGCCGCTCGACNNGATCAAGATAAGATCGCGTCGCAGGGCAACGCCTATCTTAAGAAAGAGTTTCCGAGATTGGATTACATCAGGACTGCCCGCATCGTTAGTGAATCGCGGTAGCCCGCAGCGGCCGTTACATCCCGATACCGGCTAGATTAGTACGTAAACGACTGGAGTTGATTTGGCTGCCGAGCAGCGACGAAGCCGCTCCGGTTCGAGGCAACTATTTGTATTCCACTCAACGGGCTAAAGGCGAAGCCCGTCAAGCTCTCCAGCACGTTCCCTTTTTCGTCGTAAACGTAGATCTCGCTGCCGCCCTTCAACGAGTTCGGTTGCTCGACGATGAAAAGGTGATTGATCGGATCGGCTGCGATCGAGCTGCCCGCCTGCCCTTCGCCTCCCGAATTTGGAATCTGTCCGTAAAACGTTTGTTTCTTCGTCTTGAGGTCGTACATCTGGACGCTGTAGGTTGAGCCCGTCGTCGTACACATCATGTGCGTTGCCGAGTCGATCGCCATGCCCGCCACCGGACCGCTGAAGGCGGGAGCGACGAAGTTATTGGAGACGTGTCCGCTTTCGATATCGTAGTCGATGAAGACCGTCTGCGAGTCGTAGTTGGCGGCCGGCACGTACGCATGCTGCGTCGTCGTATCCTCTGCAACAAAGTACGGATAGTTCACGCCGTCCCCGTGCGGGGCGTAAAGCGTCTGCAGAAGCTTGTTCGTTGCAACGTCCGTCACGACGACTTCGAAGGTGGGCGGCTGGCTGATGCCATGTGCGACGATCGTGGCCGCCATGATTGCGTCAGGATTGGTTTGCTGGTCCGCAATGTCCCAAAGAAGGAAGTCATATCCAGACGGACGCGTCCAGGTGCCGGTAATCTTCTTCCCGGAAACGGGCGCCATCAGATAATAGACGTCTCGGAGTGGGCGCCCAACGTGACGTCGTTCGTCGTCTATTAGGCCGACGTCGTTTGCCAGAATAGCGTCGACAAACAACTCGCGCCCGCCCGACGGGCCGCCGCTTTGTTTCCGAACCACTTTTGTAATTTTTCCTGTCGTCTGGTCGAAGGTCTCAACGACGGATGTGAAAGGAGACCCCGAGGGGGGCGTGACCTCCGTCAGGACCCCGTCGGTCCCGTTCTCATCGATCGCCCAGCCGAAAATTTGACCGCCGAATTTGGACGTTACCGTGAGACCTGGACCAACCGCGCCTCGCGCAAACGGCTGCGCGGCGCTTCGTAAGAGAGGGGTGACGGGACCACCGACGTCGCGGCCGCCCGCCGAGCAAGATGCAGCGAAGATCGCGGTGAGAGCAATGTAAACGGAGCGGTTCTTCACGCAAATCCCCTCCAGTGGTGAAGAGCGAGTGTCTCAGGTTTTACTTTGGTTAGCAAATATGAAAAAACCCTGAACGTGGTGCGGCAATTCGTGTCAGTGCGCTGACCAAAAACTCGGCCGAGTGCAAAAGCTGATTAAGGAGCGACTTCACGGAGCAGCTTTTGCGCCGCAACCGCATACTGCCGCCGACCGGTAATCCTCGCCATGACATGATACGCTTTGGCTAACGGACGCGGGTGGCTCGTTTCTTTGAGCACATCGATTGCCTGGGCGATGGTCCTCTGCGCTCGCTCCGCCTCGCCCAACCCAGCGAGAGCCTCCCCCTGCATCTGCAGCGCCATTCCAGTGTATCGACCCAGCCCAACCCTCGCGAACGTCGCTTCGGCCGCGCCGGCCGCACCGAGGGCCGACGCAAACTCTCGGCGAGCGAGACTGATCCGTGCGCGCGCCATTTCTACTTGAGCGTGCGTCAGCGGACCGCCGGCCGTACACTCAGAGAGTTGCGCCGCGTAGGCGGCGGCCGCGGTGAGTGAACCCGCCTGGAGATTCGCCTGCACGAGCTGGGCTAAAACGTCGACTTGCACCCATCCGGACCCGGCTACGCGCGCAGTGCTGACGAGCGGCGCCAGCAATCGCAGCGCGTCCGCCGAACGGTCATTAAGACGATAATATGTCGCAAGATGCGTGGCGATGATCAACGAGCCACGGATCAGGCCGCCCGCGAGCGCGTCGCGATAGCATTCCCAGAGCGACAATTCAGAACGCTGCACGTCTTTCGCCAAAAGGAGGCTCGTCAGCGCAACCATCGCGCGGGCGCTGATCTCAGTTGAGGGTTCGGCGCCGTTCTGGCCGAGGACGGTGGACGCCTCCGACGCGAGCTTGAAAGCCGGATCGACGCCACCGTTGTCGACGAGCAGCTCGGCTTTGAGAAGCAGCGCCTCGGCTAGCGCGTTAGGGACGCGCGTTCCAAGGCTTCCAGGGGCCAACGGGCGCAGTCGCACGATGCTCTGCTGTGCGAGGTCGCCGGCGAGTTTCCAATCTCCGGAAGCAACGGCGACTCCGGCTACGGCCAGGTCGGCCTCGACGCATTGCAACTCGTGGCCGATCGTGACTCGTGACGCCAGCGTCGTCGCGAGGGAGGCGTGATGGCGGGCCGGCACAATTTGCTCCGCATCCCGATACAACCGGGCAAGACGGATCTCGACCAACCCGCGTTCCTCCGCCGCCGCGACGTCGACCGCGAGCCGTTCGAGGAT
>PKWF01000109.1:3727-5351 GCA_003133185.1 Vulcanimicrobiota bacterium | reverse complement strand
CGCTCGTTTTCAGTAAGCTTGGCGGCGCGCGCCGACGGCTACATCGTTATGGATGAGCGTGACGAAGAGTGGCCGGCGGGCACGCTCGTGACCGTGCATCGTTTTCTAGGAGGCTAGATCTCACCCGTGATTCGACCGAGCCCCGCCGTTGAAGGTCTTCCAGCGACGACGCCATTCATCGGTCCGGAGCAGCTAATGCGCGAAACCGGCCGGCGAGAACTGGTTCGTTTGGGAGCGAACGAGAGCGCGTTCGGGCCCTCACCCAAAGCGGTGGCCGCGATGACCGCCGAGCTGCCGCGACTCTCCTGGTATGGCGATCCCGAATCGCTCGACTTGCGCGACGCCCTCGCGGAAAAACACGGTTGCGCTCCGTCGGAGATCGTGGTCGGCGCCGGGATCGACGATCTTATGGGCTTAGTGGTCCGCGCGTTCGTAGCACCCGGCGAACCCGCGCTGATGGTGCGCGGAACGTACCCAACTTTTCTGTATCACGTCGTGGGCTACGGCGGGACGGCGGTTTATGGGTCGTACCGTGACGACGGTCGGCCCGATATCGAGGAACTGGCGGCCATCGCGCGACGAGCCGTTCCGCGCGTCGTCTATTTCGCGAATCCGGACAATCCCAGCGGGGACTTCGTATCGCGCGACGAGATGCAGCGTTTCTACGATGCATTGCCCCACGACAGCCTACTGCTTCTCGACGAAGCCTATGCCGACTTCGTTGACGACTCCGACCTCTTGCCGCCGGTGTTTGAAGACCGGCTCATACGCCTGCGCACGTTTTCGAAAGCGTACGGAATGGCGGGAGCGCGAATCGGCTATGCGCTGTCGACCGAGAGTAACATCCGGACCTTTGGGAAGATTCGGCTGCAATACGGGATCAACCGCAACGCGCAGATCGGCGCGCTCGCAGCGCTGCAGGACGATGCGTTTACAGAGTACGTCGTTGCCGAAACCGCCCGCGCGCGTGAGGCGTATTACGGGCTCGCGCGCGAACTGGGCGCCCCTTGCATCGAGTCGCGAACCAACTTCGTCTGCGTCGGCATGGAGAGTGCCCAGCGTGCCACGCGGGTAATGGACGAACTGCTCTTGCGCGGCGTTTGGGTGCGCAAGCCCGGCGCGCCGCCGCTCGATTCGTACATTCGGGTGAGCGCCGGAACCGAACCGATGCGAGGCGCCTTCGCCCAGGCACTACGCGCCGTCCTCGCATCCCCTCGAACGAGCCTGTCCTGAGCGCAGTCGAAGGATGAGATATGCAATCGTGTCGGACGTTCATGCCAATCTCGAATCGCTCGAGCGAGCGCTCGCGGCGACGCAACCTTCCGATACCCTCGTTTCGCTCGGTGACGTCGTGGGCTATGGACCCAATCCGAACGAATGCGTGGCGATTCTTCGCGATCGTTGCCGGCACGCGGTGCTGGGCAATCACGATCTCGCCGCGCTCGAGAACTTCGGCGTCGAAAGCTTCAACAGCGTCGCCCGCTCGGCCATTCTCTGGACCCAGGGCGTGCTCGACGAGCCGAGCCGCGCGTGGCTCAACGCGCTTCCCTACGAGCTTCGCTTTCCTGACTTCTTGCTCGTTCACGGCGCACCGGTCCGGTATTTCGATTACGTTCTCGATAAA
>PKWF01000109.1:0-3693 GCA_003133185.1 Vulcanimicrobiota bacterium | reverse complement strand
AGCGTCGGTCAGCCGCGCGACCTCAATCCCGATCCCTCATTCGCGCTCTACGATTCGGAGCAGCGGCGCGTCGAATGGATCCGCTACAGCTATGCAATCGACGAGGTGGCGCGCAAGATGCACGCGGCCGGGCTGCCCTCCTACCTTGCAGAACGATTGGCCCTGGGACGCTAGTGGCCACTAGGAGCGCGACCACGAACGACATTCCGTTTGACGATGGAAACTGCTTTGCGTGCGGTCCGGATAATCCCATCGGCTTGCACGTGCACTTCGAGCGCGCCCAGGACTCCGACGGCGTCCGCGCTCGCTGCACCTTGGGGCCGCAGTACCAAGGCTGGCGCGGCATCGCTCACGGCGGCATCGTGATGGCGCTACTGGACGAGGCGATGGCCCACGCTGCCGGATTCGCCGGACATCGCGGCGTCACCGCGGCGGTCAACGTGCGCTTTCGCCGGCCGGTTCCACTCGAAGAGCCGATCGAAGTCCGCGGTCGCGTCGCCTGGCAACGGCACGGAGTGCTCGGGGTGGAGGCCGNNGAGAATCGCCGGGCGCGCTTCGAATACCACATTCTCGAATCGTTCGAAGCCGGCTTGGTATTGACCGGAACGGAGGTTAAATCGATGCGCGCGGGCGGCGTTAGTTTGAGCGAAGCCTACGCGCGATTCCGTGACGGCGAGGCGTGGCTGCTCGGAATGCATATCCCGCCGTACAAGCAGGGCAGTTTTTCAAATGCGGAGCCGAACCGGCCGCGCAAACTATTGCTACACAAGGAAGAGATTGCGCGGCTGCAGAGCCGCGTCGGCGAAAAAGGACTCACGATCGTACCGCTGCGGCTCTATTTCACCCGCGGCATCGCCAAAGTGCAACTCGGCGTCGCTCGCGGCAAGAAGCTTTGGGACAAGCGCGCCGACGCAGCCAAGCGCGACGTCGAACGGGAAATCGCCGCGCACGTCCGTAGGTCATGAGAGGGGCCCGGCCCGAACGCGACGTCGAAGCGACGATCGAGCGCAGCGGCGTGCTGCATCGAGGCGAGCACGTGTTGGTCGCGTGCAGCGGAGGGCCCGATTCGGTGGCGTTAGCGGCAGCCTTACATAGTGCCGCTCCACGAATGGGTATTGAGGTATCGGTCGCACACGTCAATCACGCCGTGCGAAGCTCGGCCCGGCAAGACGAGTGTATCGTGCTGCAGCTGGCCGCGCAGTTCGGAGTGCCGCTCTCCATCATTACGCTGCGAAGCCCCACGGACGACGAAGCGCGTCTTCGGCTGGCGCGTTACCGCGCACTTGCGAAAGCCGCAAGCGCAAAGTCGTGCTCGGTTATCGCGACCGCTCACCACGCCGAAGATCAAACCGAAACCGTGTTCCTGGCATTACTGCGGGGTTCTGGACTGGCCGGCTTGAGCGGAATTCCGGCGCGCCGCTCGCTTGAACCGGGGCTGGATCTCGCGCGGCCGTTATTGGGCGTTACGCCGGAGACTCTTCGTGCCTATTGCCACGCCCGAGCGCTGCCCTATGCCGTCGACCCGACAAACTCCGACGCCGGGCGGCGACGGAATGCCGTTCGCGAAGCGCTTGCGAACCTGCGCCCCCTCTTCCCGGCGCTGGATCGCGCGGTCTCGCGCGCGGCCGAGGTAATCGCAGAGGAGGAGCGTGGCAGCCCGCGAGCGCGCCTGCGGCGATCGGTCAGAGAGCACTTCGCGGCCGACGACGATCTGCGCGACCTCGATTTCGCCCACGTCGAAGCCGCGGTTCGAGCCCTCGAAAGCGGCCGAAACGGCACCTATTTCATGAAGCCTGGGGTCGCGCTGAGAGTCGCGGGCGGCTCCATTGCGGGCATCATAACCACGGAGTAACCGCCTGGGTTCTTCCGTGCCGAACCCTTTCGCAATAGGTTACGGTTTGGAGTATCAGGAACTGTAGCGCAATCTTCCCATACCTAGCCGAGCTTCGAGAGGGTCAAACGGTCTAACGTCAACGTGAACAAACATCTCCGGTCCATCGTCCTCATCATCCTGGCGGTGATTGCGCTCTTCATCATCGTCGAGCGCTTCCTCGCGCCGAGCGAGGGCGAGACCCATCTTGACTACGGGGCTTTCTATCAGAAGCTCGAGGCAGGTCAGGTTCAATCGTTTCACGCCACCGGCCTGAGCGCCATCGGCGATCTTTCCAACGGAAGCAAATACTCCGTCGCCGTTCCAAACCTCGATCAAACGTTCGTCGACGAAGTCTATCGCAAGGTCAAGAGCGGAGCGATCAGCTTCGATCAGCAATCGAGCGCGGGGCTACTCACCAGTCTGATGACCCTCGGACCGCTCGCGATTACCGTGTTGCTGCTCTTCTTTATCTTGCGGCAAGCGCAGAGCGGCGGAAGCCAAGCACTTTCATTTGGCCGCTCGCGTGCGAAGATGCTCTCCGAGAACCGTCCGAAAGTGACTTTCGCCGACGTAGCCGGCGTCGACGAAGCCAAGGAGGAGTTGGCGGAGATCGTCGACTTCCTCAAGTACCCCAAGAAGTATCAGTCCCTGGGCGCGCGGATTCCGAAAGGCGTCCTTCTGCTGGGTCCTCCCGGAACGGGCAAGACGCTGCTCGCGCGGGCGATCGCAGGAGAGGCGGGCGTTCCGTTCCTCTCGATATCGGGCTCCGATTTCGTGGAGATGTTCGTAGGCGTCGGTGCGTCTCGCGTGCGCGACCTCTTCGACCAGGCTAAAAAGTCCGCACCGTGCATCGTCTTCATCGACGAGATCGACGCGGTTGGGCGTCAACGCGGAGCGGGCTTGGGCGGCGGCCACGACGAGCGCGAGCAAACGCTCAATCAGCTATTGGTCGAGATGGACGGATTCGATCAAAACACCGGCGTTATTCTAATCGCCGCTACAAATCGCGCCGACGTCCTCGACCCGGCGCTCTTGCGTCCGGGGCGCTTCGACCGTCAAATCGTCGTCGGTCGTGCGGACTTCAAGGGAAGAGAGAAGATCCTTGAAGTTCACGCTCGCAACAAACCGCTGGGCCGCGAAGTTTCGCTCGAAACGCTCGCCAAGCGGACGCCGGGCTTCTCCGGCGCCGATCTTGAAAATTTGCTCAATGAAGCCGCGCTGCTGGCGGCGCGTCGAAACAAGAACGTTATCGAGATGATCGACTGCGACGAAGCGATCGATCGCGTCATGGTGGGCCCCGAGCGCAAGTCGGTCGTCATGTCACAAAAGAGCAAGAACATCGCCGCCTACCATGAGTCCGGGCACGCCATCGTTGGTGGAATGCTCGATAAATCTGATCCCATCCACAAGGTGACGATCATTCCGCGAGGCATGGCGCTTGGCTTGACGTGGTCGCTCCCCGAGGACGACCGCTATCAAGTCACTCGCGAAGAACTGATCGCGCAAATTACGATGGCTTTAGGCGGCCGGCTCGCAGAAGAAATCGAGTTTGGCGACGTTACCACGGGCGCGAGCAACGATTTCGAAAAGGCGACCGAGCTGGCGCGCCGGATGGTCACGCAATACGGAATGAGCGAGTTGGGTCCGATCCAGTACGGACGCGGAGCGCACCAAGTCTTCCTTGGCCGCGATATCGGCGAGGAGCGCAACTACTCCGAGGAAGTAGCCAGCAAGATCGATTCCGAGGTGCGCAAGATCATCGAGTCGTGCTACTCGAACGGTAAGCGCATCCTCACCGAAAACTGGAGTAAAGTCGAGCG
>PKWF01000193.1 GCA_003133185.1 Vulcanimicrobiota bacterium | reverse complement strand
TCCAGCCGGTTCATCTCGTCTTGCAGATTGGCAACTTCCTTTTTCGGCAGGCGTTCGAAGTCGCCCTGAAGCTTCATGTTCTCGAGCTCGCGCAGCCGCGCGATTCGTTTTTGGATCGTTGCGAAGTTCGTGAGGGTGCCGCCCAGCCAGCGCTGGTTGACGAAAAACGTACCGGCGCGCTCGGCCTCTTCGCGCACGACGTCGGCGGCCTGCTTCTTCGTTCCAACGAAGAGGATCACGCGCCCGGCCCGAGCCATTTGTCTGACGGCTTCGTAGGTCTCTCGAAGCTTCTGCACCGTGAGTGCGAGGTCGATGATGTAGATGCCGTTTCGCTCTTGAAAGATGAAGGGTTTCATCTTTGGGTTCCAGCGGCGGGTTTGGTGCCCGAAGTGGACGCCCGCCTCCAAGAGCTCGCGCATGGTGACGACGGTCATAGGTTAACCTTTCTGGCTCCCGGCCGCCGCCCATCCCTGCGCTGGCGGACCTCCTAGCGAGCCATAAACACCCCGCCTCCCTGCGAGGTGAAGTAAGAGACAGCCGCGCGATTATAGCACGGCCGCCCCGCGCCTCCAAGGCGCGCTCGGACGGCGAACCGAAAGCCGCGCGGCATGCGCTGGGTGGTTACTGGGGGTTTGGGCTTTATCGGCTCGCACTTCATTCGGCTCGCGCTACAAGAGCGGTCCGACCTGGAGGTCGTCAACCTCGACGCCATGACCTATGCCGGGAACCCAGCGAATCTATCCGATCTCGAGCAAACGCCTCGTTACCGCTTCCTGCGAGGCGACATCTGCGACTCGGCCGCCGTGCGCGAGGCGATCGGTTCCAAGGCCGACGCCGTCGTAAACTTCGCCGCGGAGACCCACGTCGACCGGTCGATCGACAATCCCGAGGCCTTTCTGCGGACCGACACCTTGGGGACGCAGGTCCTCCTGGAGGCGCTTCGCGACGGCTGCGTCTCTCGAATGGTGCAAGTTTCGACCGACGAGGTCTATGGCGAGGTGGCCGAGGGTGAGTCCACGGAGAGCGACGCGCTGCGGCCGCGGAGCCCGTATGCCGCCAGTAAGGCTGCAGCCGACTTGCTGGCGCTCGCCTACCACGCAACCTACGGCGTACCCGTCGTCATCACTCGCGGAAGCAACACCTACGGCCCGAATCAGTATCCCGAAAAGATCGTTCCGCTCTTCATTACGAATTTGCTCGACGATCGGCGGGTACCGGTCTACGGTGACGGTCTACAAATTCGCAACTGGCTCTACGTCGACGACCACGCGCGCGCGGTTCTCCACGTCCTCGAGCACGGCGTGCCCGGCGGCATCTACAACGCAGGCGGTGGATCCTCGCTAACCAACCTCGAGCTCACGCGCCTGCTGATCGGCGCGTGTGGGCGTTCGCTGGGGCGTCACGTCGAACACGTCGCCGACCGGCTCGGGCACGACCGCCGGTACGCGCTCGATAGCTCGCGACTGCACGCCCTCGGCTGGAAACCGCAGATGCGCTTTGAAGAGGGGATTGCGGGTACCGTCGCGTGGTACCGCGCCAACGAAGCCTGGTGGCGCCCGCTGAAAGGCGAGCATGCACCGGCCTGACGGTTCTGGGACCCTCAAAGGGGTTATCTTGGCGGGCGGCCTCGGCACGCGGTTGCGTCCGCTAACGAAGGTTACCAATAAGCATTTGCTGCCGGTTTACGACAAGCCGATGATCTACTATCCGCTGGAGACGCTCTGCTCGGCCGGCATCGTGGAGATCATGATCGTCACCGGCGGAAACTCCGCAGGTGAGTTCCTTCGTCTCCTCGGCAACGGTGCGGAGTTTGGACTGCGGGATATTTATTACACATATCAAGAAGGCGAAGGCGGAATCGCCGATGCGCTGCACCTTTGCGAGCATTTTGCCGAGGGCGGTTCCATCGTGGTCGTGCTCGGCGACAATATCCTCCAAGAAAACATCTCGCCCTACGTCGCCAAGTTTCGGGAGCAAGGCACCGGCGCTCGCATTCTCCTCAAAGAGGTCGGCGATGCGCGGCGCTTCGGCGTGCCGGCCTTCGACGGCGACCGCATCGTCGCAATCGAAGAAAAACCGGAGCATCCGAANNCGCCGTCGGCGCGCGGCGAACTCGAAATTACCGACGTCAACAATCGCTATCTGGCAGACGGCGAGCTCCGCTACGACATCATGAAAGGCTGGTGGAGCGATGCCGGCACGTTCGAGAGTCTCTTGCGCGCAAACGACCTCGTCGCGCGCGAACGAGCCGGGAGCCCTAGGCGTGGTGAATAGGAATAGATAGAGCCAACGCCACGACGACGAGCACGCCCGCTAGAGCGCTGCGAAACCACCGCTCAGGCAACCGTGTGACGAAATGCGAGCCGACGAAGACACCCGGAATCGACCCGAGCAACAGCGACCCGGCAATCGAAGGGTTGACGTCGCCGAGCTGCCAGTGGCCTACGAGCGACGGCACGAGTACCACGACTGCGAAGGCCAGGTCGGTCCCCACCAAACGCCGCAACGCCACGATGGGCGCAGCCATCAGCAGAAGCGGCAGCGTCAGCGAGCCGGCGCCGATCGACGTAATGCTCACCGTGAGTCCGACGAAAAACCCAATGGCAGCAAGGCGCAACGTTGGAAGCTCGGTGGCCGTTAGTTCGGACTGATCGCGCGCGAGCTTACGATTGAAGATGATTCCTCCGGCGGAAACCAACAAGGCAGCAGCGACCGCCAATCGCAGAATGCTTTCCAACTGGCGAATGTCGAGCATCTTGTGCAGCTGCGCGCTAAGGATGACGCCGATGATCGCCGCGGGAAATCCGCCAAGGGAGAGACGCCAGAGCACCGAGACCTGGACCGTCCGTTTCTGAACGTGTGCGATCATCGCAACCAGCCTCGTGCCGAGCGCAAAGAGCAGGTCGGAACCGATTGCCTTCGACGTCGTTACACCGAGGAAGATCAGCAGTGGCGTCGTGATGGCGCCCGCGCCGACGCCGCTGTACGCCGTGCAAGCGCCGACGACGAACCCTACAATGATGTAGCTGAAGTTCAAGCGCGAGTCCACTCCTTCGGACCGCCGGCATGAACCCTTGAGCGAACGCTCGCACGCAAAACCAGAGCGCAGATCACAAAAAGCCCCTCGTAAGCAAGGCCTCCGGAGAGACCTGGGTCAATATTCTACGGGCTCCGGAGCGTGTCCCCGTCTCCCAACCCGGCCGCCGCGCCCCCCGGAGAACGGCTTTTGCGAATCTCCGCAAAAATCTCGAAGCGGTGCACCGGCACGTCGCGCGGGGCCTCGATGCCGAGCTTCACTTGATCGCCGTCGAATCCAACGACGATGAC
>PKWF01000145.1 GCA_003133185.1 Vulcanimicrobiota bacterium | reverse complement strand
ATGCTGCAAGATGCCGGACTGGACGTCACCATCGTTGCTGCGTATACGACGGTGATTCCGCCCGACGCGGACTTTGCGTCGAAAGTTTCCGAGGCCGACGTACTCACGTTCACGAGTGCGAGCACGGTTCGCGGGTTCGTCACGCTCCTCGGCGATATCGCAGCCTCGCAGGCAGCGAGCGGCAAATGCGTCGCGTGCATCGGACCGATCACCGCGAATGCCGCCGCGCAAGCCGGCATAAACGTCGACGTCGTGGCGCCCGTCCATACGACGGCAGGGCTACTCGATGCCCTCGAAATCCACTACGCGACAAGCGGGTGATACGGCTCGCAGTCGGCGCGGCGCTGGCCGCGGGGGTCTCGTTGGTGGCGTATCGCGTACGCGCACTTTCGATCGACGGCGCGTTCGCGGCGTTTGTCGTCGGCACGATCGTCGTCGTTGCCGGAGGATGGAGCAGCGCGGCAGTTCTGCTGGCGTTCTTCCTACCGTCCGCGCTGCTCACGCGCATGGGACGCGAGCGAAAGCGTTCGCTGCGAGGGACGCAAGAGTCGGCGCCTCGCAATGCGTGGCAAGTCCTGGCGAACGGAGGCGTTGCCACGCTGTGCGCGGTCGCAGCCCTCGCTGCGAGCGCGCCGTTTAACGCCGCCTTCGCGGGCGCGTTTGCGGCGGCATCGGCGGATACGTGGGCCACGGAGATCGGTACGCTCGCGCGCCGCCGGCCGGTTTCGATTCTCACGTTTCGCCCGATGGAAACGGGACTCTCCGGCGCTGTGACACTCCTGGGAACCTGCGCGATGATCGCGGGCGCGCTCTGCGTCGCCGTCGTCGCAGCGCTGCTGCGAGTCGCGCCGTTGCTGCCCGTTGTAGCGGCCGGTATCGCGGGCGCGTTGCTCGACTCGATCGTCGGCGCAAGCCTTCAGGCCCGTCAATGGTGCCCGCGTTGCTCGTGCGAATGCGAAACCTCGCGGCATTACTGTGGAACGCCGACGACGATGCGGGGCGGCGTGCGCTGGATTCAAAACGACGCCGTCAACCTCACGGCAACGCTCTGCGGCGCGATCGTGGCGGCGGCGCTGGTGCTCCGATGAGTGAGCGCGCACACGATCGACGCATCGCAAGGCGGCGAGCCGCGCCCCCACATCTCGCGATCCCGCCTCTTCCCGGCAAGCGCTACGATATCGCGTACATCGATCCGCCATGGTACTACTACGGCAGTCCCGTTAAAGATGCCGCTGCCGGCAAACACTATCCGCTTATGTCGTTGGAAGAGCTATCGGCGATCGACGTCCGTCAAATGCTAAATAAGCGCGCCGCCGCTTTTATCTGGGCGACCTGCCCTCGACTCAACTTTGCATTAACGCTCATCGACGCGTGGAAACTGCACTACCGCGGAGTGGCATACGTTTGGGTGAAAGTAAACCGGCGCGGAGCTATCATCGCCGGTCAAGGGATACCCCCGACCTTTACCAAGCCGACGTCGGAGCTGTTGCTCGTCGCGACGACCAATCCAACCGGGCGGCCCTTCCCCATTCTCGATCTCGCACAACCGCAAGTCGTCTTGCACCCGCGCGGCGCTCACAGCGAAAAGCCCGCAATCTTCCGACACAGAATAGAGCAGCTCTGCGGTCAAAGATCGCGCATCGAGCTTTTCGCTCGGTCGCAGGCCGAGGGTTGGGATGTCTGGGGCGCCGAAAGTGCACGATAACGGAAGGGCGTCACGGAGACGGGCCCGTGGGCGTTTGAGGCAAGGGATAATAACGAAATGACTGCGGCAATCGGCGCTCGGATACGCATGGAGCGGGCGACGCTCGGCTCGCTCGCGATCCATATGCTTGTCGCGCTCTCAATCCCGGCATTGGCCTGGACTGCCTCCGGGGCGCCGGTAGAGACGGTGAGCTTCACTCACATTCTTCACATCCAAATCGTTCGGCCGCGAGCGGCACTCCCGCGTCCTCGCGCGGCAGCGCCGCATTACAAGATCTCTCCTTCGATGAACTTCGCGCACCGCGTCGTGCTCGTAAAACTAGCGCAGCGACGGCCGGCGACCAGGGCTCCGATCGCAACCAATGCGCCTGCAGCTCCGGCAATGGCGTCCGTCGCAGAAGCGGGCGATTCAAACGCGAACGGTGACGCCGGGCCGGCGTCGAGCCCGACGCCTGCCGTCCGCGCGGTTGCGAGCGTCGACACCAACCATGCCGGTGGATACCTTCCGTTTGGCGCGGAGCAGCCGGTTCCGGTCCTCGACCCGGCGGTTCGCAAGGAGCTCGACGGCCTCGGCGTTCACGTAACGCTGATCGTCACGGTCGGCGACGACGGCCACACGACGAACGTGGTCTTTCAACCGCCGCTCGATCCGCAAAACGAAAACCGCATCCGTTCGCTGCTCGCCGATGCCAACTGGGATCCTGCCGTCTGCGGCGGCGGCGTCTCCTGCGAAGCACAAGCCACGATTAGGTTATAAGATCTCCCCTACAGAATCGATTTTCCTAACGCGGAGCAAATCAAATCGACCGCGAGCGACGCGGTTTGATTGCGGTCGTCGAAGATCGGATTGATCTCCACCATCTCGATCGAGCCAAGCTGGCCGCTATCGTAGAGCATCTCCATGATCAGGTGCGCTTCTCGATAGCTTAGGCCGCCTTTGACCGGCGTCCCGGTGCCGGGCGCTTCGCTCGGGTCGATCGCATCCATGTCGAACGAAACGTGAATCGGGCGGCGCTGCGCTCCCGCAATGTTGCGCGCCTCGTTCATCACGTGCACCATCCCGAGCTTGTCGACGTCGGTCATCGTGAACGCCTTGACGCCAAACTCGCGCAGCAGGCGCTTCTCGTCGGGGTCGACGTCGCGCAAGCCGATCTGCACGGAGCGTTCCGGTACCGCGAGCCCCTTGCGCAATGCGAAGTAGAGCGGCATGCCGTGAACGTTGCCGGTCGCGGAGCTATCGGGACTGTTGATGTCGGCATGCGCGTCGATCCAGACGAGCCCCGGCGGCTCGCCGTAGGTTCGCGTCAGCCCGTCGAGCGTTCCCATCGCGATCGAATGATCGCCGCCCAGCACGATCGGCAGTCCGCCGGCGTCAATCGCTCCTTTGACCAATACCGCGAGATTGTCACAGACCTCGGTGATAACGTCGAAGAACTTGGCGGCGGTGTCTTGGGAGTCGGCCGATTCTCGAATGGGTACCTGCAGATTGCCGTGATCGACGATCTCGGAAATCCCGAGCGTTCTCAACTTCTCGTGGAGTTTGGCATAACGTATGGCCGAAGGACCCATGTCGACGCCGCGACGGCTTGCGCCGAGGTCCATCGGGACCCCCACGATATCCACTCGGCGCACGGGAGAAAGAATCGTGCTCACGACGTTGCCTTTCACCGTGCCCTCGACGCAGCCCCGTAGCGAGCGTCCGGAAGGAATGCCGTCGCACGCCGCGCTAATCGACCGCCATGCCAGGCCGTGCAGCGATGCTTTGCGTTCTCGCGCTCTTTGCCTGGAGCGTCGCGGCCGCCCCAGCCCTCGCATACCTGCCGCCACCGTTCGCCCTGCTCAATCGCGACGTTCGTAGTTTGGCGCGCAACCTTCCCGCGGCGACGGCCCTCGACGTGCAAGACCTCAATACCGGATACACCGCCGGTTTCAATGCCCGCAAGAGCATGCCCGCGGCTTCGACGATCAAGCTTCCGGTCATGGTTGCGGTCTTCGAACAGCTCGAAACGGGCCGTTTCGATTTAAATCGGCGCGTGACGCTCGAGCCGCAGGACAAGGATGCCGGATCGGGAGACCTCTGCGATGCGCGCGACGGCACCACCTATCCCGTCTCCGAGCTGATCGATAAGATGATCGACGTGAGCGACAACACCGCCACAAACATGCTCATCCGGCTTGTAGGGCGACGCAGAATCAATACGGATATGGAAGGGCTTGGCTTGGCAACCACTCATCTATTGGGCGACGTGCGCAC
>PKWF01000242.1:220-2795 GCA_003133185.1 Vulcanimicrobiota bacterium | reverse complement strand
GACGAACAACGTTTTCTGCGCGACTCGCTCGTTCCGGGAACCATCGAATATCTTGCAGAGAACGCTTCGCCGGCCCGTATTTTCGAAACCGGAGAGGTCTTTAACGGCGAGCAAAGCGCCCTCGTCGAGCAGTCGCTACTGACCTTCGGCTTTTCGGCCGATACGCCGGACGAACCGCCGTGGCGCGATTCCCATTTTCTCGCCCTCAAGGGCGATTGCGAACAGCTCCTGCGCAAGATTACCGGCCGCGACGCCGAGATGAAGCGCGGCACACAATCCGGCTTCCATCCGGGTAAGACGGCGCTCGTCACGCTCGACGAGCGCGAGGTCGGCCATCTTGGACGGATCGATCCGCGCTTGGCGAAGGCCTTCGATTTACAGCTGCCCGCGTATCTCTGCGTCATCCAGATCGCATCGTTGCCCGCGTACGAAACGCCGCATTACCGAGTGCCTTCGAAGTATCCCTCNNACGTATCGCGACGTTGCCCTGGTCGTCGCTATCGACGTTGCCGCGCGAGACGTCGAGCGCGCGATCGTTGCCGCCCTCGGAAATCTGTGCGCGGGCGCCACCGTTTTCGACGAATATCGCGGCCCCCAGATCGGACAAGGGCGCAAGAGCCTGGCGGCGCGCGTGACGCTGCAGCGCTTCGATGCGACGATCACCGACGAAGAAGCCGATGAGGCGGTTTCGCTGTTGCTCGACGCGCTGCGAAAAGAGCTCGGGGCGGAGATTCGGACGTGATCGCGGGCGTCGCATGGCCCGATGTGGTTATCGTCATCATCCTGAGCATCGCGACGCTCAAGGGCTATTCGCGCGGCTTCGTCTCGGAGCTGGGCGGAGCCGTAGCGGTAACCGGCGCCTTAGTCACGCCGTGGTTTTACAACGGAAGCTTGGACACGACGATCGAGCGGCTGACGAAACTCGGCCCGGGATCGGCCCACGTCGTCGGAATGTTCGGCACGGGACTGCTTACGTACGTGATTATACTCTTGGTGGCGCGGCTGCTGGGCACCATCGCCAAACTTCCGGTGTTGGGCCTGGGCAACGCGCTCGGCGGCGCGCTCATCGGCTTTCTGAAGGGAGCGATCCTATTATGGCTCGTGCTTTTCGTGGCGCTCTTCTTTCCGCTCTCACCGGACATACGCGCCGATCTGCATCAGTCGCGGTTGGCGCCCTATCTCGTTGCCTACGACGCGCCGCTGGACGACGCAATGCTTTCGACGATCCCCTGGTTCGCGCGCCCCTTCGTGCTGCCGTATTTTAAGCGACACCACTTGTGAGCGCCGCAAGCGTCACCTCGATCGCAGCGAAGGCCGTTTGGAAATCGCTCTCGTGCACGTCTCCCATCGTGCCGAAGCGCACGATCTTTCCCGCAAGCTCCGCCTGACCGCCGGAGAGTACGATGCCGTGCTCTTCGCGAAGCGCTCGCAGCAGCGGGTTAGGGTCGACGCCGGGCGGCGGATACGCGGCAACGATCGTGTCAGAATGGGCCCCTGGCTGCGAAAGAAGCGCGAAACCCAAACGTTGCAGCGATTCCCGCACGGCGTTCGCGTAGCGCGAATGCCTTTCGAAGGCAGCCTGCATCCCGGCAGCCTGATAGCGCGCCAACGCGACGTCGAGTGCATAGAGGATGGAAATTGGCGGCGTCCACGGCGTCTGGCCCAAGTGCGAAAACTCCAGCGCGCGTCGCAGATCGAAGTAAAAGCGCGCGAGTGCCGGTTCCCCGAGACGCTCGCGCGCGCGCGCGCTAACGGCGACCATGGCGACCCCAGGCGGCGCGGCGAAGGCCTTCTGCGAAGCGGTCGCCACCGCATCGTAACCCCACTCGTCCATGCGAAACTCGCTCGCGCCCAGGCCGCTGACGGAGTCGACCAGCGTGATCGCGCCGTGGTCGCGCAGCATCGGCGCAAGTGCCGCCATGTCGTTGGCAACGCCGGTTGAGGTCTCGTTGTGCGTCAACAAAACGCCGGCGATGCTCTTTTCCCGATCCGCTTNNGTCTCGACGATGCAGCCGTAGGCAGCGGCGATCCCCGCAAATCGCTTTCCAAAAGAGCCGACCGGGCACGAGAGCAACCGGTCCCCCGGAGCAAAAAGGTTGGCAACCAGCGCTTCCATCGCGCCGGTTCCCGAACTTCCAAGGATAGCGATTTCGCCCCGCGTTCCGAAGACCGGGCCTAAAGCGGCCGTAATGCGCTCCAGCATCTCTGCAAACTCTGGTCCGCGGTGATCGATCAGCGGACGGTCCATCGCGCGCAGGACCGGCGGCGCCACCATCACCGGTCCCGGAAGGAATAACAGTTGCCTCGACATCGAATACTGCTTCTATGAACGTCGCGAGCATCCGCTTGACCAAACTCTCCGCGTGCGCCGGCTGCGCCGCGAAACTCGGCGCGGCCGAGTTGCGCAGCGTGATGGAACGCGTCTTGCCCGCGACGAACGCGCGCGTGCTCGTCGGATACGGCGATAGCGACGACGCCGGCGTCTACCTTTTACGCGACGATCTTGGATTGGTCCAGACGGTAGATTTCTTCACGCCGATCGTCGACGACCCGTACGACTTCGGGCGCATCGCGG
>PKWF01000242.1:0-171 GCA_003133185.1 Vulcanimicrobiota bacterium | reverse complement strand
TTACCGGGATCGTCGATCCGCGGCGGATCGTCACCAACGCCGGTGCGCGGATCGGCGATGCACTCGTGCTCACCAAGCCGTTGGGAACCGGCATCCTAACGACGGCCCGCAAGCGCGATGCGATCGCACCCGAAGATCTCGATGAAGCGGTTGCTGCGATGACGACGCTCA
>PKWF01000042.1 GCA_003133185.1 Vulcanimicrobiota bacterium | reverse complement strand
CGTGCCGTACAGCACGCTCGGTATGACCGTCGCATCGGGTGGAGGCGTATACGAGCCTGGCATATGAAACACGACCTTCTTATTCCCGTAATCGAAGGTCGTCACGAAGCGCGACAACACCTCGTAGCCTATCACCCCATCCATTGGCGTTCCGTGGGCCATGCCTAAGCTCTTTGCGATCGGAAGCACGACAAAGACCTGATTGGTGAGCAGTGCGTTTCCGACTTGAAGCGTTTTGATCATAGCGAAACTAGAGGCTGAGCTCGCACTGCCCACGCCTGTAACCTGCGTCGATCCACCGNNACGTCGAGATACACGTGATTCTCGGAAATCTGGATCGGGACGGAAGCCTGCGTTGCGCCGTCCGCTATCGAGAAATCGTGCGGCGACGATTTCGGGGCAGCCAAATGGGCGGCGCCGCCAGGTGGATTCGCCTCGACGCTGGTCGCCGTAAACGAGGCCCCGTTGCCCGTGTTCGTCGACGTGTCCACGCGATAGGGAATCATGAGGCCATCCACCGGCTTAAAATCCGCCATGGTTACGGTCGTCACCACTGGGCCGGCCTTCTGCACCACTTCGACCGGAAGATGCGTTGGACGATCGAACCAGACGTCGATCGGTAAGCTGGATTTCGGCGGCGTCACGGTGAGAAGATCATAGCTCTTTTCCCTCTCACTCTTCGAACCGTCCCAGGCTACGACCGCACCGCCATATCCCCGCGTCCAGAGGTCGTAGTTAGCGAAGTATGCTTGATTAATGGCACTCGAGCGCCCAAGGATGCTTCCGTCGACAATAACTAATCCTGTTTGGTCGAGATTCCAGCTCTCGTTGCCATCCCATCCGCTGCCCCCGCCAAGAGGCGGCGTTGAAAATAGCGACGCCTGCCGCATGCCGCCCATTTCGTTCCAGTTATCGCCACTGCCAGAGAGGCCGGCAGCTACGACGCTGCCTTCTTCATGGATGACTTCGACCGAACGCAGGGCATCGACGTGAAGAGCGGCTCCTGATTGGGCTATGAGCTTTCCAATTCGTGGATCGCCATCGGCGCGTGAGAACTGCGGCGCGATTGAGAGCAGCACCGCCAAGCTCGCGGTAACGAACAGAAACTCCGGCTTCTGCGACATGACAGCGCGCTTGGCGTTTGCGGCTTCAATTTTCGCTCCGGGCTTGAAATCTACGATCATAGATAATATCTTATTCAAGTGAAACTTCTTGTGTCAACCCCCGATCTCGTCGTCCAGCGACTGCGTGACGACATCGTGAGCGGACGGCTAGCGCCGGGTGAGCCCCTGCGTCAGGATGAGATTGCCCGATCCTTCGGGGTGAGCCACGTTCCGATTCGTGAAGCCTTTCTTAGACTCGAGGCCCAACGACTCGTCGAGATTCGACCACGTCGCGGGGCAATCGTCGCGGCGCTTTCGGCGTCTGAGCTCGAAGAGCTTAACGAGATGCGCGCGGCCTTGGAANNACTGCGCATCGCAGCACCGAACCTTACTGACGGCGATTTGCAGAAGGCGGCCCACGTGCTGGATCGTATCGATCACCGGCCAGAGTGTTGGGGCGAGCAAAATTCCGCGTTTCACACTGTTCTTTACAAGCCCGCGGAGCGACGGCGACTGCTCGCCGAGATTCTTTCGTTGCAGCGGAGCGTCGAGCGGTATCTTTATCAGGAAGTCAAGGTGACGAACAACTTTGCGGACTCACAGCGCGAACACCGCAAATTGCTCGGGCTCATCTCACGAAGAAAAATAGAAGAAGCCTGTTCGCTCCTAAATGACCATATTCTTAAGCCGGGGCGTATTCTGGTTTCCAAGTTGCGCGAATCGGGCCACCACTAGAACCACCGACGATGCTACTGGCATTTCCGGCGAGTGCGACGATTCCGGCCATGAGCGGTGACGCTAGTGCCGGCAGCTGACGCACCCGCGGATGCCCCGGCGCTCTCAGCAGCCTGGCGATGTATCTCATCGCGTTGGGCCGGTACGATGAGGCCGAGGAGCGGGCATGCGAAGCGCTGGCCCTTGCACGCGAGCAACAGCAAGACGTCCTCGTCGCCTGGACGCTCCAGCACCTTGGAGCGATTGCGGCCTTACGTCCGCAAGTCTCCACCGAAAGCGCGACCAATGCCTATGGCCGAGCCGCCCCTATCTTGGGTTTCGTCGACGCTCGTCTCGAAGCCATAGGATCGGCGAAAATGTACATTTACGAGCAAGGATACGATCGAGCCGTCGCCGCTCTGCGCGAGGCGATCGGCGCCGATGCAGTGACGAGCCTCATGGCCGAAGGCGCAACGATGACCGAAGAGCAAGCCGTCGAGGAAGCGTCGGAAAAGCGATCCCTGCAACGGCCTGCGTAGTTCGCGCGACGTCGCTCAGTCAACGTTCCCAGCAGTATTAGGGAAACGAGCGCGCCACAGACAAGTGGCCGGCGAAGCCATCTTGTTTACCGGCATGCTCTTTTCACCGACGATGAACGGGCTGCACGACGTCGTGTTCGCGGAATGTTCGGAGTTTAGACCATCGGGGGTGACCTGACACAGGCATGGCGGCGTCGAGGGGTACACTGATGCGTTCACGAACGAAGCGTTGCCCGCCGGCTGCTTTGCGGGAAAGGAGCTCGAGAGATGAACCAACGTTTCGGGATTGTGGTCGGCGCCGCTGTTGTTGCGGTCGCGGCCTTTTTTGTCGGTTTTATCGTCCGCNNCCCGTTGGACGTTAATCCGGTTGGCTTTCATGCTCAGGGTCTGGTTCAGATCAATGGAAGCACTGCGCTCAACACGACGTCGACGTGCAACAACAACGGCCCGTGCATACTCAGCTTCGATTTCTCTACCGATGAAGGCGGAAATCCACCGGAGGTTCTTTCCTGTTCAGCCAATTCGAACTGCCTATCTTTTAGCGGTCCAACCATGATGGTTGCCGGCAGCCCCGGGGGCACTCAGACGCAAGAGGTCGTTAACGGTAGAGTCATGGTAGTTTTACAAACACGTCACTGAGTTCCATGCGGGAACCCTCGGCGTGCAATTCGGATCGCCNNAACGGCAACCTCATACGCCATGCTGTCGTGGAGTTCGCGACCGCTCTCTGCGCAGAGTCGGTCGGCAAGGCCGAGAAGCCTGGCCGCCGCTTCGGGATCGCCCTGAAGCGCATGCACTGCCGCGATGCCTTGCACAGCGCGCGCAATGTAGTCCTTCAATTGCAACTCGCGTGCAGTTTGCAGCGTCACCGTAAACTGCTCGAGTGCCTCTTTGCGGCACCCCTCTTTTAATGCGACGGTCGCTATGCCATGCTGGGCCGCGCATTCGCCGTAGCGATCGCGCGCCTCAGCTTTCTCCGCGAGCATACTTTCGAAAAGCGATCTCGCCCGTGCAAAATCTTGAAGCTGAAGCGCGACCCAGCCCATCGTGATCGTGAAATCGCCGGCGATTCGCATGTCGCCCAGGTCCTTCGCGCGCCGAATTGCTTCGCCAAGCTGCTCAGAGGCACGGCGAAAATCCCGCCGCTGGAGCCCTAGCATTCCCAAATTCCCCAGGCATAACATCCGACCTCGCGCCTCTTCCGAGAATGTGAACCCTTCGAGGGCTTCTCGGTACAGCGCCTCGGCGTGGTCTAGATACCCTTGCCGGTGTTTCGCTTCGGCGATACGAAACACGGCATGCGCGATACCCGAGCGCTCGCCCGCAGCGCGATAGATGGCCAGCGCCTCTTGCGAAAAGGATAAGGACTCCGCGAGTGCATCTTGCAGCGTTGCAAAGCTGGCCGCGAGACACAAGAGCGCTGCGCGCTCGCGCGCGTCGNNCCGAAGCACGTGCTATCCACGACCGCGCTTCGCTGACAACGCCGCGAGCGCGCCAATACGGTGCCAGCGCGAGAACGAAGCGCCCCGCCGCTGCTGCTTCGTTTGAGAGATGCCACTCGAGCGCCGCTCGGATGTTTGGAACGTCGTCGTCGATGTCTAGGTACGGCGCGCACGCTCCCGCTACGAACTTAGCATAATAAGCCGCGTGCCGCTGCTTTGCAATGCTCTCGCCGTGCTTCGCGACGAGTTGCTCCCGGNNTCCAGTACGTCGTCGATGTCGGCAACGTCCACAGCTACGGCCGCGATCCCTGAAGCCGCGCAACTGCCGCGAAAGACCGAACTTCCCTCGAGGACTACCTTCTCGGCCGGAGAGAGCATGTCGTAACTCCACCGGATCGTTTCGCGCAGCGTCCGGTGGCGCGAGAGTTCGCTGGAATCCTTACTGGCCAGGTTCAAGCCCGACGTCAACCGACGGCGCAGTTGCTCGAGCGGCATCGAGGAGAGTCGCGCGCACGCAAGCTCGATCGCCAGAGGAATGCCTTCGAGTTGCCGACNNCTCGCGGCTCGTTGCGAGAACCGTCACGCTCGCGCACTTGGAGAGGACGAGCTTCGCGAATCTGGCAACGCCCGCAAGCACGTGTTCCGCGTTATCCAGTAGTAGCAAAACTTGGCGGTCGCCGAGATGTGTGACTAGCGTTTTATCGATCGGCTCGCTCGGCAGCTCGCGAAGGTTGAGCTCGGTCGCAACGGTGCCGGC
>PKWF01000024.1:192-3367 GCA_003133185.1 Vulcanimicrobiota bacterium | reverse complement strand
CGTGCGCTGCGCGCAGCGGGAGAACCTGGCTCGAGGTCGCGCCCCCTCCGCCGCAGGCCGCAAGCGCCGCGGTCGCGAGCAACGTAATGAGAATGTGAGCGTACGAGTTTTTCATAGTGTAGCCTCTGGCACTCATAGTGGAAAGACGTTGGGCGAGCCGATCCCAAACTCCAGCTGCAGTTGCGTCGCTTTTAAACCGCCGATAGCCAAGCCGCATGCGTTGTTGATCGCTTGCTGAGCCGTCAAGCACTTGATTCCAACGATGCCGTCCGGCCCTTGATTCGTCACGCCGCCGCTATTGAGCACGGCCTGAACGAAGGAGTACTTCGTCAGCCGCTGCGATACGCCCAAGAAGTACGCAAAGAGGTGTTCGGGATACGGATCGGTCGGCAGATAGTCGCGCGCGCTCTGAGGCTCGAAGAAGAGCGTCGTCGTGTGCGTCGGCGTGTACTCCAGATACAGCACCTGTGGGAGCTGCATCGAGTTGCCGACATTGGCTCCGGCGGTATGAACGATCCATTGCGGCGCGACGGTGAAGGTGGCAAACATCTTCGGCGTCTTCAAAAACGGTAGGGTTATTGCGACGGCATAGTACTGCGCCGTACGCACCGGAATGTTCTCGACCGGTCCGTCAGGCAGGTTATACGTGAAGGGAACCACGTCGTTGTTCCCCGGCGCAAATGCGATGAGGCCGCCGCGCGCCACGTACGTCGGCGTAATGACGATCGGCAGGGGGCCCGGCAGTTTGTCCGATTTGATCACGAAGAGCTTGTTGAGCATGAAGACGCCGAACGTGTCCTTCGTTGCCACGTTGATATTGCGTCCCGTTCCGGGGCCGCATGCGGTCCCGTCGCTTAAATCGGCGCAGCCAACAGGGTTTCGAAAGCCGGCAAGATAGACCGGCACTAAACCACTGTTGAAGCCCTCCGGCCAATGCTGCAGCTGGAACATGCTCACGATCAAACGCGTCGACCAGTTGAAGTGATAACCCACGGAGAGATCGGTGCCGCCCATCAGCCAGCCCTTACCGTACGAACCGATGTTGCCGTATGGATTGGCCGCCGAAAGCGCTGCCGTATACGTAAACCTCTCACCGGGCAGGGCGATTACTGGGCCGATCGGCTGTTGCGAAACCGGCGGCACCTGCGCGACGTTGGGGCTGGTCGCCGATGCCTGACGCCTGGCCTTCTCGCGCGCCGCCTGTTGTTGATCGAGGAAGTTCTTGATCGCGGTATTCGCGCCGGGAAGAATCGATTGTTGATAGACGTTCTCGGTGCCGTCGGCCAGCGCCGGCAATGCCGAAGCAATAACCGTCAATGCCGCTACTGCGGCGAAAACCGCGCCAAATGAACGTCCGAGCATGCAAGCAACTCCCTGAAATCGCCGGTGACGGCAGTTATCAAACCGATCAGGCGTTTATCCAGAGGTTGGGCTTAACGATTGCAAATCCTTTTCTTGATGTTCGCCACTCGCTTGACCATCGCGCCCCACGGGTTTTCCACGCTGTTCGAGTGATTTAATGATAACGTAGAGCACCGGCGTGATCGCGAGATTCAGGAACGTCGAGACGAGCATGCCGCCGAAGACGACNNGCCGCGCTTCCGGCGCCGGTCGCAAAGACCAAAGGAATCACCGCGATGATGAATGCAATAGAAGTCATCAAAATCGGGCGCAAACGAGTTTGAGCGCCGCGCATTGCAGCTTGGACGATGGTCGCCCCCTCGCGCAGTTGCTGATTCGCGAACTCAACGATCAGAATCGCGCTCTTACTCGCGAGGCCGATCAGCATGACGTATCCGACTTGCGCGTATGCATCCTGCGCGAGGCTTGGATCGAACAGTCCCGGGATCGGAATCAAATGGCGCAAGTTCATAAAACCGAGCGCGCCGAAGAGCGCCGCGGGCACGGCGAGCAAGACGATGAGCGGATCGATGAAACTCTCGTATTGCGCCGATAGCACTAGGAAGACGAAGACCAGGCCGAGTGCAAAAATGATCGTGCTCAAGCTGCCGGCAGCGATCTCGTCGAGCTGTAAACCCGACCACTCATAACTCATGCCGGCCGGCATGACCTTTTGCGCTATCTGATCCATCGCGGTAATCGCCTCGCCCGAGCCATGCCCCGGCGCGTTGTTGCCGTTGAGTTCTATGTTGCGATAGAGGTTGTAATGCGAGATGATCGGCGCCGTATCCACTTGCTGCATTTGCACGAGGGCGGTGAGCGGAGTCATCACCGTGTTCGTCGCGTTCGTGCTGCCGGTGGGACTAAACGGCGCCGGCGTCGCCAGGGGATTGACCGATGCAGCCGTATTGTTGGCAGCGGAGCCGGAGCTTACGTACAAGCCTTGCAGCGAGGCGACGCGGTTGCGGAAAGGCTCGTCGGCCTGCACGTCTACCTGCCACGAGCGATTGAGATACGTGAAGTTGTTGACGTAGAGCGACGCGAGATCGACTTCGAGCGTATCGAAGATGTCTGTCAGCGAGATGCCGACGGCCTTGGCTTTGCTGCGATCGATGTTCATCTGCACTTGGGGCGAGTTGAGGCGGAACTGCGTAAAGACGTTCATGAGCCGCGGATCCTGCGCGGCGGCTCCCATGATCGCGTAGGCCGTCTTCGTTAGGACGGGGAGGCCCGCATTGCCGCGATCTTCAAGCTCGAACTGAAAGCCTCCAAAGCTTCCCACGCCGTTGATGGCAGGCGGGTTGAGCGCGAAGATCTGAGCCTGCGGAATATTCTTGAAGAACCCGTAGTTGACGCGATTGATGACCGCATCGATGCCGTCATCGGCACCCTTGCGCTGGCCCCAGGGCTTGAGCAAGCAGAACATCAGCCCGCGGTTCGGCGCCGACCCCGTGAAGCTGAAGCCCCCGACGTCGAACATGTAGCGGACTTGCGGCTGGCTTCGAATAATGGCCTCGGCCTTCTGCGCAATCGCCGTCTCGCCCGAGAGTGAGGTGCCTTCAGGCGCCTGCACCAAGACGATGAAATACCCCTGATCTTCGCTTGGAATGAACGACGTCGGCGTTTTTACGAACATGAAGAGCGTTGCCAGAAGGGCGGCACCGAAGATGGCGGTCACGATCCAGCGAAACCGGAAGAGCCGCGGCAACTCCGATGCATACCAATGGCGGAAGCGCGCAAGACCGGCATTGAACCACTTAAAGAAGAAGAACTG
>PKWF01000024.1:0-173 GCA_003133185.1 Vulcanimicrobiota bacterium | reverse complement strand
CCGGGGAAGAAACCGACGGGAATAAAGACGGCCAGCAAGACGAGCGACGACGCCACGACCGCGCTCTGGATCTCGCGCATCGCCTCCGCCGCGCTCGCGATGCCGCTCTGGCGCCCCTTGTTCATCTCGATGTGGCGCGCGATGTTTTCGATGACGACGATCGCGTCGTCGAC
>PKWF01000127.1 GCA_003133185.1 Vulcanimicrobiota bacterium | reverse complement strand
GCGCCTCGCGGGGCTGAGTTCACGAGCGCTCGATTAGCACGCACCGCTGGAGGAACGACGCCGAAACGTGCAGCATCTGCAGAGTAAAGTGAAAAATTCTTACGGCGCGCTTTGCACGGCCCTTTGCATGGTACTTTCGGCGTGCTCGGGCGGATCTCGTTTGGGCCAAGTGCCGTACGTTTCGAGCGGCGATGCATTNNTACATCGTGCAAGAGAACCGCAGCTTCAACGGCATGTTCATGGGCTACCCCGGCGCCGACACGGTTTCGAGCGGCAAGAACTCCCTGGGACAGACTGTCAAACTACAACCCGTCAGCCTAAAAACTGTTTACGACGTCGACCATACGGCGGCCGCGATGTTCGAGGCCTGCGACGGAACGGCAAAGCTTCCCGGAACGGACTGCCGCATGGACGGCTTCAACAAAGAAGCGGAACAAGAGGACGGTCCTATCAATGGGCAGTACGTCTACGTTCCCCACTCGGAGTCGAAGCCGTATTTCGATATGGCGCACGAATTTGTTTTGGCCGACCGAATGTTCGCATCGCAGCTCGACGAAAGTTTCGTCGCTCATCAGTACATTATTGCAGCTCAGGCCGATTCGAGCGTCAACGTGCCGACGGCGCAGTGGGGCTGCGAAGGCGCTCCCGGCGATAAAGTAGCGACCATCACACAGCAACGCATCGTAGGGGCCCCTTCTCAGCGACCCTGTTTTGACTATCAAACCCTCGGCGATGAGTTCGACGCTGCCGGGCTGGCGTGGCATTTCTATACCAGCAAATACACTAAGCCTATGGGCGGCTTTTGGTCGTCCTATCAAGCGGTAAAGCACATCTTCAACGGACCCGATTGGCACGAAGACATCACCACGCCGCAGAAAAAGTTTCTCACCGACATTGCGGCAGGCAAGCTCGCGAGCTTCACGTGGATCACGCCGCTCTGCGCCGACTCCGACCACATGGCGTGCGGCGGCGGATTCGGGCCGTCGTGGGTGACCTCGCTGGTCAACGCCGTCGGAGAGAGCAAGTTTTGGAACTCGACGGTGGTCTTCGTGCAGTGGGACGACTGGGGCGGCATCTACGATCGTGTTCCTCCGCCGCACCGAGGCTACGACGGCTTAGGCTTCCGCGTTCCGCTGATCGTCATCTCTCCCTACGCGAAGAGAAACTACGTTTCGCACGTCCATTACGAAACGGCCAGCGTCCTTCGCTTCGCCGAAGATCTCTTCGGGCTGCCTCAGCTCTCCAAGGCAGACCAGCGCGCCACCTCGCCGGCAGCCGACTGCTTCGATTTTTCGAGGAAACCGCGCCGTTTCGTCCCGATTCAGGCGCCGGAAGGTCCGGATTTCTTTCTACGTCAGCCCAACGACAACCGCATACCCGATTCGCAATAACGCTGGGCCGGAATAGAAAAGAGGCAGACGCTTTCGCGTCCGCCTCTTTTTCGATCACGGAATCGTCAGAGTTTAGAAGGCCCCGATGCCGTGAGGGGTTCCCCACCCGGTCGGCCCGGAGTAGTCTCCGAACTGCTTTGTTCCAGCCGTGCAGAGGTATTCGCCTCCGCAAGAGCCGTCGTTACCTGAGCTGACGTAGTAGAGATCCTTCTTGATCTTCTTCTTAGAGAGCTTCCAGAAGTTCTCGCCGCCGTTCTGCTTGGTGGAGTTGCCGGCGAGCGCGAAGACGCCTGCGATAAACGGGGAGGATACGCTGGTGCCGCCGATGATTAGCCAACCGCCTTCGCCGTAGCTGTCGTACTCGGCGACCTCTTGGCTCGCTTGTGCGGATATGTCGGCGCCGGTACGGAAGGTGCAGTCGGGATCCTTCTGCCACGAAGGTTTAGACTGGGCGGAGCAGCCCCCGCCGCTGTCGGGCCAGACGGTTTCGTCCCAGCCGCGCTTGTTGCCGGTGTCGGGGCTGAGATTCGTGCCGCCGACGGCGACAACGCTGCCCAAGGATGCCGGCTCGAGGATACCGTAGCCGTCGTCGCCTGCGCTAGCGAGATACGTCACGCCCTTGGTGTCGTAATCCGACTCATCGCCGCCGCCGCCGGTGTAGCTGTTGGAGATGATCGTCGCGCCGAGCTTGACCGCCTCTACCTCGGCAGCCCCGAGATCGTCAGAGCTATTGCTATTCGCCTCGATGAGATTGACGGTGCACTTGGGGCAACTTGCCGAGACCATCTCGACGTCGAGGTCGATCTCGACGCCCCATCCCACGTTGCCCGCCGGATAGTTGCTCTCCTGACCTTGCTGATTGTACTTGTTAAGCGTGCCGACGGGCAGACCCATCACCGAGCGGTACTCGGCAAAATCGTTCGCCACGTCCGGATTGTCGTACGCGTCGACGATATAAACCGACGCCCCTTTACCCTTCGTAGCTGAGGGGAGTTTATACGCGTCCTCAAGATTAGCGGCCGAGAGGCCGGCGCCGTCATGACGGACTGCGATCAACACGTCGCACTGCGCCTGTCCGATGCGGCTGCCGACGCACGCCGGGATCGCCGAGTGGGTCGCTTCCCACTGGGGAATATGGCGCACTAGCGCGCCCGTTTGGCCGGATGCGCCCGGCATCGTGGAGTTGCCGCCGGCATTACACGCGGCGATCGCGAGCGCCGCAACAAGCGGCGCCACGAGTTTCAGGGGTACCTTCACAAAAGCTCCTTTTTTTCCGTGGTATAGTCTGAGAATTTTCTGAGTTACTTCCGGACGCCCGGGCTCCTTCCCGGTGGGTCCTTCTTAGTAACGATGCTTGCGGACGCGGCGTTTCGGGGTTCCAAGCACACGCTCGGCAAGGTCGCCGCAG
>PKWF01000096.1 GCA_003133185.1 Vulcanimicrobiota bacterium | reverse complement strand
CCGGCGTTGAGCGACGAGCCGACGACAAACGCCATGCCGCGCTCGCGTGCCTTTGGGAAGACCTGGTGCAGCGCCTTCTCATGATCGATCAATGAATATTGACGCGCCAAGAGACACACGTTCGCGTCGGCGACGTCCATCAGCTTGAGAATCGGTTCGGGCGAGTTGACGCCAAGCCCCCACCCTTTGATCACGCCTTCATCGCGCATCTTGCCCAGCGCCGGAAATGCGCCCTTACACGCGATCTCGAACTGCTCTTCCCAGGGTCCCGGCAGCCACGGATTATCCGGTGAGAGATCGTGTACGAAGACGAGGTCGAGCGCGTCGACGCCCAAACGTTGCAGACTGTCCTCGATCGAGCGCTCGACGCCGTCGGCGGTGTAATCGTAACGGAGATTGTTGGGCGAAGGAGTGAACGGAAAGTACTCTTTCGCGTTGTTGTCTCGAGATGCGGTGAGTAGTTTGCCAACCTTCGAAGAAAGAACGTATTCGCTGCGGGTTTGCTCGTGCAAGAACGTGCCCAGACGACGCTCCGCCAGTCCCAGACCGTACCACGGAGAGGTGTCGTAATAGCGCACTCCGGCATCCCACGCGGCTTTGATTGTAGCGTACGCCTCTTCATCGGTAACGTAAGCGAACTCGTTGCCGAACGGTACGCCTCCCAGACCAAAAGACTTTCCGCCGAGGATTTCGGACCCGTTCATGGATACGCTTATCCCCGGCATGCCGCGAAGCCTAACGGCCACTTTCGATGAAGATTGACTACGTACGCCTCTTTCCCAGCAGTATGCCGATCCGATTGCCGTTGTATTCCGTGAACCACAGGTTCCCGTCCGGACCGAGCGCGATGCCGTCTGGCGAACTGCCGCCGCTAATACCATCATAAAACTCGGCGATCGTGCCGGCGGTGGTGATCCGGCCGATCCGCGACTGATTGAATTCGGTGAACCACATCGCTCCATCGGGGCCGAGCGCGATATTTGAGGGGCTGCCCGTCGCGTCGCCCTGATCGGGCATCGCGAACGTGGCGATCTTGCCGTCGGGAGTGATCCGGCCTACCCGATGGTCTTGGGGCATCGTGAACCACATATCGTGGTCGGGCCCCCGAGCGATGCCTTGCGGAAAGCTGCTACCGTCGGGCAGCGCAAACACCGAGACGCGGTGAGTGCACACGTCCATCGAACCGATCGCATTGGCCGGAAAACCCAATGTGAACCCGATGCGCTCCGAGTCGCTCCCGATGCCATCGAGCGTGCCACTGCCATCTGGCAATGGAAACTCCGCGATCGTACCGGAGATCGTGACCCTCCCGATCTTGGCCCCATATTTCCCATCGGTCGACTGGACGTCTTCGGTGAACCAGAACGCGCCGTCCGGACCGGCCGTGATCTCTTGCGGAGAACTGCCAGCACTCAAACCCGCCGAGAACTCGGCGATCTTGCCGCCGGCATCGATCCGGCCGATCCGATGGCCGAGCGACTCCGTGAACCACATATTGCCGTCTGGGCCGGGGGCGATGCCGATCGGATTACCGCCGGCGGGCAATGCGAACTCGGCGACCGCGCCGGCCATGCTAATGCGCCCGATTCTCTGGCCGGTCTGTTCCGTAAACCACATGTTGCCGTCCGGGCCTTTGGCAATCCGGTGCGGGAGGCTGCCGGGTTTGACCGGCGGATACTCAGTAATCGCACTCGCCGTTGCGTTACAACCCGAAAACGCGAAGAAACTCCCAAGGAGTACGATCGAACGAATCACATTATGTCTTCTCCTCCGCCTCGGCGGCGCCGAACTTGCGCCGAATCTCGTCGATGTCGACTGCGGGCTGCGGAAACTTCATGTCGAAGGATTTCAAGGTCTCGACCACGATCTTCGAGACCGCGAGGTTGCGAAACCATTTTCGTCGCGATGGAATGACGAACCACGGCGCGTACGCCGTACTCGTCTTGTTCAGGACGTCTTCGTAAGCTTTGACGTACTCCGTAAAATACGCTCGCTCTTTATAGTCAGCTTCGCTAATCTTCCATTGACGCTTTGGATCGTTCAGCCGCTTCTCGAAGCGCTTGAGCTGGTCGTCCGCCGTGATGTGCAGGTAGAACTTGAGAATCGTCGTTCCCGCAAGCGCGAGATTTCGCTCGAACTCATTGATTAGGTTGAAGCGCTCCGACCAGACGGACTCGGGAACGAGATCGTGCACGCGCACGATCAGCACGTCCTCGTAATGCGAGCGGTTGAAGATCACGAGCTCGCTCTTACCCGGCGCGTAAATGTGGGCGCGCCAGAGGAAATCGTGATCCGCCTCTTCCTGAGTGGGCTCCTTGAACGCGTGTACTCTCGCGCCTTGCGGGTCGAGCGCGCCGAAAACGTGACGGATGGTACCATCCTTTCCGGAGGCATCCATCCCTTGAAGCACGACGAGCAGCGAACGCTGGTGCTCGGCGTACAGTAGATATTGCAAGTTGCCGAGCCGGCGATCGTCACGCTTCATTTCGCCGGCCGCTGCAGCCTTGTCTTTGTGTTTTCCCGTAAAGTCCGAGTCGATCTCGGAGAGCGCTACCTGGCTCTCGGGGCGAACCTCGAAGCGTTTGCGATAGCTCATGGCCTCATTTGAGCAACCCGGTCTCGCGCCCGACCTTTTCAAAGGCCGCCAGCGCGCGATCCATCTCGGCTTTCGTCAGCGCGGCGCTGATCTGCACGCGGATGCGCGCCGTTCCCTCCGGCACGACCGGATAGCCGAAGCCCGTAACGAAGACGCCCGCTTTCAAGAGCTTGTCGCTGACCGCAATGGCAAAGGCCGTCTCGCCGACGATGATCGGAACGATCGCGCTCTCGCTCTCGAGCGGTTTGTAGCCCATGCGTTTGAGCGCGTCGCGGAAGTATCGAGTGTTTTCGCGCAGCTTCTCGACCAGTTCGGGATGCGCTTCGAGATACTCGATCGCGGCGAGCGAACTGCAGGCAACCGTTGCCGGCAAGGCGTTGGAGAAAAGCTGCGGCCGAGAACGCTGAATGAGCGTATCGATCAAAGCGCCGCTTCCGGCGACAAAGCCGCCGGCCGCGCCGCCGAGTGCCTTTCCGAGGGTTCCCGTAATAACGTCGACTTGCCCCGTCAAGCCGTAATGCTCGATCGTGCCGCGTCCGGTCTTTCCCATGACGCCCGTGCCGTGGGAATCGTCGACGATGGCGATGGCGCCGTACTTTCGCGCGAGCTCCACGATCTCGGGCAGCTTGGCAAGATCGCCCTCCATAGAGAAGACGCCATCGGTGACGACGACGATCGGAAAGCAATCCGCTACGCTTTGGAGCTTCTCTTCCAGTTCGCGCATGTTGCTGTGCTTGAAGCGCTCTCGGCGAGCTTTTGACGCCAGCCGTACGCCGTCGATGATCGAAGCGTGGTTGAGCTCGTCGGAGATAATCGCCGCCCCCGCATCGCAGATCGTCGCAAACAACCCGGTATTCGCATTCCAACAAGAGACGTACGAAAGTGCCGCCTGCGTGCTCAAAAATTCCGCGATCCGCTCCTCCAGCTCGCGGTGGATGGAGAAGGTGCCGCAGATGAAGCGCACGGATGCGGTTCCCGCGCCGTACTGGTCGAGTCCGCGCTTTCCCGCCTCGACGACTTCGGGAAGGTCGGCGAGTCCCAAGTAATTGTTGCTCGAGAGCACGATGACGTCGCCGGCCTCTTCCATATGGACTTCCGCGGCCATCGGGGTCGTCAGATGACGCAGATGTTTGTAGGTGCCGGCCGTCTTGAGGGCATCCAGATCTGTTTGCAGCTTCGCTTCGAACGCCTGATTCATGATTTTGAACTCGCTCCTTTGAAGTCGAGAACGATCTTGGCGGCTTCACCTTTGCGCATCAACTCGAACGCGTGGTCGAACTCTCGAAATGGCAGAACGTGCGTAATGATCGCCTTCAGATCGACGCGGCCGCTCTTCACCAGCGCCTCGGTTTGATACCACGTTTCGAACATGCGTCTGCCGTTGATGCCGAGCACGGTCAGACCCTTGAAGATGATGCGCTCGGCGAGATTGAGATTGACCGTATCGGACGGAATGCCGAGCAGCGCGGCGGTTCCGCCGTTGCGCACGAGTTGGAGGCCCAAGTCGATTGCGGCGCCGCTCCCGGACATCTCAAGCAAGACGTCGACGCCGTCGCCGCGCGTTCGGCGCTTGATTTCGTCGACGAGGTCGGACCGGCTCGAAAGAAACGTCGCATCCGCACCGAGCCGTTGCGCGAGTTCGAGCTTCGCGGGATTGACGTCGATGGCGTAGACGAAGCTCGCTCCGGCAGCACGCGCGACCGGTATCGCCATGAGCCCGATCGACCCGACGCCGGTGATCGCGACGCTCTTGACGCTTACCCCGGCAGCCATGACCGTATGCACGGCGTTGCCGAGAGGATCGAAGATGGCGGCGTATTCGTCCGGAATCGCCGGATCGAGCCGCCACACGTTGTACTCCGGAATCGAAATGTATTCGGCAAATGCGCCGTCGCGATCGACCCCGATGATTTTGACTCGCTCGCAGATATGTGCGTTGCCCGTCCGGCAGAGGAGGCACGTGAGATCGGCGATATGTCCTTCTGCCGAAACGCGTTCGCCGACGCGAACCGAGCGTACCGCATCGCCGACTGCGGCGACGGTTCCCATGAACTCGTGTCCGACGACGATCGGCGGCTTGATGCGGTGCTGCGCCCACGCATCCCACGAATAGATGTGGTAATCGGTTCCACAGAGGCCGGCCTTCTCGACCGCAATCAGCACGTCGGTCGGGCCAATCGAGGGTATCGGCACCTCGGCCAAGCGAAAACCGGGCCCAGGGCCCGGTTTGACCAGCGCCATCATTGACGAAGCCATGACGGCGCTGGTATTTCACTCGGACGCGCGAGAACCCCCGCCCTTCGACAGGCTCAGGGCAGGCTTACAAAGCCCAGGGTTCCCTAGAAGTCGTACT
>PKWF01000071.1 GCA_003133185.1 Vulcanimicrobiota bacterium | reverse complement strand
GCAACCGCGCTGATCGAGACCGGCTCCAAGATGGACGACGTGATCTTCGAAGAGTTCAAAGGCACCGGAAATATGGAGATCGACCTCACTCGTAAGCTCGCAGAGTCTCGCGTCTTTCCGGCGATCGACATCAAGCGCTCCGGAACCCGCCACGAAGAGCTGCTGCTTACACCCGACGAGATGCGCAAGATCTGGATGCTCCGCCGTGCGACGGCCGTCCTCAATACCGGCGACATCACCGAGATCATCCTTGACAAGATGGCCCAGACGCGCACGAACGAAGAGTTCCTGCAGACCGTCACCAAGGAAGCGCTCTCGATGAACCGCGGCTACGAAGATGGTGGCGGGAACAACGGAAAGTATTAGTTTCCGCTTGGGGCGTTACGCGTTACATGATGCCTCGGAGACGCTCGTCGCTGCGCCTCCGGGCTCCGCTCGTCGTGCAGAGCCTCCTGCGCATCGCGCACCTACATCGGTTAATCAGAGGTTCCTCAGTTAGAAATTGGGCGGAATTCGCCTAAATAAGTATTTAGCGCGGGCGGGGATTGCGTCGCGGCGACGCGCCGACGAGATGATCGCCGGTGGGTCCGTGCGGATCAATGGGACGACCGTGCGCGAGCTCGGGACGCTCGTGGATGCCGGCGATCGGGTCGAGGTTGGCGGAGTGCCGGTCGAACTTCCGGCGGCGGCGACCTATCTGATCTTCAATAAACCGCTCGGCGTGGTGACTACGATGCGCGACCCCCACGGGCGCCGCAGCATCGCAGACTACCTCGGCGATCGTCCGCGTGTATTCCCCGTCGGCCGGCTCGATTACGACACCGCCGGGCTCCTGTTCCTTACCGACGACGGCGAACTGGCACACCGCTTGCTTCACCCCAGCTTCGGCGTCGACAAGACGTATCGGGCCGCAATCGCGGGGCGCCTTTCTTCGGACGACGTGCGGCGCTTGCTGGCGGGCCTCGTCATGAACGATGGACGCGCCGCCGGGACGAGAGTTCGCGTCCTTGCCGTACGCCGCGACCGATCTCTAGTCGATGTGACGATTCACGAAGGCCGAAATCGGCAAGTGCGCCGCATGTTCGAAACGCTAAACCATCCCGTGCTGGAACTAACGCGAACTCGATTCGGCCCGCTCAAGCTCGGCGCGCTGCCGCCGGGCCGCGTCAGAGAGCTGACCGGAAAAGAGATCGAGGCACTGCGGCGGCATCGCAGGCCGCAGGACGAATCGCCTCGTACCACCCCGCCTGAGGTGATGCCATGAATCAATCCCTTCGAGTCCTCTCAATCGCCGTTGCGACGCTCTTGACGGTTGGCCAGATTCCGGCTCTCGCACAGTACGCGACCGAGTTCGTGCCGGCCAAACTTATCAACGAGGGCAAGACGTCGACGACGATCGCCGGAAGCGGCAAGGTGGTGGTGCAAGTCCAGGTCAACGCCGATGGATCGCACAAGGTCACGAAAATCATCAGCTCGACGAACTCGGGCGACAACGCCGCGGCGATCGAGATCGCCAACAGCTCGACCTATCGGCCGGCTCGCCGGGGAAACACGCCGATCACCGCTTTTTATGATTTCACCTTGAGATTTAGCGGCCGGACCGTCGTACGAAGCTCGAGCGGGAGCTCGGGTGTGTCGCTGAGCGGTGCCTCGCTGACACCGGCTGCAAGCCAGGTCGCGGCGCTCATTCGCGCCGGCCAGTACGCGCAAGCGAAATCCAAAGCGCAGATGGGGCTGCTCTCTTCGCCGGGTGACGACTCGCTGCGCGAGATGCTGGGCGTAGCGTCCTACGACTCCGGCGACTTCGCGGCCGCGTCGGCGGCCTTCGATAAAGTGGCGACGATCGGCGAGCAATTCCGCTCGGCAGCGGCGCAAAGCTTCGCTGCGGCCGCAGTTAAAGGCGCGAGCGACAACCCGGAGCAATCCCTCGCGTACGCGCAGAAAGCCNNAGCGCGGCCGCCCTAGCATCGCTCAAGGCGGCGCACGACATGGCCATGGCGGATTCCAAGATACCGCTCGCCTCGAAGGTGAACATCGACGCCGAGCTTCTGCAGGCGTATTTGGCGAATAATGACGTGCAAGACGCGCAAGGCATCGCTGCACAGATCAAGCAGCTGGACCCAAGCAGCACGGCCGGCGCCCGAGCGATGGGCGCGAGCCTGCTGAAGTCGGGACAGGCGGCGGCGGTAGCCAAAGATACGGCGACGGCGTTGCGCGACTACGATCAGGCCGCCGCGTCGGGCGATCCCACGATCGCTGTCACAGCCAACGTGTTGGCTGCGTTTGCAATAGCGCAAGGTGCGAAGCCGGACTACAAGCGGATGCAAAGCTATGCCGATAAGGCTATTGCTTTGCAGCCGGATAATCCGCAAGCGAACTTTGCAGAAGGGATTGCTCTGACGGCTCAGTGGTCATCCAGCCATGACGACGGAACCAAGAAAAGGGCCGCGGATGCGCTCGCCAAAGCCGATCAGCAAGCCAAGGCGCAGGGAAATGAAGCGCTCTCACTTCAGATCGAAACGTTCGTGAAACAGAATCTCAACCCGGCGCCTAGCGCTCCCTCGGGGGGCGGTCTCTAAGCTACAGGACTTTAGACGGGGGAGGCCAATGGGTCGCCCTCACGGGGGCGCGGTCGTCGCGCAGCAACGCTAATTGGGAGGTCGTAGAGGCGTGATTTTTTCGGGATTTTTGGGTCTCATGCAGCAGGGCGGCTGGGACATGTGGCTGCTTCTGCTCATTTCGATCGTCGGCGTCGCAGTCGTCATCGAACGGATGGTCTTTTTTCAGACGCAGCACGGCGACACGAAGGGCCTGCTGCGCCAGATCGGTACGAAAGTTTCGGCCGACGACCTCGACGGAGCGATCGCCATCTGTAAGAAGAGCCGCGGGATGCTTCCACGCATTCTCGAGTTCGGGCTTCGCCGCGGTGAGAAGAATCGCGCCGATATCACCGATGCGCTCTCGATCGCGCTGATGGAGCATCTCAACTCGCTCGAGCGCAATCTCCCGATCATCGGCACCATCGCCGTCATCGCGCCCTTCGTCGGTCTCTTCGGAACCGTGCTCGGCATCATTCGCGCCTTCCAAGATATCGCATTGAAGGGCAACTCGACCCCGGCGGTCGTCGCCGCGGGCGTCTCTGAGGCTTTGATCACCACGGCCACCGGTCTCATCATCGCGGTCATCGCGGTCGTGTTCTTCAACTTCTTCAAGTCGCGCATCAAGAACTACAACCAAGAGATGATCGTCGCCGCCAACCAGCTCGCCGAAATGCTGCACTTCCACAATACGGGCTCGCCGATTCCGACGGATCTCTATCAGCCGACCAAGACCGGCGCTAAGTAAAGCCGTAGGGCACGACCGTGTCACTCCTCTCCTCGCAGCAAGATCAAGAGGTGATGGCGGAGATCAACATCACGCCGTTTACCGACGTTTTGCTTGTCTTGCTCATCATCTTCATGATTCTCGCCGCACTGGTCGCGCCGCCCGGCTTCGAAAAAGAGCTGCCGAACAAGAACCCCAACAGCGCGACCCAAAATAAGAACAAGAACGACATCGAAGTGGACGTCAACAACAAGGGCGTTATCTTCGTCGACGGCGCGAAGACCGACGAGACCGGCATTTACCGCATGATGTACGAGGCATCCAAGAAGAANNGGATCCTCGATGCGGCAAGGCAAACCGGCCTCGAAGACGTCGGCTTCGTCACGTCGTAAGCGCATAAAGGGAGGTTTGTAGAACGTGGCCGTTTCCACGGGCGGAGGCGAAGATGAGGTAATGTCGACGATCAACATCACGCCGTTTACCGACGT
>PKWF01000121.1 GCA_003133185.1 Vulcanimicrobiota bacterium | reverse complement strand
CCGGCTTTCGCGCCGCCGCGCGACTTCGTTCGGCGATCGATCTGTGCTACCACCGGAAGGCTCGCATTGCATGCGACGACGGATTGTCCGGCCGTGGTACGGGAGTGGGTGGCACCGCGCGACCTTCCGGCGCTACGAGCGCGCGATGAACCCGCGACGCTGAGGATCGTCTTTCCAGGCAATGGCGACACCTTCGTGCTCAACGTCACGACGGGCGCCCTGCAGAGGCAAGAACAGCAGCTTTCGCTGCGCGCGATCGATCCGGGTGCTTCGGTCCGCTGGAGCGTTAACGGTACCGCGCTTACCCTCGATGCGAGCGGCAACGCGTTCTGGCCGCTGCACGTAGGAACGTGGCGAATTGAGGCGGCCGATGGCAAGCGTCACGATCGCGTTACAATTCGGGTCGTGCCCCCGCCGGTCGGCCGCCCCGGCTTTACTTTTCCAAAGGCGCGCGACTAGCGTTTCCCCAGCGTGCTGGAAATCCTACGAATGCGCCCGGCTGACGGCTGCAGCAACCGGATACTCGAGCCCGCTCAGAGTCTCGGTTGGACTGCCGCCTGCGGGATAGCCGTAAAATGCTGCGCTATTCAAACAAGCATCGGGAACGACAACCGCCTTTCCTTGTTGATCCTTCCTTGGCATTCCGCGGCTCGAAATCGCAAATTGAAGCGCGTCGCAGCTATCGGTCAACGTCGTCGTGCCTTCGAGGGTTCCGGCCGAGCCGGCGACGGAATACTGAAAGATCGCCGATGCGCGTTTGCCTTGATAATACTGATCGCCGATTGCCATGTACTTGCCGTCCCATGCAACCCCGCCGGGGAAAGCGACATTCCCGCTTAAGCTGATCGTTTGCGGCGTTTCGCTGCCGCTGGGCAGCTCGACCAGCACGAAACTATAAGCGCCGTTGAGGCCATCGATAAAAAGGTTCCCTTCGTTGTCGTATCCGCAAAAATAGGCGTACATCAGGTCCGAATCCTGATAATTTTCGGCGCTTCCTTTCGCACCGGCGTAGATCGAAAAGCCGCCTCCGCCGCTTGCAGTTCCGACGTTGGTAACGGCGAGATTTCCCGTCGTCGGGTCGACCGCGCATCCAAGAGGGTTCGCCGCACCGTAGTCGCTGAGTCTCGCCTTGGCCCTCTTCCCGCCATGCGCGAATTCCACGATTTGAAATGAAGCCGAGTTCACGATCCAAACGTTTCCCTGGGCATCGGAACACGCGCCGGCGGGATCGTCCAGATTCGTCAGCTCTCCGACCAGCTCGCCGTCGGGATACGAGTAAACCACGACCTCACGGGCACCGCCATCCGATACATAGAGCAGGTTCCGCACTTCCGCTTCGGGTGCAATCCAGGTCGCGCGCCGCTTGGCGCGCGCCGGAGGCCTCTCCATGCGCCGCAAAAATGAGAAAAGCAGCGACTGCGCATTCGACCGGCTGCTTTGGGCGGAACCTAGGGAGCTGCTCTGATCTGATGGGGCTACGCAGCCGACGAGCATCACAGCGGCAGTTCCAAATACGAATGCAAAATGCACGCGGCGCGACAGCATCACTTACCTCTCTCAGCGACGGATACCCGAGGTAGTTTAGTTAGCTGCGCCCTTCGTACGCCCTCTTCGCGTACGTCCATCTCGCTGATAAACGGGGCCGTCGCAGCGCCGAGAAGAGCCGCGACGGCGAATGGGCTTACTTTTCCAGGGCCTGCAGATTGTTGTCGTTATCGTCGTTGAAGTAGATCTTCGTGTTCGAGTCGTCGGTGCCCGTCGCTACCATGCCGAAGAGTGCGCCCGACGCGCCTTTATCGACGTTGCGTGTATCGAGGAGCTTACCGGTGGGCGTTATCTCGACCATGATATTCGACCCGCTGGGATTGCCCGTGTTTCCGATCACGAGATTGCCGTTGGGTAAGAGCGCGGAGCTAATCGGACCGTCGAGCGGAGAGCCGGAGTAAACCAGCTTGGCGTCGCCGGCGGACGGCCCTTTGAACGTCTTTCCGCCTTTTTCCACGATGATGCCGCCGTTGGGGATCGTCGTCACGTTATCGAACGACACGACGGTATTGTTCGTGCCGTCCACGATGTAGAGCGTGTCGATGCTCGCGTCGTAGGCCAACCCCGATGGCGCCAAGATGCTGCCCGGCTTGCCGTGATTGACGGCGAAACCCTTTGCAATCACGTCGTAGGTGAACTTCGAACCGAGGTTGATGCGAACGATCGTTCCTGCACCCGCATCGCTGACGTAGAATACGGGGCTTCCCGTTTTCGGCTGGGCGAAGACCTGTCCGAAGGGATGGTTGAACGGCTTGCCTTTGATGTTCCCTACCGCTTTACCGGACGGAGAGATAATGGGAACGTCGTTGGCAGCGAACGCTGAGGCCCAAATGTCATCGGACGGGCTCAACGCCAGGGCCGCGCATCCGAGCAGCGTCTTGCTCGAAGAGACCAGCAGCGGCTTGGAACCCGGCGTCGGATGCAGTGCAACGATCGTAAAACCGGTGCCTTGCACGTTCTTCTTATCGTTAAAGTTACAGACTGCGAGATCGCCCGCGCTGAAATCTCCGGTGGTCGAGTCCGCAACCGTCAGTCCATAGGGGTTAAGTTGCCCGAACTTCGGATCGATCGTCGAGCCGATGACGACCTGCTTCTTGAGCAGCTTCAAAATCGGGGTAGTGTCCTCACCGGCGCCATGGCCAGCGGGCGCCGCCGCGGAGGTCATCGACCCACCCGGAAGCATGCTGGAGTGTCCGCCACAGCCGGCGATGGCCAGGACGGCAATTGTGGCAATCGCAATTTGCTTCATCCATCCAGGCTACGCCGGGGATGTGAAAGAATTCTGAAAACCCTGCCGCAACGGCTCGGCAACGTTCCGGCGCGACGATTGCCTGATGCAGAAGGATGCACTGGCTACCGCTCGCCGTCTCTTCGAACGCGACCGGCGCCGCGCCGCGGAACCGCTCGTGCTTGAGACCCTGCTTCGCTTCGGTCACGGTGCCCTCTCCTACGCGCTACGTAGCCGCATCCGCATCTTGCTCTTGCGCGCGGGGGAGTTCTACCGGGATGCCTCGCCGGCTCTAGCGCGCTTGGGAATCGATGTGGATGCCTGGCCGGCGCCGCCGGCCGGACTCTTCGTCGTCGAAGAACGCGCGCTTTTCTTGCGGTCGCGAAGCCCGATGACCGTCGCGCACGAGTTCGGTCATGCACTCGATTGCGCGCTCGGCGGCGGCGTCTATCGCAGCAGCATCGACCCGCAAGTTCGCGCGCTTTTCGCGAACGCCCGAACGTTCGTGACGCCTTACGCCGCAACCGGCGTCGACGAATACTTCGCCGAATCGTTGCGCGCGTACGTCGAGGCCAACGATTGCGCCTCGCCGTGGCCGCGGGCAACCCGGGCGCGCCTGCGCCACGGCGACCCCGGAATGCACGAGTACGTCGAAGCGCTCTTCGAACGCGAGTTCGGCGAACGCCTCGATCTAGGGAAAGTCGCGTCTATTTGATGGCTGTTACTTGGCCAACGCTCACGCCGCCGGCGTGGTTGTTCCAGGCACTGCGAATGTAGCTGATGACCGCAGCGAGCTGATCGTCGGAGATCTGGCCCTTCCAACTCGGCATGATCCCGCTGTAGGCGAGTTTGTTCACCGTGACGCGGCCTTCGAGGCCGTTCTTGACGATCGCGATTACTGCAACCGGATTGCCGGTCACGACGGCGTTGCCGGCGAGCGGTGGAAACGCTCCGGAGACGCCTTGGCCGTCGGCTTGGTGGCAACTGGAGCAATCGGTAAGATAGACCGTCGCGCCATCGCTGGCCGACGCCGGATTCCTCATCGCCGCGGC
>PKWF01000061.1:7315-13070 GCA_003133185.1 Vulcanimicrobiota bacterium | reverse complement strand
TTGCTGCTGTTTGCTCGTAAGCACCGCTCACGGGTGATGAGAAGCCTCCAAGTTTTTCGCAACGGCAGGATGCCGAATTGCGAAAAATTGGGGAGTAGGAGCGGAGCACGGATGCGGAGCGACGGACGTCTTCTCATCACCCGTGAGCGGTGCTTACGAGCAAACGGGCCTGCACGTAGTCGCGAGGAGGCGGAGCCTCGAACGACATCGCTTCATTGGTGCGTGGATGGCGAAACGCAAGCCGCCACGCATGCAGCGCCTGCCCTCGAAGCTCGAAGCGAGATTCAATCTTGCCATAAAGCGGATCGTTGAGGATCGGATGGCCGATCCCAGCCATATGCACGCGAATCTGATGCGTTCTGCCGGTTTCGAGGCGAAAGAGCAACTCGGAGTGCGCCGCAAAGGCTTCACGCACCTCGTAGTGCGTCAGAGCGGGTTTGCCGTCGGCGACGATCGCGAATCTCAAACGATTGCGTGGATCGCGTCCGATCGGTCCTTCGATCGTGCCGAGCGGGTGCTGCGGTACGCCGCGCACGAGTCCGAGATACTCGCGCTCGATGCGCCGCGCCTTCATCGCGAGGCCGAGCGCGCGCAGGCTCTCTTCGCGCTTTGCGACGACGAGCAGGCCGGAGGTGTCGCGATCGAGCCGGTGGACGAGTCCCGGGCGCAGCAGATCGCCGGGAAGACTTGCCCGTACGTGTGCGAGCAGCGCGTTGACCAGCGTCCCGCTCGTCGTGCCGTGTGCCGGATGCGTGACCATTCCGGCATCCTTATTGATGACGAGCAGATCGTCGTCTTCGTAAACGACGTCGAGCGGAATCGGTTCGGGCTGCGCGACGAGCGCCGGCGGCTGTGTAATTTCGAACTCGAGCACGTCGCCGGTTTCGAGCGGGCGACTGGGCTTGGCGGGGCTGCCGTTAACGAGAACCTCTCCGCGCCGAGCGGTTTGCGTTACGAGGGTTCGCGAAACTCCGGAGAGCCAAGCAACGAGGACGTCGGTGCGTTTCCCGGCTTGCTCAGCCGTGACGACGTGCAACAAGGCTCGAAAGCAGCAGAAGGCCGACGCCGACGGTGATGCACGAATCGGCAACGTTGAAGATATTCGGCCAAATGCGGTAGAAGTCGATGAAGTCGATGACGTACCCGTAGTGCAGACGATCGACGACATTGCCGATCGCGCCGCCGACGATCATGCCGAACGCAATCCGAACGGTCTGCGAACGCGCGGCGGCCTCCCGGAAGCTGAACCAAAAGAGCACGAGCACGACGATCGCCATCCCGATCAGCATCACGGCGCTGCTGCCGAAGAGGCCGAACGCGCCGTGGACGTTGCGCTCGTACGTCCACCTCAAGAAATTCGGGATGATGGTACGGCACGCGGGGACGTCGGGGAAGCACAGCTTGACGATCAGGTGCTTTGTGTATTGGTCCGCCCAGAGCACGGCGATCGCCGCGGCCGCGATGACCAGCGTTTGCTTTAGGCTAAAGATTCGGTTGCGGTACAAATTGATAGAACCATCCTGCGACGTTGAGGAACGCATTGTTGACGAGAACCAGGCCGACGACGACGAGAAATGCGCCGGATGCAAACTCGATCGCGGGTAGCGAAGATTTGATGCGGGCGAGCAACGGGAGAACGACGCCGATTGCCATCGCGGTTGCGAGAAACGGCAGCGCCAAGCCGAGACAGTAACAGGAAAGCAGCACCGCGGCAGCGGCGCTGTGCTGTTGCGACGCAATGGCCAGAATGCCGGCGAGAATCGGGCCGATGCAAGGCGACCAGCCGGCTGCGAACGCGATGCCGACCAAGCCGGAGGTCCACACCGTGCGGCGGTCGTGTTGAAGGTGCAGGCGCGCGTCCATCATCAGCACGGGAATGCGCAGCATGCCCATCATGTGCAAGCCCAAAACGACCACGAGCGCGCCCCCGATTTGCGCGATCAGCACGCGGTTTGCAGCCAGCGCTCCGCCGATCGCGCTCGCGCTTAGGCCCAATCCGACGAAAATTAGGCTGAATCCGGCGACGAACGCGACGGCGTGTGCCATCGTTTGCAGGCGCGCGCGAGCGGTCGGCTCGTTCTTGAGGTCTTCGAGACTCTCTCCCGTGAGCAGCGAGAGGTAGGCCGGCACCATCGGAAGGACGCACGGCGAAACGAAGGAAACGAGGCCCGCAAGGAAGGCGATGCCGGCGGTGATATGTGTCGTCGCGGTCATCAGTCAAAAGATTGTTATAAATGCAGCACTGGTTCACCTATCCGACAAACATCGACCCGGTCGCGATTCATCTCGGTCCGCGATTCGGCATCCACTGGTACGGCATCGCCTATATCGTGGCGTTCCTCTGCGTCTATCTGTGGATGAGCCGTCCCGCCGGGCTGCGCCGCCTGGGGCTCACAAAGCAGCAGATTCAGGATTTTATCTTCTACGCGCTGATCGGCGTGCTCGTCGGCGGGCGAACCTTCTTCGTCATCAACGACATCATCAGCAAGCACGATGCCTCGTTCTATTTTTCCAACCCGGTCAACCTTATCGCGGTCTGGAACGGCGGGATGGCCTTCCACGGGGGATTGATCGGCGTGCTGGTGGCGATCTGGCTGTTCATTCGGCAGCATCCCGGTCTGAAATACGTGGTCGTCGGCGACGAAGTCGTGGTGATGCTGCCGGTCGGCATCACACTGGTGCGAATCGTGAACTTTATCAACGACGAGCTGTGGGGAGACGTCTGCCGTCCCGACCATCCCTGGTGCCTGGTCTTCCCCTCCGCGCCGGGCGCTCCGGCATATCGTCATCCTTCGCAGATTTACGAGGCGATTCTCGACATCCTGACGCTGCCGATCCTCTTGATCGTCTACCGGCTCAAGCCCAAAGACGGCGTCGTCGCCTGGACCTGGTTCACGTGCTACGGGATCACGCGAACGATCGCAGAGATGTGGCGGCAGACCGATTTTAGCTGGATGGGCCTGACCGGCGGCCAGCTCTACGCCCTGCCGATGATCGTCGTTGGGACGATCGGAATCGCCTACTGCGCGACCCGGCCCGGCCCGCGCACCGACGCCAGACCGGTCCGCCCGGCGCGTGGATGAGGCAGGACGTCGAGGAACGCTACCGAGCGCTGCGAAGCGCGATCGATGAAGAAGCGCGTAGGGACGGGCGCGATCCAGGCGGCGTCACGCTGGTCGGGGTCGGCAAGCGCCAGCCCCCCGAGGTAATCGCCCTAGCGATCGAGGCGGGCTTGACCGATCTCGGTGAGAGCTACCTGCAAGAGGCGCGCCGCAAGTTTCCGCTGCTGCCCCCCGTGCGCAAGCACTTCATCGGCCATATACAGAGTAACAAGGCGAAAGCTATAGCAGCGACGTTCGACGTCGTCCAGAGCGTCGATCGAGCCGAAGCGGGCATCGCGCTGGGAAGGGCGGCGCAAGAACTAGGCGCGACGCTGCCGGTGCTGCTGCAGCTCAACGTTACGCCGTCCGATCGCTTTGGGTGTCGTCCCGATCAGGCCGACCAGCTCGCTGAAGCGCTTCGAGGCCAGGCGAGCTTGCGCCTCGAGGGCGTCATGGCAATGGGACCGCTGGGCGCCGACAGCGACGCAATATCACGCGCATTCGAGCTCGCTGCCAAGACCTTGGCACGCATAGGTGGAAGTACGCTTTCCATCGGTATGTCGGGAGATTGGCGCGAAGCGCTACGAGCCGGCTCGACGATGGTGCGCATCGGAGAGGCGCTCTTTGGCCCGCGCACAGATGGGAGGCACACGTGAGCGTGTTTAGCAAAATCGGCTCGTTTTTTTCGATTCGCGACGACGAGGACGAGTTTTATGAGGACGAGGTGCCGTCGGGGCGCGTCGTACCGCTGTCGACTGCGGGACGGCGCGGCGGCACGCAGGTGAGCGTTTACTCACCGCGCAGCTATCAGGACGTCGTCGAGATCGCCGACTCACTGCGGAACCGGCAGGTCGTCATCATGAATTTGCAAAACGCCGATCGAACGCTTTTGCAGCGNNGCAGGTTTGCGCGACTCGATGATGGCCGACGGCACCTTCGATTTCATGGGCAATAGACCGTAGGACACGAAGCGATGGAAAAGATCACACCAGTCGACATACAACACAAGAGTTTCAAGAAGGCTCTTCAAGGTTACGAGCGCGCCGACGTCGATAAGTTTCTCGACGAAATCATCGAGACGCTCGAAGACGAGGCGCAACAGCGGGCCGCTCTCGAGGCGGAGATCGCGGACCTCAAGGAGCGCGTGAGTCATTTCAAAGCGATCGAAGAGTCGCTGCAAAACACGTTGGTGCTCGCTCAGCGCACGGCGGACGAGGTCAAGGCGTCGGCACATAAAGAGGCCGACCTCATCCGAGAACAGGCGCGTCTGGCCAACGAGCGCGAGATCGCCGGCTACAGCGATACGATCTCCGACGTTCGACGCGAGCAGCAGCGGGCGGTTGAAGCGACGGAGAAGGCCAAGAGCGAGCTGCGCAGCCTGCTGATGACGCATCTTGCCCTGCTCGAACGAGCCGAGGGCCCGGCGAGCAATGGCGGGAGCGTGCAGCCCGCCGCACCGCCCGAAAACAGCACGCCGGTCGAGCCTCCGGTCAAACACGACGACACCAAGCGCATCACCGTCTATTAATAACGTCGCACTCTTACCGGGCGACGGGATCGGCCCGGAGGTTATCGACTNNGCCTTGCCGCCGGAAACTAAGGCGCTCTGCGATCGCAGCGATGCAATCCTCTTTGGCAGCGTCGGCTTGCCGCAGTACGACGGACTTCCTTTGGCACAACGCCCCGAATACGCGCTGTTCTTGTTGCGGCGCGACTACGAGCTCTACGCGAACTTGCGGCCGGTGCGCGTCTTTCCTGGGCTCGAAGACGCTTCGTCGCTGCGGCCCGAGATCGTGCGTGGTCTCGACCTGCTCGTCGTGCGCGAACTGACCGGCGGCATCTATTACGGCCTGCCGAAGGAACGGCGAACCGTGGACGGCGTCGAGGAGGCGGTCGACACGATGATCTATCGCGCGCCGGAGATCGAGCGCATCGCGCGCGTCGCTTTCGATTTGGCGCGCGCGCGGCGCAAGCACGTCACGTCGGTGGATAAGCAGAATATCTTGGAGACGTCGCGGTTGTGGCGGCGAGTCGTCACCGAGATGTCGGCGCACTATCCCGACGTGCGTCTCGAGCATCTGCTCGTGGACAACGCGGCGATGCAGCTCGTGGCGCGGCCGGGCGACTTCGACGTGATCGTTACCGAGAACATGTTTGGCGACATCCTTTCGGACGAAGCCGCGATTCTCACCGGTTCGCTCGGGACGCTCCCCAGCGCCAGTCTCGGTTCCCAAGGCTCTGCTGGACGGCAGTTTGGCCTGTACGAGCCGATCGGCGGCACGGCGCCCGATTTGGCCGGCAAGGACGTTGCAAATCCAACGGCAGCTATTCTCTCCGCCGCAATGTTGCTGCGCCACAGCCTCGCCGACGATTCGTCTGCGGTTCGAATCGAGCGCGCCGTCGACCGCGCCTACGCCGACGGCTTGCGAACCGCTGACGTGGCGCATTCGGCCGGCGCCCCGGTATCGACGCGCGCGTTCACGCAAGCGGTTCTCGCCAGACTCTAGGCCACTAGCTGTCCGTCGTCAGTGTGGCGACCTTGCGGCCGATAAAATCGATAAAGCGGACGTGCAACACTTCGTGCGCGTGCGGATGCCCCGATTTCCAAGCCGAGCGCCAGCGGAGCAGCGTCGTTCGCTGCATCGCGGCGACGG
>PKWF01000061.1:6962-7299 GCA_003133185.1 Vulcanimicrobiota bacterium | reverse complement strand
AGCCCGGTCATCGTGCGGAAACGATTCGGCCAAGCGGCTTCGCTACCATGCGCGCATGGACGGAATTGCATGGGCGGCCAGCGCAATGGTCGCGGCCCGAACGCGGCTTGAAATCGCGACGGAAAATCTCGCGAACGTTTCGACCGACGGGTTTCGCCGGGTCGATGCGCGGGGCTTCCTGACCGCGCTCGGGGTCACGATTGCACGACGGAGCTCCGGCGAAGGCGGTGCGTTGCGGCATACGGGGCGCGATTTCGATCTCGCGATTCTCGGCCGAGGCGCGTTCCGCGTTCGCGATTCGGCCGGGCGCGTGAGCGAGACGAGAGCCGGTGCCTTC
>PKWF01000061.1:0-6937 GCA_003133185.1 Vulcanimicrobiota bacterium | reverse complement strand
GTCCTGCGGTCGATGCGATCGCCGAGATGATCGACGTGCTCTCCGCGGAGCGCTCTTTCGAGAGCGCGGAAAAAGCGGTCGCCGCGATCGATGCCACGCGTCAAAAGTCGGCCGATGCGGCTCGCGTGAAATAGGAAGCGTGCCGGTATGGATCTTGCACTATTCGCCGCTGCCAGCGGCATGGCGGCTCAGCAGCGGAACCTCGATACGATTGCCGACAACTTAGCCAACGCCGGCGTTGTCGGCTTCAAAGGATCGGCGCAAGGCTTTGCCGAGCTGATCGCGCCTGGCGGAAGGGGACTTGGAACGGTTGCGCTCGGTCCGCGAGTGCTCTTCGCTCAGGGCAAGCTAGCCCGCAGCGCTGGTCCGTTCGATCTCGCGATCGACGGCCCTGGCTTTTTTTCGTTGCTCGACGGCCACGGGCGCCGACTCTATACGCGCGATGGAGAGTTTTCGCGTAACGCGGATGGAACGTTGCGCAACGCTGCGGATTATCGGCTTGTAGGCATCACGATTCCCAACGACGCGCTTAGCGTAACCGTTGCCGGCGATGGAAGCGTTCGCGCGACCTTTACGGGGGGAAGCCGCACGCTCGGCCGCATTCGTCTTGCGGAGTTCGCGGCGCCGGAGCATTTGCGCGCGCTCGACGGCGCGATTTTTGAAGCGACGCGCGAGTCGGGAAAACCAAAAGAAATCATTCCCGGTACGGCGGATGGCCCGAAGCTCCACTTCGGGATGCTCGAAGAGTCGAACGTAACCATTATCGATGCGATGATGCAAATTCTTACCGCGCAGCGCGCCTACGAAGCCAATGCGAAAGGCGTTCAGGCGGCCGACGAGATGCTGCGCATCGCCAACAATCTGCAGCGTGGATAGCGTCGCGGCACGCCGCGCGGGCGAGATGCTGGAGTCCATCCTGCTCGCCCCGGTGCTTCGCCCGCTGATCGTGGGCGCCGGGATGCTCGGCGATTACGAGCTGGAGCTCTTGGCACAGGAAATCGCGCACAGCGACGGCGAGGGATTCGCGGCCTTGATCGCCTCTCGCTTGGAGGGCGCCCGATGAGCCCCGGCGACCGCGACGAGCAGATCCGAAGCTTACTGCCGATTGTGAAGAAACTTGCTCGACGGCTCAAGCGGCTCGTGCCGAACTTCGATCTCGACGACCTCGTCGGCGATGGATCCGTCGGCTTAATCCGCGCCGTCGATTCGTTCGATCCGCACCGGGGGCCTCAGCTCTGCGACTACGCGCGACGCCTCGTCGTCGGCGCCATGCTCAACGGAATCCGCCGGATGGACCCGGTCTCCGAGCGAGCGCGCCGGATCGTGCGTGACGGCGAGAACCAGCGGTACTCGCTCGCGGCCGCGCTCGGCGCGGTTCCGACCTCGAACGAAATGGAGAAGCGCTACCCCGGATATCGCCGCGCCATCGCCGCGGCCTATCGCGGTCAGCCGCTCTCTCTCGATGCGCCGCTGCCGTTGGGAGAATCGCTCGTCAATGACTGGAACGACGACCCGGCGCGGATCGTAGAGCGCCGGTCCGAAAGCGCGCAGCTCGCGGAGTTAATCTCGGGTCTGTCGCGCCGTCAGCGCGAGGTCGTGCTCCTGCACTATTTTAAAGGGAACTCACTGCGCTCGGTTGGGAAGCGTCTGGCAATCTCGCCGCAGCGCGCATCGCAACTCCATTTGAGCGCGATCGCCAAGCTAAAACGAGACGCTCATGCTGCGCCGTATTGAGCTCGAAGAAACACCGGCGGCGCTCTCCGCCGGGCTCGAGCCGGGGCGCTCCGAGGCCGTCGTTCCGGCTGTTGCGCAAGCCGAGCTCGAGACCGCACTCCTGCCGCACGACCATCCGCGCTGGGTTAAAGACGCCGTTGCCGTCTCGCAGCGGGCGCGCGAGCTTATCGCCAAACTGCGGCCCGTTATCGTCCGCGTGCTCTCGTTTTGGGATCATCGAGTCCGTTCGATTATGATTGGCAACCGCTGCGTTCAAGTGGATCCCAGCGGTTGCTATCGAGTTTCGTAACCTCCCCCTTCCGGCCGCCGCGGAGGCGGAGCGCGAGTTTGGACTCCCGCCGCGCGACCATCCACGCTGGATATGGAGTCTCGGGGGTTTTGCATGCAGACCTAGTGCAGGTGCGCTGCGACCGCGATTGCGACCGTCGCGGCGCCGACGAAGATGAAGTAGGTCAAACCTCGTGCGAATATCAGAACGTCGTGGATCTCTTTGCGCTGGTGCGCCATCGTGGGACCCTCCTCTGGGCCGTCCACGGTATGCTCTCACACGTTCCTGAACGGCACCGTAAGGGCGCCTGTGAGTTGCATGAATTTTTTTCTACGAGCGTGAGGCCTCGAAAAGATTCACTCCGGTCATTTGATCGGGAATCGGAAGGCCCATAAGGCTCAGCAACGTCGGCGCGACGTCGCCCAGTTTGCCGCCGCTTGCGAGGCTTCCATGCAAGCCGTCAGCGACCAGAATGAAAGGGACGGGGTTGGTCGTGTGCGCCGTAAGAGGATTGTTCTGCTCGTCGAGCTTCGTTTCGGCATTGCCGTGATCGGCGGTAATCGCGAGCAGGCCGTTTGCGAAAAGCGTCGCATCGACCAACCGCGGCAAGCATTCGTCGATGACTTCGACGGCCTCGATCGTTGGCTCCCACTTGCCGGTATGGCCGACCATGTCGGCNNCGCGCGCATCGCCGGTGCGAGATCGTACGTTGCCACCGAGCGGTCCGAGGGGATCAGCTCGCGGTCTTCGCCTTCGAAACGCTCCTCGCGGCCGCCGTTAAAGAAATACGTAACGTGCGCGTACTTCTCGGTTTCGGCAAGTCGCAACTGGCGCAAGCCCGCGCGCGCGAGGACTTCGCCGAACGTTTCGTGCTGCGGGCGCGGGCCGAAGAGTACCGGATTGGTGTAGTTCTCGTCGTACTTCGTCATCGTGGCGAAGTAAGGATCGCGATACGTCTTGGTTGCGAAAGCATCGAAGCCGCCGTTGTAGTACAGCGTCGTCCCGGCGTTGAATGCCGTCGTCAATTGGCGCGCGCGGTCGGGGCGAAAGTTGAAGAAGATGATTGCGTCACCGTCTTGGATGGGGCGCGGCTCTCCGACGATCGTCGGAAGCGCGAACTCGTCATCTTCGCCGCGCGCGTAGGCGTCGCGGACGGCGAAAAGCGCGTCGGCGGTGCGGAATTGCGCGCGACCCTGCGCAAGCAGATCGTAAGCAAGCTGCGTTCGTTCCCAACGCAGATCGCGATCCATGGCGTAGAATCGTCCGGTAACGCTGGCGATTGCGCCGGTACGGTCGACCGCGGCAAGTTTTTGTTCGAGGCGCTCCACGTAGGTCGTGGCCGAACGCGGCGGCGTGTCGCGTCCGTCCAGAAAGCAGTGCACGGCAATCCGCACGCCGGCCTCGACGGCGGCATCGATCAGAGCAAAGAGATGGACGATCGAACTATGAACTTGCCCGTCGGAGAGCAGGCCCATTAAATGAAGGGTTTTGCCTCGCGGGGCGACGTGCGAAATCGCTTGGCGCAGCGTATCGTTCTTCGCGAACTCGCCCGATGCGATCTCGGCGTCGATCCGTGTGACGCCTTGCGGCACGACGCGCCCGCTGCCGAGGTTCATATGGCCGACCTCGCTGTTGCCCATGACGCCCTCGGGAAGACCCACCGCTTCGCCCGACGCGCGCAGCATCGTATGCGGATAGCGCTCGAAGAGCGCCCGCCAATGTGGCAGGTTTGCCGCCGCGATCGCGTTGCCGTGCGTGGCATCCCGGCATCCCCAGCCGTCGAGCACGCACAACACGACGGGCCGGTATCCTTCGATGTAGCCTGTGCTGAGCGCANNCGAAGTGCTCAGGATGACACCGGCACGGCTCGCTCGATCAGCGCTGCGAAACCCTCGGGATCGAGCGACGCGCCTCCGACCAGACCGCCATTGATATCGGAGCATCTCACGTACGACGCAACGTTCGACGCCGTCATGCTTCCGCCGTAGAGAATCGGCGTTCCGCCCAAGCCGTCGATCGCATGGCGAATCGTCGCCATCACCCTATTGGCTTCGTCGGGTTCGCAGCTCTGGCCGGTGCCAATCGCCCAGATAGGTTCGTATGCGATCGCGACCTTCGAGAGATCGGCCTCCGGTACGCCTTCGAATGCAGCGCGCGTCTGCGATAGGACGCGCTCGTCCGTCGCGCCGGCGCGGCGCTCGTCAAGGGTCTCGCCGACGGCGACGATCGGCGTCAGCCCCTGCGCGAGTGCCGTACGCACCTTTAAGTTGACCGTACGATCGGTTTCGTCGCAATAGGCGCGTCGTTCCGAATGCCCGAGGATCACGTGCGAGACGCCGAGCGCCCGCAGCATCGGCGCGCTCACTTCGCCGGTGAAGGCGCCTTGCAGCTCCCAATGCATCGTCTGCGCGCCCAAGCGCACGCGCGTGCCACTCAGAAACTCGCCCGCCAACTGCAGGGACGTAAACGCGGGCGCGACGACGATCTCGATTTCCGCGGGAATCGGCGCGACGCGGGGCAGGAATGCATCGAAGAACGCGGCCGTCTCGGCCGCAGTCTTGTGCATCTTCCAGTTGCCCGCGAGGATCGTTCTAACGTTCAAGTGCGGCGACTCCGGGCAGTCGTTTGCCCTCCAAGAACTCCAGCGTGGCGCCGCCGCCGGTCGAAACGTAGGTCATTTTGGAGGCGAAGCCCAGTAAGTGCGCTGCCGCGGCGGCGTCGCCCCCACCGACGACGCTAATCGCGCCGGCCTCCGTCGCGCGCGCGATTGCATCGCCGACTACCTGCGTTCCGCGGCGATACGCCGGTCTCTCATACACGCCCATCGGGCCGTTAAAAACGATCGTCTTTGCGGCTTCGATCGCGTTCGCGTAGGTCTGCGCGCTGGCTGGGCCGATGTCGAGAATCATCTCCTCGCCGACGGCTTCGATCGGAACGACGCGAGCCCGGTCCTCTGCCTTCACCGAAGGCGCCACGACTGCATCGGCCGGCAGATGAAGATCGACTCGGCGTTCCTCGATCGCCGCCAGGATTCGGCGCGCCGGCTCGAGATCGTCGTCGCGCAGCGACGTGCCGACATTGACCCCGCGAGCCGCGAGGAGCGTATTTGCCATGCCTCCGCCGACGCAAAAAGCATCGACCAGCTCGCTCAAACGTTCCAGCATGCCGATCTTGTCCTTGATCTTCGCCCCGCCGACGGCGCAGACGAAGGGCCGCGCGGGGTGGTCGGTCAGACGCGAGAGCGCCGACAACTCNNNTGCTTGGCGAACGCGGGATCGTTGCGTTCTTCGCCGGCGTGGAAGCGGACGTTTTCGAGCAAGAGCAGGTCGCCGTCGCGCAGTTGGGCCACCGCGCTTTCGGCCGCCTCGCCGACGCAGTCGCCGGCAAAGCCGACGGGAATGTCGAGGCGATCCGAAAGCGCTCGCGCGACCGGCCGCAACGAGAGCTTTGGATCGGGTTTGCCGTCGGGACGCCCGAGATGCGAAAGCACGATGGTTTTCGCGCCACGCTCGTGCAGCCAACGCAGCGTGGGCAGCGCAGCGTCGACGCGGCTGTAATCGGCGATCTCTACCTTCTGCTTGTCATCCTGACCCTTCGACTCCGCTGCGACAAGCTCAGCGTCGCTCAGGACTGCGCTTCGCGCAGGCGGGAATGCAACGTCATCCTGAGAGGGTCGAAGGACGAGTGGCACGTTCAAATCTTCGCGCACGAGAACGCGCCTGCCGCGAACGTCGAACTCTTGCAGGCGCCGAAAGGCCACTACGTCGCGGCTGGAATCGTCGACCCAACCAAAGCGGTCAGCTCTGCGAGGCGACACGAGTAGGCCCATTCGTTGTCGTACCAGGCGGCGATTTGCAGGAGATCGCCGTTGGCGCCGGTGAGCTTGCCGTCGATAATCGAGCTGTTCGGGTTCTTCCGATAATCGCTTGAGACCAGCTCCTCTTCGGTGTAGGCGACGTACTTGCTCAACTCGCCCTCGGCGGCGCGGCGCAGCAGTGCGTTGAGCGCTTCCCTGGTGGTCGGGCGTTTTGTCTGAGCGACGAGGTAGATCATCGATACCGTCGGCGTCGGGACGCGGAGTGAAAAGCCGTCGAACGTGCCTTCGACTTCCGGAATCGTTAGATAGAGCGCTTTGGCCGCGCCGGTCGACGTCGGAATGATGTTCGTCGCCGCGTTACGCGCGCGGCGAAGATCGCGGTGCGGTCCGTCGAGCACGTTTTGATCGTTCGTGTAGGAGTGGATCGTCGTCATGAAACCCTTGACCCAGCCCAGTTCGTCGACGATCGGCTTCACGGCAGTGGCGAGGCAGTTCGTCGTGCACGATGCGTTGGAAATGACGTGATGCTTCTGCGGATCGTAACGGCGGTCGTTCACGCCCAGCACGATCGTGATGTCTTCGCCCTTTGCCGGGGCGGAGATGAGGACTTTTTTGGCGCCCCCGCTATCGATATGCGCCCGAGCTTTGGCTGCATCGGTGAAGAGGCCGGTCGACTCGATCACGATGTCGACGCCCAAGTCGCGCCACGGAAGTTTGCCCGGGTCGCGTTCGGCAAAGACCTTAATGCGCTGCTTATCGATCGAGATCGTGCCGTCGCCGGCGCTCACGCTGCCGCCGTAAATGCCGTAATTGCTGTCGTATTTAAAGAGGTGCGCGCACTCCTTGGCGTCGATGAGGTCGTTCACGGCGGCGATCTCGATTTCCGGATGGCGCTCCACGATCGCTTTGGTGAAGTTTCGCCCGATGCGGCCGAAGCCGTTGATTCCGATGCGCATGAGCCGCGTTTACCGGGCCGCTTTCGCGCTCCCCTGCATGCCGCGCAAGTTGCCGGCCAACTTGGTCAATGCGCCCAGCCGGCTGCTTACGGTCGGTTTGCCGATGGGCGGATTGCAGCGGCGACCCAGTTCTGCAAGCGACTCGTCGGGATGACGTAGGCG
>PKWF01000036.1 GCA_003133185.1 Vulcanimicrobiota bacterium | reverse complement strand
GCAGCGACGGATCGAGACTGGTATAGGTGTAGATAATCGTACCGTCGGGAGCAATAACATACGAGGTGCGGTTGGCATATTGCGGGTGCTGCGCCAAAACGGAGTCGTACTCTTTCATAACCGCACCATTGGTGTCGGCCGCGACCGCAAACTTGCTGCGGCACTCGCTAACGGAAAACTTCTGCAGCTTGTCGAGCGGATCGTGGGAGACGCCGATCACCGTCGCGCCGAGCGCCTTGTACTGATCGATCGCATCGGCGAACTCGTGCGCTTCGATCGTGCAGCCGGTCGTGAACGCTGCAGGATAGAAGTAGAGCACGACCGGCCCCTTCTTCAACGAATCCGCCAGGCTAAAGGTAAAGGCGTTTCCACCTTGGCTTGCCTGAAGCGTAAAGTCAGGTGCCTTCGTCCCAATCGAGAGCGCGGCCAACGCGGGGAGGGGAAGGATCATCGCTGCGACCGCGGTCGCAACCAAATACCGTCGAATCATCATCGAACACCCTCCTCGTTGCGGCGGCGATATTCCTTTTAGGGTGAACGTGCTCCCCACAGAATCCAGATGTAGAGCAGTGCGATTGCGGTGTCGCCTCCGGCGACGGTGGCGGCCGAGAGCCTACGCCGCCACGGGCTTGCAAATACGAGCACCCCGATCGCGAGCTTTTCCACGACGGCGGCGATCATGACCGCAAACCGCACCTCCGGATGATAAGCCGCATACACGAGCAGGCCGCCAACCAAGCTCACGAGCAAGGCCCAGTGACGCGCGATCATTATTGTGAGTTGCTCGGGCGCAGTCACGCCAAAGAGCAGCCGCAGCACCGCAACCGGCGCGAAGACCGCGACGAGCGCGCATGCGGTTATCGCGCCGGTCACGATTAAGATGGGGCCGGTTTGAGGCATAGGTAGAATCTTGGCAACTGCGCGGGGGAGCCCTTTGTCGCGAAAATCCAAGCCTTGCATTTTTGGGATACCGCCGCGGTCGCGTTCGGGCGTAAACTAAGAATTATGAAGGTTTCGACCTGCAAGAAGGCCTTTGTTGCCGCGATTCTCCTGTGCGGTGAGTTCGCCGTTGGGCTCGGCACCGCAAGCGCCACGGGAACCGCCAGAATTCAGCAGCGAGACGGCTCGACAAAAACGTACGCCAACGTACGTATCGCGGTGCGCGATCAGAGCATGTGGATTACCTCGAGCGACGGCCGGGGAACGCTGGTCTTTGGCAAGGCGGCGTGCACGAAAATCGGCGAGCTCCTAGAGTGCTTGCCGTACGATGCGACGCTCTTTCAGAACGGGGAGCGCCGCCACGTTCCGTTACAAAGCGGGACGGCGTGGTTCAATCCAACCACGGCAAGGCAGCAGCTCACGCATTCGTCCGCCCATCTGCCCCCGCGCGGCGTTCTGCTCTCGGTCCTCACGAAAGCCGGAACGTACGTGACGCTCACGGGCGTCGTCGACGAGATAAAGAAATGAACGCCCCACGTGTCGCGGCAATCGCGCTGCTCTTCTTCTTCGTTCCGCTCGCTAGCGACGCCGGCCGTGGTGGCTTTTCAGGTGGTTATCGTGGCGGCGGATTCGATATGCACAACGACGGCTCGGCTTCGCATTCGAGCACCGGGGCCTACGGCACGAACCGAACGACGACCGTGAATAATACCGGCAATGGTTACAACCGTACGACGACCGCGACCAACGGCAACTATAGCCGTACGAGCAGCGGCGGCGCGTCGAACAACGGCAACTACTATCACAGCAGCAGCGGATCGAACGGGTACGCGAGTCACAGCAGCAGCACGAGCGGCAACGCCTATTCGGGTGACTACAGCCACAATGGCAACGGCAGTAACCCGTACGGCTCGTACAACACTTCCGGAAGCGGCAATACGTACGATCGTACGTACAGCGGGTCGGCGACGGCAACCAATGCCTTCGGTCAGACCTATCACGCCAACACCTATGCGAACAACGGCTACGTCTACCACGGTGCGACCGTGACCAACCCGGTCTACCACGGTTACCCGGCGTGGGGATGGAACGGCGGCTACGCGTGGTACGGCGCACCCTACTACTGGGGCGGCGGCTTTTGGGGAGCCTTCGCGGTCGGCGTCACCTCCGCGGCGGTGTACGGCGCGGTCGTAGCCGCGAACAACCAGAGCTACACCTCGTATCAAGTAACGCCGGAGAGTCCCGGCGCAAAACTTCTCGAAAGCTATCGGCTGACTCAGACGCCCTGCGGGCCACCGAATCTGGTCATAATCTACGGTCCGAATAACAGCGTGATTTGCGCCCAACCGAACGACCTCGTTGCGGCCGGTAACTATAGCGTCGATTCGCAAACGCTAGTGATCGTCTCGGAAAAACCGGCGACGTAGCACGAATTCAAAATGAAGAGCTCTGGAATAGCCACCGGATTGCTCGCGCTGGTGTTTGCGATACCGACTGCGGCGACTGCTGCGCCGGAGCCGTCGCCGAGCCCGAGCCCAAGCGCGCAGGCGTCGCAGCCGGCCGCGCCTGACGCGAGCACCGGCGGGTTCGACGCCAGCAAACTCACGCCGGCGCAGCAAGATGCGCTTCGCCTGGCCATCATCAAGACGTCGCAGAATCCGGTGGGCAACATTACGGTCGTGCCCTTCCAGAACAACTTCAACTACGGCGTCGGTCCGTACACTCGCTTGCAGTACAACCTCAACGTGCAGCCGGTCGTACCGATCATGCTTTCGACGAATATGACGCTGATCGCTCGCACGATTTTCCCAATCATCAACCAGCCTTCGGCCGCGCCGCCGCCCGTCTGCGCGTCGCCGCCGATGGTGACAGCCAGCGATGCCGGGAGGTCGGCCACCGGGAAGATGCTGTCGAAACAGCCGGCGCCGCCGCCGCCCGCGCCGCCAGTGCCGGCACCGACATCGCCTACGCGAGCGCGATCGCCGCGATGGCCCAGACCGCGAGCGTGATCATGTTCCCGGCCGGGAAGGCCACTCCGTGCTGCAGGACGCTACGCAGGCCGGTGGACAGCGCGCCGGTCGGCAGCAGTTCGAGGACCGGCCGGGCCGCGGCGGGGAACTTGGTCAGCGGGAAGACGACGCCGCCGAGGCCGAGCAGCAGGATGTAGATGAGGTTGGCCGCGGCCAGGGTGGCTTCCGCGCGCAGCGTCCCCGCCATCAGCAAGGCGAGCCCGCTGAACGCGGCGGTGCCGAGCAGGATGAGCAGCGGTGCGACCACGATCGCCGCCGGGCTGGCGTCCGGCCGCCACCCGATGACCAGGGCGACAAGCAGGATCAGCGCGCCCTGCAGCAATTCCACCGCGATCACGGTGGCGGTCTTGGCGGCGATCAGGCCGTCCCGCCCCAGCGGGGTCGAGCCGAGCCGCTTGAGTACGCCATAACGCCGTTCGAAGCCGGTCGCGATGGCCTGGCTGGTGAA
>PKWF01000103.1:5557-6366 GCA_003133185.1 Vulcanimicrobiota bacterium | reverse complement strand
AATCGCCCTTGTGTAATATCCCATGGGCTTCGCCGACGCGCTCTCCAAGGCCGGCGTGCGGTATCTCGCCGCTAGCCCGGAGACGATGCTGGCACCGGGCGTTCCAAGCGATGTCGCACACGCCATCGCATCGCACGAGAACGATCCCAAGGCGATGGCCAAGAGCGTGGTCAACGACGTGATGCGTACCAAATACGACGCCGGCGATCTCGGCGGCTTCGGCCCGGCGGCAGCCTTCGACGTGCTCGATCTCGACCCGGCAAAGATGCGTCTCGCCGAATCGAGCATCAAACGTCTCAACGACGACGTCGGTGCGGAGGCCGGCGCGAATGGCGTGCGCGGCATCGTACGTGACGACGCCCGCGCGATCCAAGGGATGGTGCGTTTTCCCGACGCCTCGAAGGACATGCCGTGGCGGGCCGATCGTCCGGCGATTGCGTTCTACGACACGCTTGCCGGAGACGGCCGTTTGGACGCGCGGCTTCGCAACGACGCAGGTGCCGCCGCGGTCGCCGTTCGACACTTAGTCTTAGCGCACCGCGAAAGCGACGAGTTCGCGCCGTTCGGAGGCGCGGATTACTCCGACGCGGCCGGACCGACCATTCACCTTCCGACGACGCGTTACCAGATCGATCCGTGGGCGTCCGCAGGCGTCGTCGAAACGAAGAACGCTTTTTATAAGGACGTCGATGAAGACGCAATGACGGGCGTCCTCGCGTAAGTGCGGCCTATCGACGCAGGTGAATATTGGAAGGGTAAATGGGCCGGTTGAGCACGCGTTCGAGCGTCTCGGCGGGCGCGAAGAGCGC
>PKWF01000103.1:0-5535 GCA_003133185.1 Vulcanimicrobiota bacterium | reverse complement strand
ACGCGGCGTCGATCGTACGATCTCGGACTCGGTCGATCTCTAGAGTTCCGGCGATTTCGGCGTTGCTCCCTCGTACGAGGCCGTCTCGAGCGAGGCCTCGCAGACCGCGGTAAATCTCGCGCAGCCGCTCGAGCGGCGGCGCATCGAGATCGATCAAGAACTCGTTGAGGGTACGATCGTGCGGCCCGTAAAGAAGATGAATCTCCGCGGGGCTACCGTCGCGCCCAGCCCTGCCGGCTTGTTGGTTGAACTCACCCGAGTCGAAGTTGAGATGGAAGAGCACGACGTTGCGAACGTCGGGCAGATCGATACCCTCGCCGAATGCCGACGTCGCAACCACGACGCGCAACGCGCCTTCCCGAAAGAGGCGTTCGACCTCGAGCCGTTCGGCGTTGGGCATTTTGCCATGGTAGAACATGACTGTGTTGCCGAGTTGCTTGCGAAGACGCTGCGCGACCTTGGTGACCTCCGGCCGCGAGTGGCAGTAGATAATGCCCTTCTCCGGCGGGCTCGATGGCGCCGAAAAGAGCTCGGTTAGATAGCCGATCTTGTCCTTGGTACCGCGCGCATCGGCGACATGAAGGTTCGCGCGTACCGTCGGGTCGATCACCCAGCTTTCAATGCGCAGATCGTCGACGATGCGGCGAAACGTCTCGTCGCCGGCCGTCGCCGTCAGTGCCAGTACCGGTGGATTGCCCAACGACGAAATAGTCGCCGAAAGCCGGGAGTAGGCGGGCCGGTGGCGCGACTCCGCGAGATGATGCGCTTCGTCGACGACCACGAACGATGGCGTGCTCTTGCCGCGAAGCGCCTCTCGATGAAACTCGAGGAACTCCGGCGTCGCTAAGACCACGTCCCACGACCCCTCCCGCAGGGCCGCAAATAGGTCTTCTCGCTCGTCGCTGTCGATCGAACCGTTGGCGCGAAAGAAACGCAAACCCAGCGGCTCGAGCGTACGCCGCAGCGCCTCGTACTGATCGTTGGCCAGCGCGCGCAAAGGATACACGACGAGCGTCTTGCCTCCGCCGGTGAAGGCTCGCATCGCTGCGGCGTATTGAAAGCAGAACGACTTCCCGCGCCCCGTGCCGAGNNACCGCCAAAGTATTCTTGCCGGCTTCAACCCGCTCGAGAACGGCTCGCTGCGCTTCGTGCGGGGCCGAGGTGCCAATCAGAGCGCAGCGTACCAGCTCGCCGGTCTCGGTCGCATCCGCCTCGACGCCGGGACGCGCAGCCGCCGCATCCGCCCGCTGCAACTGCACGCCGAGCGCTTCACGTTCGATCACGACGTTGACCCCGCGATGCTTGAACTCGCCGGTGGAGCTGCCTCCGGTCAGAGAGGCCACGCGCGCGCCGTACCGGGCGCCCGCATCGATGAGGGGTGCGATGTGCGCCGCGAGCCGCTTGTTGAAAAAGCCGAGTTGCAACTGCCCGTAATGGACGGCGATAGCATTAGAATCGTGGGGATTATCCGCTTGGCGCCGCAGTTCGAGCGGCGCGCCGGCGTGCAATCCGGCGATGACGTCTTGCCGTCCCTCGAAAGAGACGCCCGCGAGTTTGGTATGAAAGCGTGCCGCATCGCCGATCGTTGCGTACGTGTCGTGCAGATACTCGTCGCCCTTCGCGAAGACGCGTTCGACGAAGGCGTCCGCTGCCTCTTCCGACGCCTCAAGCCTGCCCTGAGCCTGTCGAAGGGTCGAAGGGTCTTCGAAAGAGCGCAAGAGCGCTTCGAAGGCGGCCTCCGACGCGGTAGGCGCCGGCAGGCTCTTAGGGCGCGTCGCCCTCGTGCCGCTCCTGCGCGTCTTCAAAGTTGAGGGAGATTTCTTCGTGACCTTGCTCCAACGCGGCATCGTGTAGACCAGCTTGTTGTGCGTCAAGCGGATCGATCAACTCTTCACCCGCCACGAATGGTTCTTCCACCGCGACGGCGCTCTCCGCATCGCGCCGCTTGCGATAACGCGGCGTCGGGCCGGGCGAAACTGCTCGGGCCGCTTTGGCCTTCTGACGGCGCTCCCGGCGCGCGGCCACGATATCCTCACGCGCGACGCCGCTGCGGCTCTGCAAGGAGGCGGCCTCGGAGCGCGACCGCGCGGTTACGCTCCGATCTTGCCCGAGACCGGCATGCCGGCGTTTCGCAGCGGCCTCCAACTGGCGTTTGCGGTAGCCCAGCACGAGCGGCGCCGAAAAGAAGATCGAATGGTATCCGCCCGAGCAGATGCCGACGAGCAGCGCGAAGGCGAAGTTTTTGAGGCTCGCTCCGCCCAATGCCAAGAGCGCGACAAGCGTAATTATGACGGTCGCAAGCGTGTTGAACGAGCGCGTCATCGTCTGCTTGATCGATTCGTTGACGATCCGGTCGTACGGCTGCCCGGCCATGAGCTTCGTGTTCTCACGAATTCGATCGAGAATTACGATCGTATCCATGACCGAATAGCCGATGACCGTGAGGACGGCGGCCAGAAACGCATCGTCGGCGCGCCGATCGGCCAGCGCGTAGATGCCGATCATCATCGCCGCGTCGCGTATCAGCGCGATGACCGTCACCAACCCGAAGATGTAGTTCCAACCGAATCGGAACGCGATGTAGATAAACTGAATGCTAAGCGCGATGATCAGCGCCCAGATTGCCCTGGTAAGGTACTCGCGCCCGAGCGACGGACCCACGGCCGTGATCTGTGAAGCCGCGCGATCGACGGGGGCGACGGTGTTCAGCGCGTTCCAGACCGGCGCCGAGTCGTTGGCGTACGCGGTCTGCGTTTGAATCACGAAGCCTTTGCCATCCGTGCCCGCGGTCGTGACCGACTCCTCGGTCATGCCGAGGCCCGCGAGTGCCGCCTTGACTTTATCGGCGGTCGTCGGCTGCGCGAACTGCACCGCGATATCGGTACCGCCGGTAAACGAGAGCCCCAAGCGCAGCATGTGCGACGGCTGAAAACCATTGCCGCCCTTGAAACCGTTGTAGATCATCGCGCCGAAGCCCAGCGCGATGATAAGATACGAGATCGTCGAGACGATGCGGAACCAGCCGACGATGTTCCAATTCAGACGACGAAAGAGCACGAGCTACGCTCCGGCCTTCGCGAATATGCCGAGGTCCGCGCGCTTGACCCCGTAGAGCTCGGGCGACGTCAAGACGTTGTTGTCGACGAGTACGTCGACGAAAAAGCGCGTGACGAAAACGGCCGTCACCAGCGAAACTACGGTGCCCCAGAAGAGCGTGAAGGCAAAGCCTTTGACCGTACCGGTGCCCAGCATATACAGGACGCCGGCGCCGACGATCGTCGTGAAATGGCTATCGAAGACGGCGGAAAAGGCTCGCTGGAATCCGACGCGGACCGACGCGCGCATCGTCTTACCGTTCCAGAGTTCTTCCTTGATGCGCTCGAAGATCAGCACGTTCGCGTCGACCGCCATGCCGATCGAGAGCACGAAGCCGGCGATGCCGGGAAGCGTCAGCGTCGCGTGCGAGAGCGCCAGAATCGCCATCATCGCCAGCACGTAGATCGCCAGCGCGAGGTCGGCCAGAAGACCCGGCAGACGATAGACGCCGATCATGAAGATCAGCACGAGTCCGAGGCCGAGCGCCGCGGCTCGCATCGATTGAACCAGGTCGAGCTTGCCGAGCGTCGGACCGATCGTCTCTTTCTCGATGATCTTGACGCTGACGGGCAACGCGCCGGCGTTGAGCTCGTTGGCCAGCGTTATCGTCGCTTCCTGAGTGAAGGTGCCGGTGATCTGGCCGCTATCGTAAATCGGGCTTTGAATGATCGGCGCGGAGAGATAGCGATGATCGAGAAAGATGCCCAGCGGCTTCTGGAGATTTGACGACGTCAGCTTGCCAAATTTAGCGGCATCTTTGGTTTGAAAGAGGATGTCAGGCCGGCCGCCTTGATCGTAGCCGGCTTGAGCGGCCTTGAGGTCCTTGCCGGAGTAGACGACGTTGCCGCTGAGGTCGTAGGCCGTTTTTGAAACGTAGAGCTCGGCTGCCGCCTTATCCTTTGACGAAACCCCCGGCTGCAACAACGTTGCATTCGCGGCATCGGCCTTCTGCATGACGTCGAAGGGCACGATCTTATATTCGAGGACGGCGACCTGCTTGAGGACTTTTTCAGCCTGATCCGGATCCTTCACCGCTGGAAGCTCGACCAGAATGCGATCGGTGCCGACGTTGCTGATCGACGGCTCGGCAACACCGAGTCCGTTGATGCGGCGGTCGATGACCTCGCGCGTCTGCGCCTGCACCTGCGAGGTAATCTGCGGTACTTCCGCGGTCGGATAGAGCTGAAGCAAAAGCCGCGCTCCGCCCTGAAGGTCGAGCCCCAGACGGATCGTCTTCTGAACGGGGACGACCGCCCAGAGCGAGATCGCGCAAACAGCGACGATGACCAGCGCCTTGAACGGCGCCTTGAAATTTTTCCAGTTCATTGGAGCCGGTGGAGCTTAGCCTTCTAAGGGCGCCGGGCCTGCCATCGGGCGCCAGAGCCGGCGGCCGGTCGCGAGCAAACCGATTACCGCCAACCCCGCGACCAGGCTGCAGAGCGCCCCGGCAATCGGCCGCCCATAAATGAACGAGCCGGTGGCAAAGAGGGCGCCGTAAACAGAGGCCACGCCGAGCACCCAGCCCAAGAGCGACATCGGCAGCGAATCCGGCGATGGGCCAAGGCCGCTGCGCCGGCGGATCGCTGCCCAGCCCGGACCGGCCGGCCGCACCTTGGCATAAAACCCCGTCAGCGTCTCTTCACCGACCGGCGGCGTGAGATACGTAACGACGAGCCAGACCGCCGTCGTAATGCCGATCGTCGTCAGGAGCGCGGTCGTCGAAGCAACGGCGTGCCCGTTGCGCGCGGCGACGAAGAACGCGAGCGCGGCTCCGAACGATGCGATCATTGCGCTCACCTCGCTCCAAGCGTTGATCCGCCACCAGAACCATCGCAGCAAGTAGATGAGACCGGTTCCCGCGCCGATCGAGAGCAGCAGATTGAACGCGTCCTTCGCGTTATCGAGCACGAAGGTCAGCGCGACGCCGAGCGCCATCAGGAGCGCCGTCACCAGGCGTCCCGCGAAGACCAGCTCGCGCTGGCTCGAACCCGGCCGGATAAAACGTTGATAGAAATCGTGTACGAGGTACGACGTGCCCCAATTGAGGTGCGTTTCGATCGTCGAGCGATAGGCCGCGAAAATTCCGGCGACCATGAAGCCCGCAAAGCCCGTCGGCAAGAAGATAAGCATCGCGGGATACGCGACATCGTTGCCGATGAGGTTGGGTGCGAGCGCCGGGAAGCGCATCTGCACGTCGTGCAGCGTGGGAAAGACGATCGTGGAGGCGAGCGCCACGACGATCCACGGCCACGGGCGCAACGCATAGTGCATCGCTTGGAATGCGAACGTGCCGAAAAGCGCGTCGGACTCGGTACGCGCCGCGAGCATTCGCTGCGCGACGTAACTGCCGCCGCCGGGCTCGGCGCCCGGATACCAGACCGACCACCACAGTACCGTCATCGGAATGACGAAGACTACGAGAGCGGCCTTCCAGTCGCC
>PKWF01000031.1 GCA_003133185.1 Vulcanimicrobiota bacterium | reverse complement strand
TTCGATGGCGTTCGCGAGTTCGTAGCCTTTGACTGAAAGCAGAACGAGATCGTAGGCACCCTTGATTTCACCGGCCGTGACCACGAGCGGCCTGACCGTCGCGTCTCCGTGGGGACTGAGAATCTCAAAGCCACGATCGCGGATTTCCGCCGCGCGCTGCTCGCGAACCAAGAACGTGACGTCGCGTCCGATAAGAGATAGCCGTCCGCCGAAGTATCCGCCGACAGCGCCGGCGCCGACAACCAGTATGCGCATCTTTCCTCCGATCATCGAATCGCTTGATCGATGACGCTATGAAACGCGACGTCGCGTCGCAACGTAGAACTCTCAAGACGAACCGGTTGGATTCGGTTGCCTATGCGGCCGAATCACCGAGAACCATGAGCGCTTGGCGAACTGCTGCGGCCGCGAACGCTCTCAACCGATCCGGAGACCACCCGGCACGGGCGCGCAACGAAATGCTGTGAAGCGTCGCGCCGAGCTGGCCTGCGACCGCTTCGAGATCCGCCGGCGTTGACGTCAGCCGCTTCCTTTCGAGTTCGAGACGCGAAAGGAACTGCGCGTCGATGGTTTCCAGCGCTGGTCGACGATCGTTCGGCAGAGCGCCCTGGACGACGTCTCCGGCGGTGCGGTGCTGAATACGAAACAACCATCGGGGCCGCCGGCGGTGTAGATGTCTATCGCGCCAAAGCGCTGGGTTGCAGGCTTGGATGCTTCGGGAAGAATCCGTTAGACGGAATTGCGTGAGAAACGCTTATAAGATATGAGTTTTTATAGCGCCAACAGGAATTGAATCCGCTACCGTAGAGCAATCCGAGACAACTGACGACGACTAAAACGGGCGCTCCTAAGGATGGCGCTCCTTTTCGTGTTGTCGCCGGTTGTCGCCAGTAGGCAGGGGTATGTGGGCCAATTGTGGGCCACCCGGCGGCGTAAAGGCTAGCCGTTTATCGCCAGCCTTGGCTCACCTCGACAAAAAGACATCTTAGTCTCGAAGCACCTGCGTCGGGGCTTCCTCTTCATGGTCGCTTAGGCGCGATGTGAGCTCGTTACGGATTGAGTTGACGGATCAGGAAGTCGGTAGAAGCCTGATACTGCTCTACCAACTCGGACCAAACTTGGTTCTCGTGCGGTTCATTCGGGTACGCCATGGTTTCTACATGGACGCCGCGGTCACGCAGCCGCGTCGCGAGATCGACCCCTTGGGTAAATGGAGAGTTGCGGTCGTCGTCTCCTTGCGATAAGAAGACTGGAGAACGCCACCTGTCGAGCGAAGCGACTGGCGACCATTCGTACATTTGCTTGCGTTGTGCCGCGGTGCCGAGGGGAATCCCTCCGTTGAAGCCGTCAATCCACGCAACCAGGTTGTCTACCCCCGCGTAGTCCGATCCGGCTTTGAAAAGGTCAGAATTTCGGGCTAAAGCCATAGCGGTGAAGTAACCGCCAAAGGAAAGACCGTAGACCCCTAAGCGTTTTGGATCGACGTCCGAGCGATGATCCAACCAATGTGCTCCGGCGAGCACGTCTTGATACCCCCTCGCGTTCCAATACGCGCGTGGTACGCGAAAATCATGCCCGTACATAATGCCGCCGCGGTAGTTGATCGAAAGGACGATAAAACCGCGATTGGCGAGATATTGATTGGATTCATAGAGGTTCGTGTAAGCCTCGAAGTAGTGAAAGCCGGGAAGCATCTGGCGCTCCGGACCGCCGTGCACGAAAATTATTGCCGCGTGCTTGGCGCTGCCGCTGCGGGGTAGGAACAGCTGCGCGTGGATCAGGAGACCGTCAGGAGCCCGAAACGTGACGAGTTGCGGCTGGACGAAATCGCCGCTTGGGAAGTTCGCCGGCGTGGATTCTCCGACGATTACCGTTGCCGAACGCCCCCCGATCGTTACCATCGGTGGGACGTTATAACCCGCGTTGACGTATGCAAATCCGCCATTCGCCATGGGCGTCGGCGACCATTGGTCATCGGTTCCGGAAGTCAAGGCCCGCGGTTGTCCATCGGTACCAACCTGCCAAATGTGGCGTCGGTCGATGTCGCCCTCGTTCGTTGCATAGATTAGCGCTGTGCGATCGAGCGACTCCGCGACGGTTTCGACATCGAAGGCGCCGGCCGTTAGAATTTTCGCGCCGCCGCCGTCCGCGGAGACCTGGTAGAGATGCTCCCAGCCATCCCCTTCCCACGGAAAAGCGATCCGGTTACCGGACATCCACCAGAGATAATTATTACTCGTCGTGTAGAACTCCACGCCCGTACCCCGGTGGGCTTGCCAAACGCTATGCCCTTTGCCCGTTCTTGCATCTGCAACCAATATCGACCATGGGTCCTGCGCCGGCGTTGAGTACGGCGACTCGTCGTCCCGATCGCCGGGAACTCGCACAAAGGCCACGCGGCTTCCATCGGGGGACCAGGCGGCTCCGTCATCGGATGTAAAATCCGGCGCGGCGTAGACGTATTTCTCTTCTTGCGGTGTGTAGATGACGATGAACGAGTGTGCTTTTCGATAGTTGGTAAATGCGATGCACGTCCCATCAGGCGACCACGCAAGATTACCGACCTGACCGCGAATCACTAGAGTCTCCGGTTTTGACGGTGAATATCCGGCCGCGCTCCTCGCGAGCGTGGAAATCTGGAGCGCTCCAGCACTCGTTACCCACGCCACCGCTGAGCCAGCTGGTGATAGTGTGACCTGGCTGCCCTCGCCTACAAGAATTGGCTTGCCACCGTTGATGCCGACGATATAGACGCCTCGTATCGGAGGCGGAATCAGCGATAGGGGGTTGATGTTATCATCGCCGGCGTTATCTTGTGTGCCGCCACGCATGTAAACTACTGCGTCATCTTTGGGAGTTATGGCGACATTATCGATGTCTTGCCCATCATCGCTGTCATAATCAGTGATCTTGTGAACCGCGCCACCTGCATTCGTGTACAGATTGCGCATACCGCGCAGATGCACTTTCCAGACCAGTACCGTTCCATCAGGCGAAGCTGTGAGATTATCTACGAAGGGTGCGCTGAGTACGCCTGCCATCGAGAACGTTGACGCTCGAACGTTTACCGGGTGCAGCATAGACGCGAACGCAAGAAGCGCAACTGTGGGGAGCGTGAAGCGCATGGATCCTCCTAAAATGTGCAGCCTACGAGCGTCGCGCAGGCGAACGCAATCAAAACGGCATGGCGCATCGTTGGCCAAACCTTCCCGCCCGCCGTTTTGAACGGGCCCAATCAACTATTCGAGGAAAGACTGCGGCGGACCGCTGACCGCGTCAGGATATTAAATACAACAAGAGCTTTAATGGTAGCGCCAACGGGAATCGAACCCGCGTCCTTCGACAAGCTCAGGA
>PKWF01000152.1 GCA_003133185.1 Vulcanimicrobiota bacterium | reverse complement strand
CCGACCCAAGGGAGCGAGTGGCGGCTCGTGGAACCACGAGCACTTTAAATGCCCCGCTGGAGTGTGGTTCTACTCGCACTGCTTTGCGCGGCGCCTTGCCGCGCCGCCGCGTCCGCAGCCGCGACGCAAGCCGATCAGCCCCCGGCCGGACTGGTTCCCACCGACGTGCGCCTCGGGCAGATCCTTGCCGACCACGATAAGGCGATCGGCACGCGGCCAGTCGGCGTGCACGACAGCATCGTCGAGCATTGGAGTTTTTCTGATGCCGGAATGAGTGGCGTCGAGGACCTCCAGCGCGACGGCACCGACTATCATTCGCGAATCGCCTACGGCCCCTTCATCGACGAATACGGTCAGCGTGGAGAAGGCCGCTGGCATCAAGATTCCAACGGCTTTACATCTGCGACAACCGAGATAGACGAACGGAGCTTCTACGCAACGCGGGTCACCGAAGACGCGGCGGATCCAAAAAACGACGCATCGGTCATAGGAAAGACGACNNCAAGTCGTTCGGGTCGAAGCTCCGGGCGAAAAGCGCCGGCTCATCGAAACCTTCGACGATTTCCGCGCAACCGAGGGAGTCTTTCAGCCGTGGCACGTCCACGATACCGACGGCCGCCACGAGCTTGACGACGACTGGAGGCTCACCTCGCTGCAGCAGGGCGTGAGTATCCCCGAAGCGACCTTCGAGATGCCTGAAAACGTGCCGCACGTGTCGCCACCGAGCTCGCCCTCGCAACTGCCGGGCAAGATGATGTACGGTGGCTACATCGTTCGTCTCGAGGTTGCAGGGCGCGGCCTCGACTTTTGGCTGGACTCGAGCGCGAGCGAGTCGATCATTAACTGGGATGTCGCGCGAGAGATGGGGCTTCCCGATTACGGGCACGTGACCCATCTTGCCGACGGAACGAAGGTCCCCTATCGGACGAAACTGGCGCAGGCGAGCGTTGGCGGCGTGACGCTAAACGACTTTACTCTTACGAGCGAGGACTTCACCTACCAACCCAGCTACAATACCAAGGTCGTCGGAGTTCTAGGTTACGATTTTTTCGCCGCAAACGTGCTGCACCTAGACTTTACCAACGGCATCGTCGAGGCGCTTCCGCTCGCGCCGTTCGCCTCGGGCAACCCAACCGGGGCGAGCGTGGACGTTCCGTTTACACTGGATGACGGCATCCCGTTCGTTCGCGCTGGGATCGGCGACATCATCACCGATCGGGCTTTGCTTAGCACGACCATGCCATTTAGCTTCGTCTTGGGCAGCTTCGCCGACGCCCATCCGTCGGAGGTAGCGGATCGTTCCGGAAAGCAGCACGCGCAAGGCATTCTGCCGGTTGCGGGCGCGGAGAGCTACGGCGTCAAGATCGAAACCTGGATCGCGCTGCTTTCGCACTTTCGGTTCGCGTTGGCCGACTATCGGCAGATCGGCATCCCGGCCACGAACTGGCCGATGACGGTGGGGAATCATTCGGTCGACGCCATCATCGGCACCGACTACCTGCGATACTACGACGTCTACTTCGAGTATCCATTCGGACGCTTCACCGTCAAGCCGAACGCACTCTTCTTCAAGACGTTCAAACCAAATGGTTAGCGCACGCGCGGTCGCGCTCGGCGCGATTGCCGCGCTGCTGCTCGCCTCACCTCTCGGAGCAGACGAACCAGACTCCGCACCACCGCCCGGTGTTGCGCCGTCGACGATGACGCTCGAGCGCCTTGTCACCGCTATACGGCACGCGCAGGGAGCGCTCGCGCACGGAATCGCTCCGACCCGCCGCGAGCAGTGGAAGATCTCCTTTGGCGCGTTGACCGGAACGCTGACCTACGTGCAAGCGGGCAAGAACTATCGGGCCAACCAAACACTCGGGCCCGACTCGAAGGCGTGGGGATTCTCGGGCGGTCGGGGGTGGCACATGAATGCCAACGGCCAAGTTGCAGTCGATTCAGGATTGCACCGCTCCGACGCAATCGACGATGCGGCGGTCGCGCGTCGCGGCGCCGGTGTCACGCTTCTTGGTCGCGTCGCCCAACCGGTCGAAGCGTACGTGGTACGAGTCGATCCCCCGGGCGGCCGTCTCCAGTACCGTTTCTATGACGCCGTGACCTTCCGGCTCGATCGCGTCGAGGAGATTCGCGACGGTCGCCGGCTGACGCTCACTTTTGACGATTACCGCACCACCGACGGGCTAGTCGAGCCGTGGCACATCCACACCACCGACGGCTTTCCGACCAACGACGGCGATCGCGTGCTCTCCGCCCTCGAAGTTGGCTCCGCCGTGGCTCCGGCAGAGGTCGCAATCCCGCCCGACCGGCCTGGCTTAATCCCGGCTGCCTCGCTGCCTGCGCAGATCCCCGCCACGCTATCGGGCGACGCCTTTGTGGTTCCGGTCAAGCTGGGTGCATATACTGTGAACTGCATCTTTGACTCGGGAGCCGACGGTGTCGTCATCGACTCTGCGGTAATTGCCGCTCTCGGCCTAAAAAGCTATGGGCGGATCACGAGTGAAACTGCCGGCACGTACGTGGAAAGTGACGTTGTGATCCCCACGATGTCCATCGGCAGCATTACGCTCAACGACGTGCACGCGCGCAGCCTTCCATTCACGCAGTGGACCGACACGGGTAAGCCGATCGCGGGGCTTTTGGGATACGACCTGATCCGCGGGGCGGTCTGGCATCTCGATTATGCCCACGGCACGCTCCAGGCGTTGCCGGCAGCGACGTTCACGCCGCCGGCGCAAGCCCACGCACTCGTCGTAACCTTCGATGACGACGTACCGGCGATCGACCTTACGATTGACGGTCTAGCGGGGCCGGCGTTCGTGCTTGACACCGGAGCCGATCGCAGCACGATCTTTTCAGGCTACGCCAACGCTCATCCGAGCGAGCTACGCGATCGCGGGCTCGGCGAAGCAATGAACGACGCCTTTCCGTTCATCAACGACTTCTCGGGAGTCGGCGGCACCGTCGATTACCGGCCCTTACAGGCCGGGCCGCTCGTGGTGAGCGGATGGAGTTTTCCGCAGTGGCTCTTCGAGGTAACGCAAAACGACGCGTCGTTCGAGCTCGAAGACTACGACGGCCTCATCGGCCAGGATTTCCTTCGCAACTTCGACGTCTACTTAGATTATCCGCACTCGAAGGTGTATCTCGTACCCAACGACCGCTTTCGCGCGCGTTGGGGAGGCTAGTTTTCGAGTGCGGCGATATCGGTGCGATAGGTCAACGCGGCACCGCCGAGCCGTCGCGCCAAGCTTCTTACGCCTGCGTACGCGCGCAACCTCGCTGCCTCGAGGCTCTCGGCGCGTGCGGTCACGGTGAGCACGCGGCCGCCACCGCTGTTGACGGTTCCATCGACGAGCGTCGAGGCTCCCCAGAATGCCTGACAGCCGTCCGGGAGCGAAATGTCGGGATCGAGGGCCCGCAGCGGCGTGCTGCTTCGCGGGTAATCGCTGGTGGCGAGAACGACGCCGACGCAGCATTCGTCCGAGACCGTCGCCAGCGAAAGATCCATCGCACCCCGCGCGGCCGAGTGCAAGAGCAACGCTAAATCGCCACCGATCCGCGGCATTAGCACTTGCGTCTCCGGATCTCCAAAACGCGCGTTGAACTCGATGACGTGCGGTCCATCGGCGTTCCACATCAGTCCGCAATACAAAACCCCGACGTACTCTTCTCCTTCTGCAAGGAGTCCTCGCAAGAGGGGCGCGAGAATGCGCTCGCGCACGCGAGCGTCGAGATCGTCGGGGAGGCCGGCCGGCGGGGAGTAGGCGCCCATGCCGCCGGTATTCGGTCCGGTGTCGCCATCGCCGGCGCGCTTGTAATCGCAGGCAGCGGCGAACGGGACGATCGCGCGACCGTCGCAAATTGCGAAAACGCTTACTTCCCGACCGGCAATCGGTTCTTCGAGCAGCACGTCGAGCCCGCCACCGGGAATCTTGCTGCTCGCGTACCAGTCGGTTACGACGGCGCGCGCCGCGTCGGCGCCGGGCGTCACGATTACGCCCTTCCCTGCGGCGAGCCCGTCGGCTTTAACGACCACGCCGCCCCGCCACTGCGCCAGCGCGTTGCGGGCTCCGTCGAGCGAATGAACGACGATCGCCTTGGCCGTCGGAATGTCGTGGCGTTCCATAAAACGCTTGGCAAAAATCTTGCTCGACTCCAAACGTCCTGCGGACCGGTTGGGACCGAACACGGCGATTCCGGCCTCGCGAAGACGATCTCCGACGCCGGCGGCAATGGCCGTCTCCGGCCCGAGAACGACCAGGTCGATGCCTTCTCGAAGCGCGCGGTCCGCCAAACCTTTGCCGTCGGTCGCGGAGATCTCCCAGTTTGCTCCACGCGACGCCGTCCCCGCATTTCCGGGCGCAGCAAAAATCGCTTCACAGGACGGCGACTGCGCGAGCCGCCAGGAGAGTGCGTCCTCGCGCGCGCCGTTACCGACGACGAGGATTCGTAGCATCACTCCCACTCGACGGTAGCGGGCGGCTTCGTCGTAATATCGTAGGCCACGCGATTGACGCCGCTCACTTCGTTAACGATCCGAGCCGACATGCGCTCCAAGAGCGCATGCGGGAGCCGCGCCCAATCGGCCGTCATGCCGTCCTCGCTGGTAATCGCCCTGATCGCGACGAGGTTCGCATAGGTGCGCCCGTCGCCCATGACGCCGACGCTCTTGACCGGCGTCAGCACGGCAAAATACTGCCACGGATGCGGATCGAGCTTGGCGGAATCAATCTCTGCACGCACGATTGCATCGGCCTCGCGAACGATCGCCAGACGCTCTTCGGTCACGTCGCCGATGATCCGCACCGCCAAGCCCGGACCGGGAAACGGCTGGCGGCCGACGATCGCGGGAGGGAGTCCAAGCGCTGCGCCGAGCTCGCGCACTTCATCCTTAAAGAGCGCGCGCAGCGGCTCGATCAGCGTGAGATTCATTTCGTCGGGCAGGCCGCCGACATTGTGGTGCGATTTGATCTTTTGGCCGGCCTTGCTTTGCGGCGTCTTCGACTCGATCACGTCGGGATAGAGCGTGCCCTGCACGAGATACTTGACGCCGGGAATCTTCGCAGCCTCCGATTCGAAGACGGCGATGAACTCGTGACCGATGGCCAGCCGCTTGCGTTCGGGATCTTCGATGCCAGCGAGTTTGTCAAGGAACCGCTCGCGGGCGTCGACCGCGATCACGTTGAGGTGCAGCACCTCTCGAAACGCGGCGACGACTTCTTCGGCCTCATTTTTTCTCAGCAAGCCGTGATCGACGAAAATGCAGGTAAGCTGTTCGCCGATCGCGCGCGCGACCAGCGTCGCGGCGACGGCGGAATCCACGCCCCCGGAGAGCGCGCAGATCGCTTTATCGGCACCGACGCGTTCGCGAATATCACGCACCGAGCTCTCGAGGAAGGACTCCATCTTCCAATCGCGGCCCAACCCGGCNNGGGTTGCCTATCGCGGCGACGTGACAGCGCGCCGTCGAAGCCAACGCGCGATACCCGTCGGGGAGCGCGACGACGGAATCGCCGTGCGACATCCACACCCGCGATTCTTCCGGGACGCCGTCGAAGAGCGGCGTCTCACGATCGGCGACCACCAACGTGGCCGGACCGTACTCGGCGTGATCGAGCGGCACCAGCTCGGCGCCGATGTCGCGAGCCAGGAGCTGCATGCCGTAGCAGATGCCGAGAATCGGCACGCCCGCCTCGACGATCTCGGGATCCATCTTCGGCGCACCCTCCGCCAGCGTGCTTTCGGGGCCGCCGGAGAGAATCAGCGCCGCTGGCCGCCGCAACGATAGCGCGTTCCAGGCGACGTCGTACGGCACGATCTCGCAGTAGACGCCCAGCTCCCGCGTCCGGCGCGCGATCAACTGGCTGTATTGCGCGCCGAAATCCAGGATCAGAACGGTTGGCGGCATCGCCCTTCTTTAGGCGGCAGCGGCGGCAGCGGCGTGAAGCGCGGCATCATAATCGGGTTCGTTGGCAATTTCCGGCACGATCTCCACGTACGAAACCGTCCGGTCTTTGCCGATCACGACGATGGCGCGCGCCAAGAGGCCGAGCTCGGCGATGAGCAGTCCGTAGTTCGTCCCGAAGTTGCGGTTACGATAATCGGAGAGCATGTCGAGCTGGACGTCACCTTCGGCAGCGCACCAGCGGGCCTGCGCGAACGGCAGATCCATGCTGACCACGGCGGCTTTCACTCCATCGGGAAGCTCGCCCAAGCGCTGGTTGAACTTCTTGGTTTCGAGCGAGCAAACGCCCGTGTCGAGGGAAGGCACGACGATTAGCAATGCGGCCCGCTTGCCTTCATCGAGCAGAATCTCCGGAGTGACGGTCGAGAGATCGCCGGAGGTCAGCGCAAAACTTGGGGCCGGATCGCCGCGGCGCAGCGCAGGACCCAGCAGCGTCATCGGTTGCCCTTTGAACGTTACCACTCCGGCACGCTCTTGGACGTTGTCAGTGGTCATGTACGATCTCCATAAAAGCGAATCGAATTTAGGTCAACACATCTTGGAGTCGTTTGGTGTCGCGGGCCATTACGACTTCCATCGCAATCCGTTCGCCCACCGAGACGTCGCGGCCCCAGCGATAGGCCGAATATGGGGTGAATCGCGTTCCCGGAGAGCCCGGCACGCGTAGCGAAACGTCGTAGCAGACGAGCTCCTTGGGAGGGCCGGCGGCGACGATGCATTGCAGCGCGAACGGCCCAATGACTCCCGGCGGCTGCGCCTCTCGCGCAGCTTGGACGAAACGCTCGCCCATTTCGAAGGCCGGCTCCAGCATTGATTCCACGACCGTCGTCGCGATATGGCCCACTTCTTCCAAGCGCATCGTTATTCCACGCACCGCCTCGAGTGCAGCCGGCGGTATGCTGCGAAAGCCCTCCAAGTTCGTCTGGCGTCGCGTATCGGTTCCGGAGAGCTCGAGTTCGCCGAGAATCGGCGAGTAGAAAAAATTGAGATTCACCGACGGGCCGAGCACGTATTCCTCGATTCGCGCCGAAGCGAGCCCGGCTGCGCTCAAAATCCCTTCGTCCATCAGGTGATCCGCGGTGGCGCGGTACTCTTCGGGCGACGACGCGAGAAAGAAGGCGCGCTCGAACGAGACGCGCGCGTGCGGTGCCTTGACCATCACAAGACGGTCGATGTGGTCGGGTGACGCGAACCGGCGCGGATGGCGAATCGCAGCGGCTCGCATCAGAGCATATTGATCCGTGCTTCCGGGCTCACGTTCTTCGGCGCGCAAGAGATGCCGGTTCCCGAAAAACGGGACGAGCATGCGCCGTTCGATCTCATCGTACTCGAACTCCTGATGGAGGTAGACTTCGAACGAACGGTTGGCGACGAAGATCACGTTCTGCTCGAAGAGCCGGCGCTGCACGTCCTCGTTCAATATCTCGGGAAAGTTTTGCAGCTCGAGCACGCCGTCC
>PKWF01000245.1 GCA_003133185.1 Vulcanimicrobiota bacterium | reverse complement strand
GCGTCGAGCCTCGATCTCGTCGCACACGTACCCGGCGCCATGCACTTGTTGCGACTCGATATAGCATCCGGCCGGATCGCAACGCTCACCGACCGCGATGAATCGATCGGAAGCTGGTCGAGCATACGGGGCGGTTCCATGATTGCGCTCGTGCGGTCGTCCTTCGACGATCCGCCCGAGGTTTGGGCGGGTTCGCCTTCGTCGCTGCGCCGGATTTCTAACCGTAACGCCGGCGCGGTTCGGTTGTACNNCGGCGGCTTTTTGGATCAAGGATGGCTGGTCTATCCGCTGGACTACGACGCTGGGCGCACGTATCCGATGGTGACGATCGTCCACGGCGGGCCGTCGGCGCAGTCGCTGCCAAGCTTCGCGAATCGCAACGTCAGCGGGCTCTCCTCGCAAGGCTACTTCGTTTTCATGCCCAATCCGCGCGGCAGTTTCGGTCAGGGCGAAGCATTCACGCGCGCCAACGTCAAGGATTTCGGTTACGGCGACTGGCGCGACGATCTCGCGGGCGTCGACGCGGCGATCAAGGCCGCGCCCATCGATCCCAACCGCCTAGGACTGATGGGTTGGAGTTACGGCGGCTATATGGCGATGTGGGGCGAGACGCAGACGGCGCGCTTCAAGGCGATCGTCGCCGGCGCCGGCATCGTCAACTGGCAGTCCTATTACGGACAGAATAAGATCGACCAGTGGATGATTCCGTTTTTCGGAGCATCGGTTTATCAGGATCCGGCCGTTTATGCAAAGAGCTCGCCGATCACGTTCATCGAGCAGTCGAAGACGCCGGTGCTGATCTTACAAGGTGAGCGCGACGAAGAAGTGCCCGCGCCTCAGGCCTTCGAGTTTTGGCACGCGATGGAAACGCTGGGCGTTCCCACCAAACTGATCGTCTACGCCGACGAAGGGCACGGCCCACAGCAGATCTCCAATCAAATCGACATCTTGGAGCAAACGCTCGAGTGGTTCAACCGGTACGTGGCGCCGTGATGCTACCGATCCGGTGGCCAGGTCGCCGACGAGCGTTTCGCGCGCACGATTACCTTGGCGTGCAGGATGCCGGCGGCGTCGCGACTTCCCATCGCACCGAGAGGCTCGCCGACGATCAAATCGACGCTTCGTTGGAGTCGAACGGCGGCCGAGTCATCGACGCGAACGAGGACTCCGGTGCGCGCGCGCAACGTCAGCTGTGAGCCGCTCGTGGCGACAAGTATCCCGGTAATCTCGTGCGGAGCGCGGGCGGTGGCCCGCGGGCCCTTAATTACTGGAACCACGGGCGTTACCGTCTTTGCGTTCGAACCGAGGAGCCCGAAGATGTCGAGCTGCTCGTAGCTCGCAACGTACACTTTGCCGTTTGCTACGACTGGGACCAGATCTGCGTCTCCGCCCGTTGAAGCCCAGAAGCCCGCCGGTGCTTGGTAGAGCACCGGAAGTGTGTAACCGCTACTCGAGGGTTCGGATTCAAACGCGAACAGGGTGATGTCTCCGGGCACGTAGTTCGGCCGTGCGAGGGCCCAGATGATTGCACCCGGATGCTTTCCATTCGATGAGACGGCCGTGAAGAAACCGGGATCTTGACCACCGGGTAAAGAGTACGACGATCCCGCTTGCGCCAACTTGATCGGGTGTGACTTTGGAACTTTCCAGACGGTGAGGCTGTTTCCGCCGCTAGCGACGAGGCGCGGCACGGAATCGCTTGCAGCATCGAAGTATGAAGGGCCACACCAGCATCCGCCGATGTACTCCGAGTCGACGACGTGGTTGCGGTGCCGCGAGNNGCTGCAGCGGCGAGCGGCGGTTGCGAGCCCTTCTGCGGCAGCAGCACCATACCGCCCGACCCGAAGTCGACATCCCCTTGGTCGAGGTTCCCAACGTCGCTCGGCGTAAAGAAGCTGAGGAGTTGCGTTAGGTCTGGGCTAACCTTGGCGGCGGTCTCCGAAATATTGGTGACACTGTTATACGTCGTCCCCGACGGATCGGAGTTGCCGGTAACGAAGTATAGGTTCCCAGCACTATCGGCCGCAACGCCGTAGCCCGCCATCCAAATTGACGATAGAAAGAAGTCATTAGGCGACGTAAACTGCGTATCGTTGAGCTGGTTGGCGCCGAGCGGCGTTAGCGACCCGGCCTGCCAACCGAGCAGCCAGCCACGCGAGTTCGATCCGGCAAAGTCGCAGAAACTGCCAAACCCGGCGTAGATATTCCCGTTCGCCTCGAGGAGCGCGGGTCGTTGCCGCTGATAGGTTGCGTTGAACGTGAAGGGGTATCCGTTGGACAAGGCGTGCGAAGCCGAGACCAGAACCGGCGGCACCATATCCGTTAGATTGGCTAGACTGAGTTCGTGGATGTAATAGACCGGTACGTTAGTCGCCTGCAACGTGTAGGCGATGACGTACATCGCGTTGGCATTTCGATCGATCACCGGCGTTCCGTCGATTCCGACATTCGGTCCGTTGTTGTTGCAGCCCAAAGGCGTGGGAACGGGGCTACCCAGACTCTGTTGGAACAGGGTGGTGCCGGTTGACGCGTCGATCGCATAGACGGTATTGCTTTCGGTCGCGACATATACAACGTCGTGTTTCCCCGGATCGACGCCGGTCGTCGTCGTTTCATCCGGAACCAGCAGGGGCTGCGTATCTACCTGGTCGTCGAGCGTCACCGTCTGTAGCAGGCCGAACGTTGAACTGTTAACATTTCCATAGGTCAGCAGCGACTCTTTATCGTCCCAGCCCGTTCGCATATTATCGTAGTGATAGGTCGTAACCGCGATTTTGCCGCGACGCGCCGAGCTGACGGCTGCGGCCTGCGGTTGGCGATCGTCTTCGACGCTCTGTCTAGGCCCCTCGCCCCCTGGATAACCATAGAACGCAATGCCGGCGGCACCAGAGCCAGAGACGCTGGGGTTGGGCATAATGACCTGGCCGCCGTGGATAGAGAACTGCAGGGGGCTTCCGGCGCCGGCAAACGCGATCCGGCCTATCGAGGTGGCTTGGCCACCACCTACGCGGTATCGGGAGATCGCTATCGATCGAGAACTGCTTTCTGTCGACTCCACCGCGAGGTACCGGCCATCCCACTCAATCGCACCGAGATGCGAGGCGTGCATTCCGTTCCAGCCGACGCTTCCAACTCGCGAGCCGCCCTTTGGCAGCTCGATCAGACGGGCACTGCGATCTGAGCCGCCGGGGAAAGCCACAGCGAACAGATTTCCCTCATTGTCGTAAGTCAACGACCGATAGGCGTCGCCGTTAAGGCTCCGGTACGTTTTGGGGTTGCCTTTAGCGTTGGTGTAGACGGCGAGGCCGTATGTGCGGGGCGTGCCTCCCGAAACGCTCAGGTCCCCGCTCGTCGGATCGACCGCGCAGAACTGCACGGCTCCTCCGAGCGGGTCACGCAACGTCGCGATCGGTTCTGTGCCGCCGTGGGCGTATTCCAGTATCTCGTTACCTTGCGGAATAAAGACGTTTCCGTTTCCGTCCGAGCACAGACCACTGGCTCGCACATCGAGGAGCGAGCCGCTTAACTTGCCTTGCGGATAGGAATAAACAAAGACGCTGCCGTCTTTGTGATTCGATACGTAGAGAAGGTTCTGCGTTTTGATATCGGGAGCCATCCACGATGTCTCGCCGTTTCGCGAGCCGAGCGCGGGGGTCGGTGCGTTGGGCAGAGCCGGAACGACTGGCCCCTTCGCAATCGGAGCGCCGCCGTTGCTACACGCGCTGAGCCCTAGGAGGAATACGAAAAGCCGCAGTAGTCGAGTCGAACGCAAAATCATGTGCCCCACCGATCCGAGTCATTTGACTACACTATCACGTGGATTGGAGTAGGACGGTCAAGGCTCCTTTCTTAGTCGCCGCGGCCGTAAAAGCGCTTCCCCATTTTTCGGCAATGATCTTGGCTGCCTTGGGGAAGGTAGGGACAAGGCAGCATCTCCGGCGCCTCACCTTCCCAGCCCGAACTCCGGAACTCATGTCCGTCTTCACAGCGGTAGTCGGCGTGTTTTGGCGCTTTATACGTCATGCGCCGCCTTTCGACGTACGCCACCGCGCTCCCACTAATCGAATCGACCTAGCCGAGAGCGCCAAGGCTATTCGGGGATTTCGAATAGCCTGTTGAAGTGTACGAGCCGCAAGACGCGCATGACGCTCCCACTTGCACCAAGCAGAGTTATGCGAGGTTCTTTGAACCGCTGACGAAGTTTTACAAGTTCGCTCAACAACGTGGAATCGACGTAGGTGCATTTGGTGAGGTCAATCACCGCCGGGCCGTCCGGACGCAACGCTTCACTTGATCGCCATGACGTCTTGCACGGTCACCGGGCCGGCATTGTTTCCCCACGAGGAGCGTATGAAGGTTGCAACCGCAGCGATGTCGCTCGCTGCGAGTTGCCCGCGCCATGACGGCATTGCATTTCGGCCTTGTAAGATCGTCGTCAGCATCGCAGTCGGATTGCCGATATTGACGTGTGGGTTTCCCGCGAGCGCAGGACCAATTCCGCCTTCTCCCGCTGCCTGGTGACAAGCAGCGCAGTTCTTCGCAAAGACGGAAGCCCCGACTTGGACCGAGACCGGGGAGCCGATGCCGGCGACTTGTTCCTCCGTCACGGGCGAGGCATTGTTGCCCCAGGCGGAGCGAATATAGGTCGCGACCGCCGCAATGCTCGCATCCGTGAGCTGTCCTTTCCAAGTCGGCATCTGGCTGTTGAAAGTCTTGGAGTTGACCGTGATCGGCCCCGTGCGCCCGTTGACGATTACGCCGATCATCGCGCTGGCGTCGGCGGCCGTGACGACGGGATTGCCGGCTAGCGGCGGATACACATCGGTTCCTTGACCGGCGGGTTGATGGCAGGTCGAGCACTTCACGGCAAAGAGCTCAGCACCGCTTAAGGCCTCGGGCGCACGCGCGGCCGCAACCTGATCTTCAGAGACTGCCGGCGCGCCGTTCTGCCAAGCCGTTCGCACGTACGTGAGCACTGCAGCAATCTGCCCATCAGAAAGCTGGCCGCGCCACGACGGCATGTTGCCGCCGTACTGCGTGCCGTTCACCGTGATCGGGCCCGTGCGTCCATTGAGAACCGTCTGGATTAAGTTGGCGCTGTCCACCTGATTGACGTCGGGATTCCCCGCCAGCGGCGGATACGGGCCGCCGCCCCGTCCCGTAGCCTGATGGCAAACGGCGCAGTTGACCAGGAAGATCGCTTTGCCGTCAGGCGGTTGCGCGCCGATCACCGCACTATGGAAATTCGCCAGAATCAATCCCGTGAGCACGATTCCGGCCGCAAAGACGAGCCTCACGTGCATCTTCAAGCGCGCCCTCCATCCAGCGGCGGTAGTCCGCTGTTCCTATTTTGAGGCTGCGACCTGCGTTTCGGTCACAGCGTCGGCCTTATTACCCCACGATGAACGAATGTAAGTAATTACGTCGGCGATGTCGGCATTGCTTAGCTTCCCGCTCCATGCCGGCATCGCGCCACTGTAGGTCTTACCGTTAACGGTCGCTGCGCCGGTGAGGCCATTTTTTACGGCAGCGATCACCTTATCCGGCGAACCCGTCACCATCGGATTGCCGGCCAGCGGTGGAAATTCGCCAGGTAGGCCGGCTCCGCCGGCGCCGTGGCACGCGGAGCAGTTTGCGCCGTAGATCTTTTGACCCGCCGCCGCAGAACTGGTGGCGCCCATGGCCGGGATGCGGGTTTCGATTAGCAATGTGGAGAGCGAGGTCGCGAAAGCGGCCATCAGAGCAAGAGTTATCCACCGTTTTGGCATCTCTTCGATTCTCCTCAAAGCGCTCTGGAATTCGAAGTGAATCATACCATGCAGGCCGCAACTAAGCTAGCTCGAAAATGCTAGTTCGCCGGAGGCATCATAATGCGAATCCATGGCAAAATCGGCGTTCTTTCGTTCAGTGCGGTTATCGGCTGCACTACGATAACGCTCGCCATGAGTCGACCGGCGCAGGCGATGCCGAACTTTGCGCAAGCGTACGGAATTAAGTGCTCTGAATGCCACATTCAAGTTCCGGCGCTCAACGCCTACGGCCGGTACATTCAGCGAACCGGCTATGCCGCGCTCAATCCACACGTGCTCAAAAAAGAGTACCCGCTGTGGATCGACTATTCGACGACGTATACCGAACAAACGCCGAACGCTTCGCAGTGGCAGGCCGGCAATCTCGCCATTCACGCCGACGGCACCATTGGTCCGGGTGTTACCAATTGGAGCTACCACGTGCAACAGTGGCTGTGGCAGGGCAATGAGCCGGGCGGCCTCGATACGGCATGGGTTGCGTATCACAATTTGCTCAACCGGGACGGGCATCTCTTTGTCGGGAAAATCCAGTCACCAGGCCCCTCGGAATATAGCCAGTGGTTCGACGTGACCGGTCTCTCGATCAACCAACCTGCGGAGATGACGGTCGGCGAACACGCCTATCAGCTCGATGCGAATCGGTGGGGCTCAAAATTCGTCTACGATCGCGGCTCGTTTTTCGGTGAGGTAGCATATCTCACCTCGGGTGCCGATCTCTCCGGCTTCAACGATTATAGTGACGACACCGACAAGACGATGGAATATCAACTGGCCTTTGCGAATCCCAAGAAGCCGCTCGAAGTCGGGTACGTCGGCTCGCGTGGGAGCTGGCCGTTAACCGAGGGCGGCTTCGATCAGTACTACAGCAATACGTTTTACGCCCAGCGCGATCCGGTCAAATACATTCCCGGCGTTTTGGTAACCTATCAGATGGCCTACGACGCTAATCCCGGCAACGGCGCACCACCGGCCGCAAGTAACGGCGCGTCGTTCGAAATCTACGACAACATCGGTCAGCGCGGCATGCTCTCGATCGGCAAGCAATTCACCAACGACGGCATGGGCAATCAGGTGCAGGTCGGCAATATCGATGCGTCCTATCACGTCATGCGCTTTGTCTTCGTCTACCTGGAAGCCGCGTTCAACCAGCAACAGAAGCCCACGTGGAACGGGCTGATCTGGTTACCGCTTCCGATCGGGCCGATCTAGCCCCCGCGCGGAAAATCGGCCTGCCGGGCGAATACGCCCGCATGCACGCGCCCTCGATCCATCTTCTCGATCCCGTCACCGTGGGACAGATTGCGGCCGGCGAGGTTATCGAACGCCCGCAATCGATCGTCAAAGAGTTGGTCGAGAACGCGGTCGATGCCGGCGCGGCGCGCGTGACCGTTGTGCTCGAACGCGGGGGCACCGAGCGTATCGAAGTTCTCGACGACGGGAACGGCATTGCCGCCGCGGAGCTCGAACTCGCCGCTCTCCGTCACGCGACCAGCAAGCTCGCGCGCGCGGAGGATCTCGAATCGGTGGCGACGCTGGGCTTTCGCGGCGAAGGACTTGCCTCGATCGCGGCGGTCGCGCATCTCGAGTTGCACTCACGGACGCTGGGCGAACAGATCGGCTCGCGCATCGTCGCACACGCCGAGACGACGGGGCCGATCGAACCGGTCGCAACCGCGCCGGGCACACGCGCGATCGTCACGCAACTCTTCGCCAACGTGCCGGTTCGGCGTGAATACCTCAAAGGCGCAAGCGCCGAGTTTACCCGCATCTCGAGTTGGCTCTCGACCTTCGCGCTCGCCTATCCAAACGTCACGTTCACGCTGCGGCACGACGGCAAAGACGTCTGGGTGCTCCCT
>PKWF01000281.1 GCA_003133185.1 Vulcanimicrobiota bacterium | reverse complement strand
ATCAGGTTCCGCTCAATCTCGAAGCCGAGGGTCTGGCGATGGCCGCGATCCGCAAGCTGAACCTTCCGGCGAGGCGGCCATCCCTCAACGATTGGGTTGCGATCGCGGACCGGCTGCTCCATCCGGAGCATCACGTCACGATCGCGTTGATCGGCAAGTACGTCGAGCTCAAAGACGCCTACATCTCGATTAACGAGGCGCTCGCGCACGCGGGAGTCTTCTACCATGCGTCGGTCGAGATCAAGCGAATCGATTCGGAGCTAGTTGAGAAAGAGGGCACCGACGTGCTGCGTGGCGCGCATGGAGTACTCGTGGCTCCGGGCTTCGGAGCGCGCGGCGTCAAAGGAAAACTACGGGCCATTCACTACGTGCGCGAACACAAGATTCCGTTTCTGGGCATCTGCTACGGGATGCAGCTCGCATGCGTCGAGTTTGCGCGAAACGTTTGCGAGCTGCCCGAAGCCATGACGAGCGAAGTGGACGAGACGACCGTCGATCCCGTCATCGACTTTATGCCGGATCAGCGCAACTTGGAGATGTACGGCGGAACGATGCGGCTGGGCACGTACGCCTGCACGTTGCAGGAAGGGAGCCAGGCTGCGCGAGCCTACGGAACGCTCGAGATCAGCGAACGGCACCGTCACCGGTATGAGTTCAACAACCGCTACCGGCCGATCTTCGAAGAGCACGGGATGCGTTTTAGCGGCCATCACACGATCGGCAAAACGCGTCTGGTCGAAGTCGTCGAGCTGCCGCCCGAAATGCACCCGTGGTTCGTAGCGACGCAGGCCCATCCGGAGTTCAAATCTCGGCCCAACCGGCCGGCGCCGCTCTACCGCGACTTCATCGGTGCGGCGCTGGCGCACCAAGAACGGATCGATGGAAAGGCGAACGTTCGTGAGGCAGCGACCTGGACCCAGGCCTAATCACTGCCGTCGTTCTCACCCGCGACGAAGAGCGCAATCTGCCACGTGCCCTCACTAGTCTGCCTCGCGCAATCCACGTCTTCGTGCTCGACGCGTACTCGCGAGATCACACCGTGCAGTTCGCGCGTGGAGCCGGCGCCGTCGTCGTGCAGCGTGAATGGACCGATTTCGTCGATGCGCGCCGCTTCGCACTGGCTTCGGTACGGACGCCTTGGGCGTTGATGCTCGATGCCGATGAAGCGCTCGACGACGTGCTCTGCGACGCGATCGGCGAAGCCCCCGACGATGTCGACGGATATAACGTGCGTCGCACGACGTACTTTTGCGGCCACCCGATGCGTATCTGGCGCAACGAGCCGTTGTTGCGTCTCTTTCGCACCGATCGCGTGACCCTCAAAGCCAACCCCGCCGCATCGGCCGATGCGCTTTTACATGAAGCATGGTCCTGCGCGGGTTCAGTCGGCGAGCTGCGCGGCACGCTGCTGCATTTCTCGTACCCTGACGTGGCGTCGTATCGGGCCAAATACGACCGGTATACCTCGCTGGAAGCGCAGCGGCTGCACGGCTCGCTTCTCGGATTTATCGGCGCCTGCGCCACAAGCGTGCTGCGGCTAGCGTGGCTGCTGTTCGGCAAAGGTGCGCTGCTCGACGGTCCGCGCGGCTGGTACGTCGCGTACGAATCGGCGATCTATCCGGCGGTTGCGATGGGGAAAGCGTTACTTCGATGAGCTCCGCGCGCGTTGGTCTCGACGCGCGGTTAACTCGTCAGCTCTCAGTTGGAATGAAAACGTACGCTCGCGAGCTGGTCGCACGTTTGCCGCGCGTCGCTCCCGAGTTTACCTTCGTGCCGTTCGCTCGGGGGGGGAACTTCGGATGGGACGAGCAGGTGCGGCTGCCACTGGCGATTGCGCGCTCGCGCGTCGAACTGGTCCATTTCCTTTCACAATACGCTCCGGCAGTCGTGCCGGCACGTTTCATCGTGACGATTCACGATTTAATTCACCTGCATTTTCCTGCGCACTTCAAGTCAAAAGTACGGCCGTACTACGAGACGTTCGTCCGCTGGACGTGTTCGCGGGCGGCCCGCGTAATCACCGACGACGAGCGTACGGTGGAGGATCTCGTGAGTTTTCTCGGCACGCGCCGCTCGAAGATCCGGGTCGTTCCGCTTGGGGTCGGCGAAACGTTTTCCCACGGAGTCGCGCCGCACGTCGCCCCGCGCCCCTATTTGCTCTATGTCGGGAACCACCGCCGCCACAAGGATCTCGCAACGCTCTTCACGGCGTGGTCGTCGCTCCCGCCGGATTTGAAGGTCGACCTCTACGTCACGGGCCCCGACGACTTCGGTGGCGAGCTCGAGCGCCGCAGCGACCCGACACGCGCGATCNNTGCGAGAGGGCTTCGGATTGCCGATGCTCGAGGCGATGGCCACGGGGTGCCCGGTCCTGGCCTGCGAAGACTCGTTGCCGCGCGTGCTCGAGCCCGCCGCCCTCTCGTTTAAAGCCCGAGACGTCGGTGGCCTGAGAACCCTCCTCGAGCAGATACTCACCGACCAGGGTACACGCGAACGGTCGGTCAACCTAGGGCGCGAGGCCGCAGGCCGGCTGTCCTGGGATCGGTGTGCGCGAGCCACTGCCGACGTCTATCGAGAGGTGCTGGAGTAAGCCACTGAAAGTGAAATGGATTTTCGCATTGCTGCCGCTGTTGCTGCTGGCTGCCACAGCAAAGCCTGCCCTGAACGCAGCCGAAGGGCGCCCGATCGGGATCGTTATTAACGGCAACGTGCTATCGCTCGATCCCGGGCCCCGTTTCGAGCGCAATCTGCTTTACGTGCCCGTGCGCCGCACGATCGAGGCCCTTGGACTGGCGTTCGATCGCTCCGGCAATCGCATCGTGACGCAAATCGGATCGAAGACCGTCGTTCTCACGATTGGCAGTCCGATCGCGCAAGTAGATACCGGCGAGCTGGCGCTGGAAGGACCGCTGCTGGAGATCAAGGACGTGCTCTACGTTCCGTTGCGCTTCTTCACCGATATTCTGGGCGCCCAGGCGCATTTCGACCGGCACACCAACACGGTCACGATCGTCGCCCAGCTGGTGGGACGCTCCAGCCGCGGTTTGGTTCCGGTTGGAAGCGGCTTTGAANNCCGGGCGACTTCGCGCGAGTCGAGATGCGCAAGGATGGCCGCGTCGAGCGCATCGTTGACGAGTTCGGCTCGAGAAACGGTCGCATCGTGGCAATCGCCGGCAATCAGTTCGTGCTCGACGACGGTCAAGTTATTTCACCCGGCCGCACGGTGGAGATCTCGCTCAACGGAAAGGCCGCCGGCTTCGGCGATCTGCAACCCAACGATGAGGTCAGCGTTCGCTACAACGTCGAGACCAACGAAGTGCGAGAGATACTCGCCAGCCGGCGGATAGCCACGGTCGCGCAGCGCGTTACGATCGACAGCATCGAGACCGACGTGACTCGTCCGTTGCGTGCGGGAGATACCATTTCGGTCACGATGCACGGAACGCCCGGCGCGGCCGCGACGTTCGACATCGGCTCCGACGTGGCGAATCAAGCGATGCAACAGCGAGCCCCCGGAGTGTACGATGGGAGCTACGTCATTCCGCGAGGTGCGAACTTTGACGACGACGCATTGATCGGGCGGCTTGCGGCGGGCAACGACATAGCGCACGCGGCCGCGCCGCAGACGATCTCGGCGTCGAGTACGCCGCCGGGCATTGCCGATTTTGCGCCCGAGGCCGGCGCGACGGTCAACAACAATCGGCCGGCGGTCTATGCGAGCTTTGCCGCGGATGCCGTGCCCGTGAATCCGTCGAGCGCGATGCTCTGGGTCGACGGGCGCGACGTCACGTCGGAGTGCGTGCGAACCTCGCAGTTCATTCAATACCTGCCGTCATACGAATATCCTAACGGTNNACGGCTGCATTTTCTGCAGAATCGCCGGCGGGCAGGTTCCCGCCAACATCATTGCGCGCGACGACGACGTGATCGCCATCGAGGACCTCAATCCGCAGGCGCCGTCGCACGCGCTCGTCCTCCCGGTCGCGCATTACGCGACGATCGTCGATTTGACTCGGGCCGAGCCGGCCCTCGCGGCCCGCTTGATGACGGTGGCGTCGCGGTTGGGCAGCGACCGCGGCGGAGAACAGGGGTTTCGCTTGGTGGTCAACACCGGCGAGTACGGAGGGCAAACCGTCGACCACGTGCACGTCCACGTGTTGGCCGGCCGCCGAATGTCGTGGCCGCCCGGCTGAGATTTGACGCTCTGCCGGGGCTGTGTTACCCTAGCACGAGGCCCTTCGGGGCCTAATTTTTCGCGCCAAGCTTTGTCATCCTGAGCCCTTCGACTGCGCTCAGTACAGGAGGGCGCCGAGAGGGGGTCGTCAACAGAATGGAAGTTCGCATCGCTCCAGGCGAAACTATTGAGAGCGCGTTGCGCCGTTTCAAGAAGGCCACCCAGAAGGCCGGGATCCTCGCCGAGGCGCGCAAGCACGAGCATTACGAAAAGCCCAGCGTTCGCAAGAAGAAGAAGTCGGCTGCGGCACGCAAGCGCCGCGCCTAGCAAATCCTAACGCGAAGTGGGAACGCTCAAGGACCGAATCTCCACCGACCTCAAGGACGCAATGCGGGCTCGCGATCAGCTTCGCCTCGACACGCTGCGCTCGGCCCTTTCGGGGTTTATCTACAAGCGCTCCGAAGCGGGCAGCGAGCTCTCCGATGCCGACGAGCGCGACGTCGTTACGCGGCTGGTAAAGCAGCGCGGCGATTCGCTGACGGAGTTCGAAAAGGCCGGACGCACCGATCTCGCGGACAAGGAGCGAGCCGAGCGGGAGATCCTGCTCGCATATTTGCCGCCGCAGCGTTCCGCCGCAGAAGTCCGCGAGATCGTCCAAAGCGTCCTCGCCGAGCTGCCCCCGGAGTCGCGAAATGCCGGAGCCGTGATGAAGGTCGTGATGCCGCAACTCAAAGGCGTCGCCGACGGCAATCTCGTGCGTCAGATCGTCACCGAAGAGCTGTCATCCTGAGCTTGTCGAAGGACGTAACTTCCGCTACCCACCCTAGGTAGCTACCGGCATGAAGGTATTACGGCTGCGGGCATGGCTCTCGTGCGCGCTACTGCTAGGCGGTCTGGCCGCTGTTGCCGGCGCTTCTTCGATCGACAGGCCGGTCGTCGTCGTTCCGATCACTGGGACCGTCGATGACGGCATGGCCCATCTGGTGGAACGCTCGGTCGACGAAGCCAACCGTTCCAACGCTCGCGCAATCTTACTGACGGTCAACAGTCCGGGCGGCCTCGTGAGCTCGGCGTTTCGGATTCGCGACGCGCTCTTTAGCGCGCAGGAGCCCGTGGATGCCTACGTTTCCCAACGAGCCTACTCGGCCGCGGCACTGATCACGCTCTCCGCCAGTCGCATCATCATGGCTCCGGGTGCGTCGATCGGTGCAGCCGAGCCCGTAGAAGCGGGCGGCACCGTTCCGCCGAGTGACAAGATCGTCTCGGCGCTGCGCGGTGAGTTCGAATCGACCGCGGAGCGGACGCATCACAGTTCGCAAATCGCCGGGGCGATGGTCGATAAGAACGCGAGTCTTCCGCAATATAAGCGTTCGGGCATGGTGCTGACCCTCAACACCGACGACGCGGTGCGCGCGGGCGTCGCCGAAGGCACCGCAACGACGCTCGATGCGGCGCTCGCCGACCTGAAACTCGCCGGAGCGCCGTTGGTAACGCAATCCTATTCCTTTGGCGAAACGCTCGCGCGCTTCGCGACCGATCCGGTCGTCAGCGGCCTCTTGTTGACGCTGGGGATGCTCGGCCTTTTGATCGAGATGCAAACATTGCACGGCATCGCCGGCATCATCGGCGTCGGCGCGCTCGCGCTCTTTTTCGGAAGCCACGTCTATGCCGGCTTCTCCAATGACTTCGTCGTCGCGCTGGCCGTGATCGGCCTCATCGGCATTCTCTGGGAGCTGCACGTCGTTCCCGGCCACGGACTCCCCGGAATCTTGGGGGCTGGTGCGCTCTTGGTGGCCGTCTTGCTAGCCTTCGGCTTACCATTTCTCTTCGTCGGGGTCGAAACGATCGCGACGGCGATCGTCCTAACGGTTATTGGGTTCACGTTGACGGTACGGGCGGTCCCCCAGAACGCGTGGGCGCATCGGCTGGCGCTCTCTGCGGCCCAAGGGCCGGAGTACGTCACGAGCGCCGATTTCGGTGCGTTACGCGGACGAGCGGGAACGGCGACGAGTTTTCTTCGGCCCGCCGGCATCGCTTCGATTGACGGACGGCGAATCGACGTTCTCACCGCCGGCGAATTCATCGCCGCCGGTACCCCGATCCGGGTAGTGCGCGTCGAAGGCGCTCGGATTTTCGTTGAGCCACTTATTTCGTAAGGAGCACACATGATTGCCGTCAGCGGCGCCGTCGTCATCTTTCTCGTCGTTATCGCATTTTTCGCGTTCCTCTATTACTTTCCGATCGGCCTGTGGATTCGAACCATCGCGGCGGGCGTTCCGCTCGGCATTATCGCCTTGGTGAGAATGCGTCTGATCGGCATTCCGCCCAGCGTGATCGTCACCAACTACGTGCGAGCGCGCAAGGCGGGCCTGGATCTCACGGTCGACCAGATGCAATCGCACTTTCTTGCCGGCGGAAACGTCGAGAACGTGACACTGGCCATGATCGCCGCGCAACGCGCTCAGATTCCCTTGGAATGGCAGCGCGCGGCGGCAATCGACTTGGCCGGACGCAACGTGCTCGAGGCGCTGCAAACCTCGGTGACCCCGCGGGTCATCGAAACGCCGACCTTTCAAGGCGTCGCTCAGAACGGGATCCAGCTCAACGTCAAAGCGCGGATCACGGTTCGCAGCAACTTGGATCGCTACGTCGGCGGCGCCGGCGAGCCGACGATCATCGCACGCGTCGGCGAAGGAGTNNGTCCTTGCCAAGGGGCTCGACGCCGGCACGGCATTCGAGATCGTTTCCATCGACATCGCCGACGTGGACGTCGGCAAAAATATCGGCGCCGAGCTGCAGACGAGTCAGGCCGAGGCCGATCGCCGGATCGCGCAGGCAAAAGCGGCAGAGCGGCAATATGCGGCGCAGGCAGCCGAGCAGGAACAGAAGGCTGAGACGCAAGCGATGCGCGCAAAGGTCGTTGAAGCCGAGGCCACGATTCCCCAAGCCATCGCCCAAGCGTTTCGCAGCGGCAATCTCGGCGTGATGGATTACTATCGACTCAAGAACGTTCAGGCGGATACCGAGATGCGCTCCTCGATCGGCGCCTCGACCGAAGCGGCGACCGACTCGCAGCAACAGCCTCCGCCGCTCACGGGTCCGGCCAACAAGTAGGGCGGCGCGATGCGCGACGTCGGCATCCTCGTCTGGGTGGGCTTCTTGGTGATCGGCGTGATCGGGAGCATGGTTTCCAGCGCGCGGCGTCAGGCGGCGGCCGGGTCGCAAGCGCGGCGGCCGCAAGTACCGCCGACGCCCGCGGCCGCGGCCCAACAGCGGCTCGTCCAGGCACTACAGGCCCGGGCGCAGGCTCAAGTGCAGACCCCCGTGTCGTCGCCGCGGCCGCCGCAGCCGCGTCCAGCTCCGCCACGCCCGGTATCTGCCCCGCGCAGTGAGCCTCCGGCCGCACCCCCAGCGCACAGGGCCAGACAGCGCTCATTCTTTGGGAGCGGGCCCGAGCTGGTCCGGGCGGTCATCGCCGCGGAAGTGCTCGGAAAGCCCCGGGGCTTAAATGACGAATACCGGTAGGGTTGACCGCGCAACGATCCATTGATCTGCAGAAGCTCTCCGACCGCGTGCGCCTCTTTGGAGAGTACGATCGCAATCTGTCCGCCATTGAAGCGACCCTGGGCGTTGCCGTCCATGCCGACGGCGACCGGTTGCTGCTTGCCGGCGAGGACGCCGCCGTAACGCGAGCCGAAAACGTCGTGCGGCGGGTGCTCGATGCGGCGGTCGGAGGCGCGCACATAACGCCGGACGACGTTGCGTTGGCGCTCTCGGACTCCGCAACGCACCATGCGGCGGTCGCGTTGCCGACGACGCTGTTGCGTACGGAACGCGGACGCGAGGTGCGACCGCGGACGCCCGGCCAGCGTCAGTTCGTGCGCGCGATCGAAGAATCGACGCTTACCATCGGGATCGGTCCGGCCGGCACCGGAAAGACGTATCTCGCCATCGTCATGGCGGTCCGGGCGCTCAAGCGCCGGGAAGCCTCGCGCGTGATTCTCTCGCGGCCCGCGGTCGAAGCCGGCGAGCGTCTGGGCTTTCTCCCCGGCGACCTGCGCGAAAAGGTCGACCCTTATATGCGCCCGCTCTTCGATGCGCTGGGCGAGCTGCTCGACGACTCGCTCGTCGGCAAATACATGGAACGCGGTACGCTGGAAGTAGCGCCGCTGGCCTACATGCGCGGACGAACGCTCTCCGACGCGTTCGTGATCCTCGACGAGGCGCAGAACGCGACCGAGGACCAGCTCAAGATGTTTCTTACGCGCCTGGGCAGCGGCTCGAAGATGGTCGTAACCGGAGATGTAACGCAAATCGATCTTCCGGCGGGGCAGCGTAGCGGTCTTCGAACGGCGGCGGCTCGGCTGCGCGACATCGAAGACGTCAGCGTGGTGGAGCTCGGCGACCTCGACATCGTTCGTCATCCGCTTGTGGCGCGAATCGTCCGCGCATATGCAAGTGATCCACTACCGAAATGACGTGCGCCGCAGCGGCGTCGACGGGCGCGCGCTGGTCTCCACCGCTAAGCGTTTGCTCTGCGCGATGGAAGAATCCGGCGCGCTATCGCTGACGTTGATCGGCGACGAAGCCATACGCGCGCTCAACCGCGCTTATCGAGGGAAGGATACGCCGACCGACGTTCTGAGCTTTCCGATGGACGGGCCGGGGACGCCTGCGGCNNCTGATTCACGGGCTGCTGCATCTCATGGGCCACGATCACGAGCTCGCCGAGCAACGGCGCGCGATGGAGCGTGAGGAGCGGCGGCTGGCTGAAGCTATCGCACTGCCATGGCCCTACGCCTCTAAAACGTGATGCATCAGCCTGCAGACGAGCGAGGAAAACGCGAACCGCACTATCTTCCCGTCGAGCGCAGCCGGTTTTTCCGTTCGTTTCATCATGCCTTCGAAGGAATAATCTATGCGACGCGCACGCAGCCGAACATGCGCGTGCACTTTCTCATTGCGGC
>PKWF01000239.1:204-3695 GCA_003133185.1 Vulcanimicrobiota bacterium | reverse complement strand
AAGAGAAGATGCAGGACGTCCTTCAGAATCTCACCGAGCGCGAACGGAAGGTCCTCGTCTTACGATTCGGCTTGGAGGACGGCCATCAGCGAACGCTCGAGGAAGTTGGCCAGGAGTTCGGCGTCACGCGCGAGCGAATCCGGCAGATCGAAGCGAAGGCGTTGCGCAAGCTTCGTCACCCCTCGCGCGGTAAAGCGCTCAAGGATTACTGGACGAACGAGTAGCCCTCCCTCCCTCAGGTTTTTCTAACTATGCTGATGCTGAATTTATTGACCGCCCTTCTCGCCGTAGTAATGTCGAGCCCATCGCCGTCGGCCTCACCCGCCGAGCGCGAGCTCCCAACTATCGTGACGGTGATCTCATCGCCGTACTGCAACTCACTTGCCGATCACTTCAACGGTGCGATGCTGCCGATGCTGGCCAACGACCGCGTTCTCGACGGCACGAGCGTGCAGCTGGATACGCTCAACATGGTCTTTCACCAGACGGACTACGTCGAGCAGTATTTACACGTGCGCGATGCGATCGAACACCAGGAAACGACGCTCAACAACTCGCTGGCCGGAATTTCGAAGAACATCGGCCAATTGCAAGACGGCGCCGCGCTCACAACCGACCCGAAGGCGAAGGCACAGGTCACGCAGGCCGTGTGGGATTTGCAAACCGCCTACGACCACCAGCGCCAGCTCGCTATCGACCTAATGCACTTGTATCAGGCGATGCTCAACTACAACATCGCGCGGGCCAACCCGGCCATGGGCGGCTTTAGCGAACGCGAGATGACCGAGGCACCCGCCATGCGCGACAGCAAAAGCTGGTTGCACTTCGACAACCAGCGCGCTGTAATCGATCGTTCGGAAGACCAGGCCGTCGACATCGCCTACATCGCCGCGCAAACCTACTGCGTTCCTAAGAAATAGTCGGGGAACGGGAGTTTCCCGCCGCCGGTTGGCGAAGATCCGAAACCACGAATTCGTCTATGGAGCGAGGAGCAAAGGCAGATGAAGATTTCGAACTTCGGCGCGTTAGCATTTAGCTGCGGTGCTTTCGTCTTGCTGCCGGCGTGCACCGCCCTTCGACAGGCTCAGGATGACACGCAGCCGCCGATCGGGGCGCCCGCTGCGACGACACAGGCCGAGCATCTCGCGCGCGCCGCGTGCCCGCAAGTGGTCGGCAAGCCGAGCTGTTTCGCGCTCATCTCTGAGAAGAACGGGATATCCCCCCTCTCTGGCTGCAGTCCGTCGAGTTGCGGTTGGACGCCAAGCCAACTCGAGACGGCCTACAAACTTACCGGCTCGCTAGGAAAAGGATCGGGACAGATCGTCGCCGTCATCGAGGCCGGCGACGACCCGGACGCCGCTACAACCTTCGCAACGTACCGCAGCCAGTTTGGGCTCGGAACGGGCACCCTCGTGAAGTATAACGAGGAGGGGCAACAGAGTAACTATCCTCCCAGTTGTGAGGATTACGGCTGGTGCGTCGAGACGGACCTCGACATCGAGATGGTCGCGGCCTCATGTCCGAAATGCACCGTGTTCCTCATGGAAGCCGGGAGCGCGATCAGCGACTTCGAGGCTGCCGAAGCCGAGGCCGTGACGCTAGGCGCGACGATCCTCAGCAACAGCTGGGGCTGCCTCGGCAGCTCCGACTGCGGCGACCCGAACTTCCAGAATTATTTCGACACGCCGGGCATCGCGTATCTTGCCGCGACCGGCGACAGCGGGTACGGCCAAATCGGCGCGCCAGCGGTTTTCGACAGCGTGATCGCGGTCGGCGGCACCCAGCTTGCCGTAAGCGGCACAAAGTACTCAGAATCACTCTGGGCCGGCGCCGGCGGCGGTTGCGCTACCGGTGTGCCGAAGCCTTCATGGCAGCACGATCCGGATTGCTCGTATCGAACCGTGGGTGACATCTCGTCGGAGGCCGGCTGCTCGCCTGGTGTTTCTGAATATAGCGACCTCTACGGCGGCTGGTTCGATGTGTGCGGCACCAGCGCAGCCTCACCGTTCAGCGCCGGCGTTATCGGGCTCGCAGGGAACGCGACGAGTCAGGATGGCGGGAAAAACTTCTGGACGGCGACGCAAAAACAGCACAGGAAGTATTTCCATCATCCCAGCGGTAGTGGCGGTTGCCCGAACTACCTCTGCGGCGATGGCAGGTACAAGAAATATTATTCAGGTCCAGGTGGCTGGGGTTCGCCAAACGGTATTCGCGGCTACTAACGCACGTACTTAGGGAGTTTCCTAGTCGGGTTTTTCGGCGTTGGCGCTGGGTATAACGTCCGGGTTTTTGTCAGCGAACGCACCGCTGGGATTCGGTTTGATCCAGACGATGAGATCCCAGATCGAAGGGAAGAGGAAGACGCGCGTCACGGCGGCTACGTCCTTGGCTTTACCCATCTTGACGACCGTCTCGGGCTGCGGATTATCGACGTTGCCGCCCGCCGCGGCGAACTTCTTCACGCTAGTGGCGCCGTACGTCTCCGTACCGTTCGGGCCCGCGAGAACGTAATGGACGTGCTCGCGAAACGAGACCCAACGGCGGTAGTTGACGCCCCAGACTTGGGGCGGTGCCGGCGCGGCGCTCTGCAGCACTGAGAAATCGGCGCCGAGCAAGTTCCCGTGCACGTCGTACCAGAGCTGACTGGGTGCCTTGGGACTCCCGCTCTGCCACTGCAGGTTGGCGTAGCTGATCGCGCCGTCTTCGTCTTCGTTGGTATATCGGAAGTAGCCGGCCTTCACGGCGTCCGCCGGCGTCGGGAAGCGAGCCGTCAGATCTTTTTGAATCATCTGGACGAAGGCCACTTCGGTGCCCTGGGGCACGGGCGAGAGCGACGGGCCGGGTGACGGCGTAGCGGCGAAGCCGGGGATCGTGGTCAGCGCGATGGCTGCAAGCGCGCAGGTTAGGCGAATCAACACGAGCAGAACCTCCCTTTCCCGGCCCTCTTTTCCCGAAGCACGGCCAAAAACATCGTGCTTCCTAGGGCGTCGGCGTCGCGGTCGCGATTGGGGAGGGCGAAGGCGACGGCGTGTATCTGATCTTCGGAACGGGGACGGCCGTCGGGAGCGGCGTCGCTAGCGGCGACAGCGGAAAGGTCGCGTCGGGAACCTCTGAACTCTGCGGCAAGGGGCGCGGCGTGACGATCGCGATGGTTCCGTTGGCCTGGGAAGTGATCGTCGCTTCGGTTCGCGCCGGAAGTTCGGAGCCGGGGCTCAGCACGAAATTCTTTCCGTGGCGGAAGATCTGCCATAGGGTGTAGTACGGCACAAAGATATCGCCTACGGTGTCTTCGGCCTCGACCGTGCTTTCGTGTCCGAGGGAATCGCGCGGCTCGAGACGTGCCACCGGAGCGCGCAACGGCAAGACGCGACCATCGGGCAACGCGAGCGGTTCGAAGAAAATGTCCACGAAGCCGTACTTGTCCTCGATATCCGATCCCGAGACGGCCACGATACGGATTTGACCGAGCGCGCCCGCCGGCGCGACGGTCC
>PKWF01000239.1:0-165 GCA_003133185.1 Vulcanimicrobiota bacterium | reverse complement strand
CGGCGACGGTTTCGGCATGGGCTTAAGGGGCATTGGATAAGCCCCTACGCTTCCCGCGCCGACCGCGACGACTGCAAAGACGAAAAGGCTTAGGCGTGTCCCAAGCCGGGATAACTTAGCTCGCGCGCTTCTGAGCTTTTGCCGCGCGCTTGCCTTCTTCGATGA
>PKWF01000170.1 GCA_003133185.1 Vulcanimicrobiota bacterium | reverse complement strand
TGGTCTGGTTCGGTGGGGGCTGGCTCTCGATCGCGACGGGGCTGCAAGTCGGCGTCATCGTGGCGTTCGTCTCGTTTATTCAAGGCCGGCTTTATGGTCCCGCCGCGGCGCTTGCGGGGATTCAAATACAAATCGTCAGCGCCCTTGCGGTCTTCGAACGCATCTTCGAATATCTGGACATGACGACGGAGGAGTACGATCCGCCGGGAGCGATCGCCCTGCCCGAGGTTACCGGCGAGATCGCCTTCGAGAACGTGCTGTTCTCTTACGACGGGACGCGCGAGGTGCTCGACGACATCTCCTTCCACGTACGGCCGGGAGAGGTCGCGGCATTCGTTGGGCCGTCCGGCGCCGGTAAGACGACGATCACCCAGCTCGTGCCGCGCTTCTACGATCCCCAGAGCGGCCGCGTGCTGATCGACGGGCACGATCTGCGCGGCGTGACGCTCGACTCGCTGCGGCGCGACATCGGAATCGTCACGCAGGAGACGTATCTCTTCCACGACACGATTGCAAACAATCTTCGCTACGGCAAGCCCGATGCGACCGATGCCGAGCTCGACGCCTCCGTGCGTGCCGCGAACATCGCCGACTTCATCGCCGCATTGCCGGATGGCTACCAGACGGTCGTCGGCGAGCGAGGTCACAAGCTATCGGGCGGAGAGCGCCAGCGCTTGGCGATCGCACGCGTCCTGCTCAAGGATCCGCGGATTTTGATTCTCGACGAAGCGACCAGCTCGCTGGACTACGAGAACGAAGCGGCGATCCAAAAGGCGCTGGATGTCGTCCTGCGAGGCCGCACGAGCCTCGTCATCGCACACCGGCTTTCCACGGTCTTGACCGCCGACGTCATCTTCGTGGTGGACCGTGGCCGAATCGTAGAGTCCGGCCGCCACGCGACGTTGCTTGCGCGCGGCGGCCTTTATTCTCGACTCTATCGCACCCAGTTCGCCGGATTATCGGCGTAGTTTTGTCTTAAACCGGCGGGATCTCCATGATCATCGGCTGGACCGGAACTTCCAACTGCGGTTCCGTCGCCGATTGGATCTCGTCGACGCTGACGCCGGGAGCCAGTTCGCGCAGAATCAGCCCGTTCGCGCCGACATCCAGCATTCCGAGGTCGGTAATGATCCGGTTGACGACGCGTCTGCCGGTGAGCGGCAGCGAACAGGTCCGGACGATCTTGTGAACGTTGCCTTTGGCAACGTGTTCCATCATCACGATTACGCGCTTTGCACCGTGAACGAGATCCATCGCGCCGCCCATGCCTTTGACCATCTTGCCNNGGAATCATCCAGTTTGCGAGATCGCCGCGCTCTGAGACTTGCATCGCACCGAGAACGGCCAGATCGATGTGTCCGCCTCGAATCATGCCGAACGAAAGCGCCGAATCGAAGAACGACGCGCCCGCAAGCACCGTCACGGTCTCTTTGCCCGCATTGATCAAATCGGCGTCTTCTTCGCCTTCAAACGGGTACGGGCCCATTCCCAAAATGCCGTTCTCGCTCTGCAACGTCACGGTGACGTCCGGCGGCACGTAGTTTGGCACCAGCGTCGGCAGCCCGATGCCGAGATTGACGTACTGTCCGTCGCGCAGCTCCTGCGCGACGCGGGCGGCGAGTTGCGTGCGCGTTAATGCCATAGTTTTTCCTCAGTCATCCTTCGTGCTTCGACAGGCTCAGCATGACATAGCTCAGGATGACACTGGGAGTTTTCTCGTCGTTATGCGTTCGACGCGTTTGCCTTGGGGGCCGACGTGTACGATGCGCTGCACGAACACGCCGGGAAGATGCACGTTCTCCGGATCGATCGCCCCCGGCTCGACGAGCTCCTCCACTTCAGCGATCGTGATCTTCCCCGCCATCGCGCACAGCGGGTTGAAGTTACGCGTCGCCTTGTGAAAGACGAGATTACCCGCACGATCGCCGGCCGACGCGCGGACCAATGCGTAATCGCAGACGATTCCGGTTTCCATCACGTACTCGCGTCCGTTAAAGACGCGCGTCTCTTTCTTCGGCGAAGCGACCGCTACGCTGCCGTCGACGCGATAGCGCCACGGCAAGCCACCGTCGGCAACGAGCGTGCCGTCCCCAGCAGGCGTGTAAAAGGCCGGAATGCCGCAGCCGCCGGCACGCAGACGTTCGGCCAAGGTCCCCTGGGGCACGAGCTCGACTTCGAGTTCGCCGCTGAGGTATTGGCGCTCGAACTCGCGATTTTCACCGACGTACGATCCGGTCGTGCGCGCAATCCGGCGGTTGTCCAGCAGGACCCCCAGCCCCCAGCCGTCGACGCCGCAGTTGTTCGAGACGGTCACGAGACCGGATGCGCCTTGTTCGAGCAATGCCTCGATGAGATTGTGCGGAATCCCGTTGAGCCCAAATCCGCCCACCGCGATGGAGCTGCCGCTGGAAATGTCGGCCACCGCCTCGGGGCAGGACGCATAGACCTTCTCCATCCCGCCTAATGCGCCGACGGAACGGGCCCTGCCTTCGTGGAAGATAGTGTGACTATGACAACGGCACCACCCGAAATTGCAAGCAACGACGAAGAGACGATGATTCTGGAGATGGTGCGCGAGCTGGTCGCTGAAAAGATCGCTCCGCGCGCCGCCGAGATCGATGCTACCGGCGAGTTCCCCTGGGACATCAAAGAACTCTTCGCGCAGAACGACCTGCTCGGCATTCCCATTCCGTCAGAGTACGGCGGCCTCGGAGGCACCTTCGTGACGTACGTGAAGGTGGTCGAAGAGATCGCGAAGGCCTGTGCGTCGAGTTCGCTGATCGTCGCGGTGCAAGAGCTCGGGATGCTCCCGATTCTGATCGGCGGAAGCGAGGAGCAAAAGAAGCGCTTTCTCCCCGACATTGCATCGGGGAAGAAGATCGCCGCATATGCGTTGACCGAAGCCTCGAGCGGTTCCGATGCGCTCGGCTCGATGCGCACACGCGCCGTGCGCAACGGCGACACCTACGTGCTCAACGGTCAAAAAATTTGGATTACCAACGGCAGCGTCGCCGATGTGGTGTGCGTTTTTGCCGTTACCGATCCTAGCGCGGGCTCGCGCGGCGTCTCGGCTTTCGTCGTCGAGAAAGGCACGAAAGGCTTCATCGTCGGCAAGAAGGAGAAAAAGATGGGGATCCGCGGTTCACCCACCGTGGAACTCGTCTTCGACAACTGCGAGATTCCAGCGGCGAATCGGCTGGGCGAAGAGGGCGAGGGCTTCAAGATCGCGATGAAGGTACTCGACAAATCCCGCCCCGGCATCGCGGCACAAGCACTCGGCATTGCCGCCGGCGCACTTGAGTATGCGACAACGTACGCAAAGGAACGCATAGCGTTCGGCAAGCCGATCGGTCAACATCAAGGCGTCGGATTCATGCTCGCCGATATGAAGACCGAGGTCGAATCGGCGCGATTGCTGCTTTATGTAGCGGCGCGCAAGTGCGACGAGGGCGCGCCCGACGTCTCGCTCTGGGCCTCGATGGCCAAGCTCAAGTGCGGCGACGTCGCGATGTCCGTTACGACCGACGCGGTGCAGGTGCTTGGCGGATTCGGATACTCGTCGGACTACCCGGTCGAGCGGATGATGCGCGACGCCAAAATCACGCAAATTTACGAGGGCACCCAGCAAATCCAGCGCTTGGTCATCTCCCGCGCCATGGTTGGCAAGGGGAAGTAGACAGGGGAGCGCCCCAAAGCTGCGAACTTCCTGAGCCGTCGTTGCGTTTTTAGGACGTAACGGAGCACACGTCGCGGCGTTCTCACACCGCAAGACGTTCCCGTATTTTGCTATGGAAGGAGGTATATTGCTATGACCAAGACCCTCGCATCAATCCTCGCAGCGGCGTTCCTCATGACCGCCCCGGCGATGGCTGCAAGCCCCNNCACGGCGCAGTCGCAGGACTGCGCCGTGCTCGTTTCCGTAAGTGTCCCGTAGCAATCATGGCCGATCCGATGAAGCCCGAGTTCACCGCCCAAAACCCGATCGTTGAAGCCGCAACGCGGCTTCGCGCACGCCGCGATATCGGCCGCGCGATCGATGGGGCCGGCGACGCGCCGGCCGAAGTGGTTCCCGAGGACGCGGAAGCTTCGCTGACGCTGTTCCATCGACGGCTGCTCGAAGGCACCAAACGTCTCGAATCGATTCTCGGAAAAGGCGCGGTGAAAATCGTGAGGCTGGAGAAACCGCTGCGCCTGCGCGTGCGTTTCGGCGAGCAACGCGTCAGCCTCGATCTCGATGACGTGCATCAATTGGTGCGCATCTCCGGGGNNAGTATCAGTTTGATATGGCAGCTTCAACCCCGGCGCTCATCAATATCTCCAAGATCTCGACCGAAGCTGGTTACGGTGAGCCGCTTACCGCTTCTTCTTTGTTGAAGCTGATCGCGCAGGACGCCGAGCTGCCGCGGCCTTCGCACCTGGACGGATCCGGCCCGCTGCCGTTGTAGCGTTCATCTTCGCGATGATCG
>PKWF01000088.1 GCA_003133185.1 Vulcanimicrobiota bacterium | reverse complement strand
TCGTCTCTGCGTCACCGCGCAGTGCGAAGGAGAGACTTCCGGGGGTATGCCCCGGCGTGTGCAGCACTTCGAGGCGCACCGCTCCAGCTTGGAGCACGTCGCCATCGTGCAAGTCGCCGTCAAGCGTCACGACGGCCGGCGCGTCGACCAGACCGAGCCAGCGTGCCTGCAGCGCGAGCGTATGATAGAGCGGCAAATCGGCCGGATGAAGCAAGGCGCTCCCCGCGGTCAGCTCGCGGAGCCGCCCAACGTTGCCGATGTGATCGATGTGAGCGTGCGTGTGCACGAGCAGCTTTGCATGCCAGTTATTTTTACGCAGACGTGAGACGACTTCGTCAACGCCGCCGCCCCCGTCGACGACGATTGCCTCACCGGTGCGCTCGTCGGCGACGATCGTGCAGTTGCACGCCAGCGGACCGGCCTCGAACGTCTCCCATCGCGGCAATGTCAGGCTTCCTTTAGTCGACGTGGATTCCGAAGTCGTGGAAGCCGCCGTTGAAGTATCCCAGCGGCGAACCGGGCCGCGATTTGCACGAGAGGACGTTTCCGATCAGAATCGAGTGCGAGCCGACGCTGTACTCCTGCGCGACCTCGCAATCGAAATGTGCGATCGAGCCGTCGAGCACCGGCGCGCCGGTGGCGTCGATAGCGTACCCGACGTCGGCAAACTGAAGCTCTCGGACCTTTCCCGAAAAATGCTCGGCGAGGCTGCGTTGGTTGCCCGCCAGCACGTTGACGCAGAAGATGCGAGACGTCGAAATGAATAAGTAGCTTCGCGCCTCGCGATTGACGCAGATCAAGAGCGAGGGCGGATCGAGCGAAACGCTTGCAAATGAATTGACGGTAATCCCGCGAGGTTCGCCGTCCTTGAGGCTGGTAACCACGGTGACGCCCGTGGGGACGTGGCGCATCGCGTGCTTGAAAAGCTCGGGGTTCGTCATTTCCGGCGCGCGCCGATGGCGATCCCATCGTCTAGCCCAAGCATCGTCGCATCCAGATCGGGGTGCCGCAGGAACGCTTCGTTAAAATCGCGCGGCGCACGCAGAGCATGGTCGAAAATAAGGAGTCCGGAGAGCTTGAGCATGGGAATCAGCAGCTCGAGATACGCGCGATACTCCCCCTCGTTGGCGGCGACGAACGCGATATCCAGGTTGCGATGCGGAAAGTTTTCCAGCAACTCCAGCGCCGGAGTATTGAATACCTCGATGAAGTCGTCTTCGCCGGCGCGGTGGAAATAAGAGCGGGCGACGTCGGTTCGGCTCGCGTCCGAGTCGACCGTCCAAATTCTTCCCATCCGCGGCTGCGCGAGCGCCATCCACAGCGTCGCGTAGCCGTAGGCCGTGCCGACCTCCAGAATCCGACTTGCTTGCATCGCCGTGACGAGCGTCGAAAGAAGACGTCCCGATTCGCGCGAAACGACGGGGACGCCGTCGGTGCGGCCGTGTTGCTCGAGTTCGAGCAGAAGCGGATGGGGTGCGGAATGCATGGCGTCGAGATCGTGCGCGGACGGCTTCATCGTCACGCGCTTTGGGCGCTCCGTAACTAGCGACCTGCCGCCGCGTATTCCGTTGCCTTGACGACGTTGCGGAGCAACGCAACGTTTGTAACCGGGCCCACGCCGCCGGGAACCGGTGTGATTGCGCCGGCGACGGCGACGGCGCTTTCAAAGTCGACGTCGCCGCGTAGAACGCCGTCCACGAGCGTCGTTCCGACGTCGATAACCGTAGCGCCCGGCATCAGGTCTTCGCCGCGGATCAACCCCGGTACGCCGGTGGCGACCACCACGATCTCGGCGAGCTTGACATAGGGCTGCAGCGCGGACGATTCTTTATGCAAGACGGTAACCGTCGCATTTTGCGCGAGCATCAGCATCGCGACCGGCGCCCCGACGACGATGGAGCGCCCGACGATCGCCGCACGCCGCCCTCGGAGCGGCCAATGCGGGCTCCGCTCGAGCAGCAACATCACGGCGGCCGGCGTTGCGGGCACGTATTCCGTTCCGCTTCCGAAAGCCAAGTGGCCTTGGTTGGTGGGATGCGCACCGTCGACGTCCTTATGCGGCGGAATTGCGTCGGCGATTTCGCGGATGGAAAGATGCGGCGGCAGCGGCTGCTGCAGCATGACGCCGTGCGCCGTTGGGTCGTCACGAAGCTCTTCGAGTTTCGCGCGCACCTCCTCGACCGACGCGTTGGCCGGAAGGTGCGAGACCACGACGCCAATGCCGGCGCGCTCTCCCGTTCGCGCGAGATTGCGCACGTACGCGAGGCTGGACTCATTCTCTCCGACGAAGACGATGGCGAGCTTCGGCGCAAGCCCGCGCTCGCGCAGCACGTTCGTGCGCGCGACCAGCTCCGTGCGCAAATCGGCGGCGAGCGCGCGTCCGTCAAGAATCTTGGCAGGCACGCCGTCGCCGTTCGTCTGGAGGAGACAGGCTCCTAGGTACAGGCTACTCGCGCTGCGTGCCGGAAGAATCGCGCTGACCAGTGCATCGCTATATCATTTGGCCGGCCGTCGCGCTGGCGTTGGCTCTCGCCGTCTACGTAGGGGAGCCATACTTCGTTACCCAGCGAGCGGCGGCCGGCGGTCCAAGCGGCCTGGCCGGGCAACCGGCACCGATCTTCGATTTACGCGACGATCGCGGGCGAACAGTTTCGCTGCGGGAGTATCGCGGATCCCTGATCGTGATGAACCTGTGGGCGTCGTGGTGTCCGCCCTGCCGAGCCGAGATGCCGGACCTTCAGCGCTTAGCGGAAGCCGAGGCCGGACGCGGCATCGAAGTCGTGGGCGTCAACGAAGGTGAATCGCCCCAACGAGCGCGAGCCTTTGCCGACTCGTTGGGAATCCGCTTCCCGATCTGGGTCGACGGCACTCAGCAATACGGACGCACGTACAATGCACTGGGCTTACCGACGACCGTCATTCTCGATCGTGAAGGCATCGTGATTCGCGCATTCGATGGCCCGTTGACGTTCGACGAAATGCGGGCGGCGGTGGCTGCGGTGCGCGCGCATTGATTTGGTTTCTGTCGACGGCGTTGGTCGTTACCGTCGCCGTCGTCGTAGAGATTTGGCTGCCGGGCCGGCCGGCGTACCACGCCGGTTGGTACAACGTCGCGCTGACTGCGCTCGCGATCGTCGTTGTCGTTAACGGGCGAAAGCAATGGAAGGCGGCGCAGTGCTCGCGCTCGCGATTGGCGATTCTCGCCGTCGCGTTTGGTGCGGCCGCGGCCGGACTGGCCGGCGTGGCTAGCGGGCTCTTTGCGCCGGACAATCGCGACGTCGTGGGCGCTCCAGGCGAACGAGTTCGCGTTGAAGAGCTCGGCACGCTAGCCTTTCCGCTCGCCGGCGAAGATCGAACCGCACCCGTCGTTGTGATGCTCGACCGGGCTTTGCACGCGCCGCTAGAAATCGGCGCGCGAGCGCGGAATGCCGGGAGCTTCATCCTTCGTGCGGTGCCGCGCGACGTCGTCGACGTCGAGGTTCGCGATCTTCTTGGCAACCGGCTAACGGTTACCCAGCCGAATGGAAGTGTCTTTCTGTCGCCGGTGCTGTTGATGCAAGCGCGGCAAACGATCGATGGAATGGATTTGCCTTTCGACTCTTTCAACGTTCCGGCCGCGAGGCGCGTCGTGAAGGCGATCCTGTTCGCTCCCGCAGAGGCGGCCGTTGTGCTGCACGATCCCAGTGCCTTCGGCCAAGCCGCCGTTCTTTTCGCCGTAGACGACGAAAGCGAACGGCCATTGCCGCATGCTATTGCGTTGAGTGCCGGTGGTACGGCGGTGCACGCCGGCGGCCTCTGGCTGCGAGCGGAAGTTACGAGCTATCCCGAGATCGAGGTGATCTCGATCCCCAATAGCTCAGTCGTCACGATCGGCACCCTGCTCGTGCTCGGTGGACTCGTGGGACTGGGAGTCCGACGGCCGCTAGTGGCCCGCGACGATCGCGCGAACGTTTCTTAGGACTACGCCCCCCTCGGAAAGCTCGATGCCTTTGGATGGAAGCACGTAGATCGCGATCAGGCGCGACGCTTGCGAATCGGGAGGAAAGCGCACGACGACCTTTCTCCACCCGGCCTCGCCGAGCTGGGTTGCATCGAGCAAGACGTCCTCGTTGATTTCATTCCGTAACGCGACGCGCAGCCGCGCCGCGCTGCCGTCATCTTGCAGATCGAACGTGATGCCGATCGTGCCATTGGGGAGGGGTACGTCGGCCATGGCATAGGCGGCGCGCTCGTTTCCGGAAAACGAGAAGCGCAACTCGACGCAACCGCTACAACCGGCATCCTTGTCGAGCTCGCCCTGGCCCCCACGTGGAATCGTTACGAAGTGGGCGAGCTGTGCAAAGGGCAACGCTTCGTCGTGCGATCCCACCGTGACCCGCGCGACCGCCAATGCATCTCCGATTCGAACGGTCACATCGGCATCGTGCGTTCCTGCGTGGAACAAACCGCGTGTATCGATCGAACCCGCGGTGGCTTTCCACGCCAGCGAGGCGGGCAGCTCGAGCGGATAACCCTGCGCGTCATAGGCATGTGGCAGCAACGCGATGATCGAATTGGAATCGACGTTCGGCCGCGCGGGTGTAATTCGCGTGCGGGCCGGTGTTGCATCGACCTCAACCGCAACCTCGCCCTTTAAATTATCGCCGCGTAAGAGAAGATGACCGAAGCCGGGATGGAACGCGACGAACTCCCCGTTTCGATACTCTCCGAGCGACGAGGGAGAGACGCTAACTCGAATCGGCGCATCCCCGGCCGCAACGTGATTCGCGGCGTCGACCGCCGCGACGCGCATCGGAACTTCGGCACCTGGAACCGCCCGCAGGACATTCGGTCGTGCGACTAAACGGACCGCGGGTCCAACCGGCGCGGTGCTGTAGACGAAGAGGC
>PKWF01000200.1 GCA_003133185.1 Vulcanimicrobiota bacterium | reverse complement strand
CTTTGGGCCCGCTTAGGAGCGCTGGACCATTCAGGTTGTAAACCCTACCCTCATGACCTACGGTCGTCAGCGTGATCGCGGCGGCTTCAGCGATATCGCGCACGTCGACTGCAGAGATGCCCGTGTCACCGAGCGGCTGTGGGTAGACGCCCGAAACGGTCAACGAGTCGCGTAAGCTCGCATCGTTCTGAAAGAAGTAGTTTGGCCGCAGGATCGTCCACGGAACATCGAATTGGCGAAGGGCGCACTCGACCGCAAATTTCGATGCGAAGTGCGGCACATCAAGAAAGTCGTCAACGCGATACACGGAATGGTACACAACGTGTGCGAGCTTCTGCCGCTTTGCCAAATCGAAGACGATGAGTGCCTGCGTAAGCTCGTCCGGTGTCACTGCGTTGAGCAGGTACAGCTTGTCGGCACCCTTCATCGCACGTTCGACAGCCGGCGGATCCAGCAAATCGCCAACCGCGATTTCGACGCCGCTCGGCGTGGCTGTCTTCGCATCGCGCACGAGAACCCGAACGTCGGCGTTCCGGCGTAGCAATTCCTGAACAACGACCGAGCCCACCAGCCCCGTGCCGCCGACAACAAATATTTTCAAGGTTTTAGCTCTTCATGGCGACAGCGCAAAGAACAAAGGACAACGTGCCAAAAGCGGTTCGGAGCCAGTGACCTTGCAGCCACTTGTCGCGCTCGATCCTCCAGTTCTCCGGCGCATCGCCCGCCGTCCACTTCGAAATCGTTACGTTGATCGGCACATTGACCAACATAGTGTCAGCGACCGTGCCGACGAAGAAGAGGCCTGCGGCACCGAAATACGTCCTCTGTTGCTTTTTTGCTCTAGAGAACGCAATCCCTAACGTCAAGATATTTAAAGCAAATACGAGCGGCATAACCTTACGAAAGAGTGCGTCGTCGGCTTGTTGCCGCAACGTCCAACTCTCTTCGGGAAGATCCGCCGTTGCCACTTGGGCGACCGCTATAGCGAGCATCATGCCGGCGAACTGCCCCGTGCAAAACACACTCGAGAGCGCTGCCACATCGGGACGGCCCGGGCGATTCATCATCAAGAACAGCTTTCCACGATCAGAGTGGTTTCGACCGCGTCACCAGTAGGCGTCTTTCCCAGCCCTAGGCAAAAGCACACCATTCGCGGAATGCACGTTTGAGATGCCGACTATGCAATTTCCGCATATCCGAAATCTAGACCTAAGCCTCGTTGAGCTGCTCTATGCGCTCCTTGACGAGCGCCACGTGACGCGTGCGGCTCACCGCTGCAACATGAGCCAGTCGGCGATGAGTCGAGCGCTAGGGCGCCTCCGAAGCGCACTTGACGACGAACTTCTCGTGCGCTGCGGCGCCGCACACGAACGCACCCCTCGCGGCGATCAGTTGCTCGTCGACCTGCGAGCTCTGCTACCGCGTTTGGACGCGGCGGTACGCGGCAATCAGTTTGACCCGGCGACAAGCACGGACCGCATCTGCATCGCCACAACCGATTACGCCGCGGCGGTTCTCATTCCGATGTTACTCGAACGCATTGCGAAAGCTGCACCATCCGTGCGAATCGAAGTCGTACCCTGGAATGATCGGGTCTTCAACGATATCGAAGCAGGCCGCATACATCTGGCTCTGATCGGTGTCCAGCCGCCGGAGCCATTCGAAAGCAAGCCGCTCTTCACCGATGAATTCGTCTGCGTCGTTGCTAAAAACCATCCTCTTCGGGCGCGCCTGACGGTGAAGCGCTACGTTGAGTACGGGCACGCAGTCGTTACTATCGGGAAAGACGGTGATCAACCGTGGATCGAGCGCGCCCTGGCAGCCAACGGATGCGAACGGCGCATCGAATACCGCTCGCCCTATCAACTGTCAGCGATTCTCGCGGCATCGCGAACCAGCATGATCTGTACGACAGCGCGTCTTTTGGCCAAGCGGCTCGCCCCGGTCGCGAACGTCCGCCTCCTGGCTGCGCCTCTAGAGTTGCCCAAGATCGCATATCGTATGGCTTGGCACCCTCGCTTAGGAGACGACGCGGCACACAACTGGCTGCGTAACCAGCTTATGGTCATCGCAAAAGACCTCTTCGCATGAAATCTTCAGGCGGCCTTGGCCATCAAGCCCGCCGTCTTGCCGCAAACGGGCGCATTGGCCCATAATTCACGACACTCCGTATCTAAGAGGCAACGCCGATTTGTCGCGCCAGTAATGCAGCGCGAATGCGGGCCAGTCGAGCTTGGTAGTAACGCCGCAACGATCTGCAGCGACAATGTAGTGCGGTGCGTCCATGACCATAATTGATGAATCATAGTCCAAACGATAAAATCCGTCGTTCTCAAGTACCACAACTGCACGTCTGAATACGCTGGAAGAACACGTCTGCCCATACGTTCCGAGCCTCGAAACATCTTTATAGCCGACGTAATAGCAGTCGCCATCGCTCCAGAAGGCTACTTGGTAGCCTGGACAGGTTCCGAAGCAACTGGTCCGCTCATACCAGATCGTCTGGATATCCTTGTAAGTGGGGGCTCGGCCCGCGCCGCATGCTGCAAGCGCCTGTGAAATATTCACAATAGCTGTTAGCGTAAAGCCCACGGCGATCACCACCCTCACCAACATAGAATAGCCTTCGACATCGACACGGTGAAGAACGAAAATGCGATGCCCCGCAGTTTCGGGGGAAAGAGGGTCAACACGGTTGCCACCGCGCAGACGAAAAACGTTCCTTGCGCCATCCCTTGAAAGCAGCGACCGACGATGAAGCCGCTTAACGAAGCGGTCATTGCGAGGTACAACGTAAGAACGCCAAACGTCAGATGTCCAAGACCGAAGATTGGTTTTCGCCCGAAACGGTCGATGAGCCACGGCGTGAGCAAAAGCGTGACATAGTAGAACGTATTGAATCCGATCAACGTCCAGGGCAACTCATCGGCGCTCGCACTTAGGCTTCCGCCAGCATACTGCTGGATAGATTGATACACGCCGTTGAATGATTGATCGACGAAAAGCGAGATCAAAGCGGCGAGCATCACGAAGACCTTGCTGACGCTAATGCCTTCGGCAAGCTCAATTTGAAAGAACGGACGGCTACGCGCCGCGATCATATTGCGCGGCGGCTTCGCCGCAGCGGCTCGTGAAGCCGCCCAGCTTTACCAGGGCGCCGACCGGCCCCCATTGGGAGATCGAGTTTCGAGAGGAGCTACGCTAACCCAGGCTCTTACACTCGTCGAGGTATGGTTTTCCGGCGTCGCCAAAGCCCCAATTCCACGGGCTCGATTCGCTTGCCGTCCGGGCAGTCGTCGTTGTCATGGTAAACGTCCTGCTGCTCGGGTCTTCTTCCGTGATTGTATGATGCGGCCGGCATTTGGCCATCCTGCAAACCGCTCTTGGTCACAGCGTTACCCCCTAGCCAGAAAACCGTCTATCTCGTCCCGCGGCGCCCTCAATGCAACCGCTAGGCTAAGACCGTCACGGTTTTTAGGTTTGCGATGATTTTGGTGGTGCACGGCCGCGCATTAGGCAACGCGCTTTGTAGGATCGCGGCGACGACGTTTCGTGCAGTTTCGTCAACAAGTCGCTAGGAATAAGCCTTGACAAATAATACGACCGGTAACGGTACCACTACGATGAGAATTGAAGAAAGGTCCGCGTGGCACAATGGAAGTTTTCGCAAGTCGACCCCTAATGCGACGCAAAAACGGTCGCGGGTATCGGTTGATTCAAGCGATAATCACCATACACAATCTGCGCGTTACCGCTATAGCTCGGAAACTTTGCGACTATGGTCGCGCCGCGTGCCAGATGATATTGCGTGACACCGTGGCGGCGCTGGAACGTTACCGTCAGCGAGGCCCCATTGGTATACGAGAAGATAATCGACTCGATGCCGTAGCTGGTGGCACTGATCCACATCGTCATGGTTTTGATGCGGCTCTCGCGCCTTGGCGTGCCGGTTAAGACGTAGGCGGTGTGGTGGCCATGCGGTTGTGAAACCGGCTGCGCGATCGCGTAATCNNGTAATCGCGCAACCAAGTTTGCGGCGTCCCCATCGTCGAGAGCGTGTTGCCAAGTCCGCGCGCGTAACTCGGTGGATTGTCGAGGTGGAGCGCTTGTTCGTCCGGAGCCTGATAATATTGCGTTCCGGTCATCTTGAATGGCACCGAGACGAACGCCACTCTGACGCTGCCGCTGATCGTGANNGTTGCAGGATAGTCGTGGCATCGAGCGTTGGCGCGGGAGAAGCGGTTGCAGCCAGACCGGCGGCGCCGAGAGCGAGCGCTACACACGGTAACACGAGAACTAGCACCAACCGGGCTTCGACCGACGCTAGCGGTGACTCCTCGGAACGCCATCGGCGATTTTCAAGACCAGCGCGTGCGACTCGCTGCAAGAGCATTTTACACTTCCTTCATTCGTGACCTGTACGCTGCACGTAACTCGAACACTCGATCTAATAGGAGACTTACAAGGCGACATGTTCAGAAAATCTTTAGGAATCTCGGCATTAGTCGGCGCAATAGCACTGTCCGGTTGTGGCGGAGGCGGCTCCGGCAGCGCCGTGGGCGGCGGCGGGCTTTATGGAGGCCCTCCCGCGACGTCCCCACCGCAACAGCACTCAAACCTTCCCATTCGCCAGGCCGTCGAGGGCNNTCTCGTACCGAGCCAAGGATCGAAGGTACAAGACGGTTTTACGATCGTTAATCGATCGGACGGCACGAGCACGCAATGGGATTACAAAGACCATCCGCTCTACAATTACTCCGGCGATAACGGGCCGGATCAAGCAAACGGAAACGGCATTCCATTCGCTGGCGGTCATTGGCACATTGCGCGCCCGGCAACCTAGGAAACCGACGGTCTACGTGAAGCCTAACGAGACCATTTATATGAATTGGGCGGCCGAGCCGCCCAATTCATCCGTGGGATACCCGCAAGATGCCAGCGGACGAAGAATGCATCGTTCGGCGTAAACACCCCATCGTCGAAAACACGGTGCCGAATGCGAGACTATCAACTTTCAAGAATCGTTGTGAGCGTTTGGCCCTTCGCGAAGTTATTTTCGCGCATCCAGGCGTCGTTGAACATGCGTGAGAGATAGCGCGCGCCGCCGTCGCAGAGGATCGTGACGACGGTCGAGCTAGGGGGAAGTTCTCGCGCAATCATGGCTGCGCCGACGACGTTCAGTCCGCTCGAGCCGCCTACAAAGATTCCCTCGCGTTCGAGCAGCCAGTGCGCCATGGCGATCGCTTGCGCGTCGGTCGCGCGAATCGCGCGATCGACCGGAGCTCCCTCGAAATTAGCGGTTAAGCGCTTGATACCAATCCCCTCGAGATCGGAGTCGCCTTCGGGCTTGAGTTCGCNNACTATTCACGTAGTTGTAGAGAGCTGAGCCCATCGGATCGCAGAGGACGGTGAGAACATCCTCCCTTCGCGACTTGAGCGCGCTCGCGACTCCGGCGATCGTTCCACCGGTCCCTGCCGCTGCGACGAATGCGTCGATTCGTCCGCCGGTTTGCTCCCAAATCTCCGGACCGGTAGTGGCCTCGTGCGCGCGCCGGTTCGCAAGGTTCTCGAATTGATTGGCCCAAAATGNNAACCGCAGGGACGACACGGACGTCCGAGCCGCAGGCCTGTAAAAGCTCGATCTTCTCGCGCGACTGATCGTCGGGCACGACGATCACGCTCTGGTATCCGCGCTCGTTTGCGACGAGCGCGAGTGCAATCCCGGTATTGCCGGCCGTCCCCTCCACAATTGTACCACCGGGCTGCAGTGCACCTCGGGCTTCGGCGTCGTCGACGATGCCGCGAGCGGCACGATCCTTCACCGATCCGCCGGGATTGAGAAATTCCGCCTTCCCCAACACCCGCCGGCCGAGTTCGCGTGAGAGTTGGTGCAACTCGATAAACGGCGTGTTGCCGACGGCGCCAGAGAAACCGCTGACGACCATGGCCGCGGTTACTCGCTGGGGTGCTCGATTTCCCCTGGCCCGTGTGAGGCTGGTCGAGGATGCCCGGACCCCAGAAAAGGAGACTTTGATAAGCGCCAATGCGTGTGGTGCCGATTAGGTCATGAGTAAGGGGGGATCGAAATCCCCCGCTCACCGTGACGTTGCCAGGAGAGGTGAGGGGGGATCGGAATCCCCCGCTCACCGCGACGTTGCCAGGGCGCGAACGTTACTGATGGATTGTGCCGAAGACTTCCGGCGAGTTCCCTAGTTGGAGCGACAGGCCGAATGAGTGGCCCGATTGGCGCGACAGAGGCTGAGGCGGATCCCGGTGCCGGAGCCACACTGCTGGCTGCCGGAGCCGTACTGCCGGCTCGATGTAGTGCACAAGGTTGCTCGACTGCGTACAGGGCGAGAACGTCTTGGGATCCCACGGGCGCGAGATAGCCACGGGGTGGTAGGCAGCCGATTGCGGAGCGTCAATGAAGACCGACCGATCGCCGACCAAATTAGTGGACGTGAATAACGACCGCCCGCCGCGGGCAGCCGAAACACGGGAATACCGGCGTGCCGACGGGCCCGCTCTTGGGAATGAGGCAAGTAGTTGCGGCGACGGAGCTGGCAGCTGCATTTCGCGTGCAGAACGCCGAGAACGGGTGCGAACCGATCAAGTTGCCAGTCTGAGTGAAGGTCTCCGCCGAGACCTTCGGGAGCCGCCAGACGGGGGTCGGAAAGATCGGGGCGGCGATGTAGATCCTAGGTGAGGCGACCGAACCGGTGTTTGCCGGAATCGGACCGACGATAGGGCCGCCAGGGTGGACGCCGGCAAGCGCAGGGCTCGTGAGAGCGACAAAGAGGCCGGCGGCGATAGCGAGGTGACGAGTCATGGGGTTTCTCCTGTTAGATGAGGGTCGAGGTCAAAGCGCCTCGGTGACCTCATCATCGCTGGGACCGCTTTGTCGAACCACTCACGATACGTACACTTAGCCCGCACAAGTTGGGCGTGCGAACAGGATCCCGGTCGAAACCGCCGCGATGTATCGGGCTGACTTCGGGTCATCACGTGTCGCCTCGGCCTGCTAATAAGCAGCCGCCACGGTAATGACGTTGCTCGCAGTTGTCGAGAATCAACAGGAGCGCCTTGCTCTTGAGATAGGCGAGCAGCATCTGCAGCGGAGGTTGATCTGGCGCCGGCCGTATGCCAAGCGCCGACGCGTCGCGTAAACCCCAAAGGACGGATCGCCGATCGGTGCGAGCCCGACGAAGCAGGCCGCACCGTCCGTCGTATCGCCCAAAGCGCTCCCGACCTGCAACGCCGTCTGCGTCTTCCCGACGCCACCCGTCCCCATGAGCGCGACGAGCCGATGCTGTCGCACGAGCGTTGCGCTCTCTTCGAGCTCCGTCTCTCGCCTGACGCTCGCCATCGAGCGCCAGCGCTTCTGCCAAGAGCGCAAACGTCTCGCGCTAGGGCGTGCGACGATAGCCGCGCTCTAGCGCGCTAACGCCCTCCGTGCTCATCCGTGCGCGCTCGGCGAGGCCTTCGGCTCGCACCACCATCGGCGACATCCTCACAAACCCGATCGGCGAGATGTGCGGATGACTTGTCCGGCTGTACGTTCTGGCGATCTCCGGCCCGCGCGATGATTGGCCCATGAAAAATCTAAGCTTTCTAATACGCCGCTGCGCAATAACTGCGGCTATAGGCGCCGCGATGGTCGCGGGTTGCAGCAATCGCGAATCAGCGTTGCCGTTCGCACCAATACAGCAGAGCGTTACACTGCCCAGCTCGAGCGCACGCCAGGCTATCCGTTCGGAACGCCGGCGCGCGAACGCAAATGCTGCAATGCGGTATGTTTACGTGTCCAATCGGACCCAGCAAGGCTCTTCGCAACTGCTCGTCTATCCAGAGGGTGTGCAGAACCCAAGTCCCATTCGGACGATCACCCAAGGCCTCGTTGACGTCGCGGGCGTTGCCGTCGACCCATCCGGCAACGTCTACGTCGCAAACGGAAGCGCGGGCAACGTCTTAGAGTTCGCGCCAGGGGGCACTTCGCTCATTCAAACCTACTCGAAGGGACTCTACAACCCCGTTAACGTGACCGTCTCGAATGACACGCTCTACGTAGCGGACCAAGGACAATTTATGGAATACGCTACGGGGAACGGCACGCCGCTGCTCGGCATCAGCGGGCTGGGCGCCAACGACGGAATCGCATTGGACCCTGCGGGTTCGCAGGGAACGTTCTTCGCATCGGCTAGCAGTCTCACCGCCATCCCTCCGAATGGCGGGTGCGCCGGTAGTACGTACCAGGTCGGAGAAAACGTTCTTCCAACGCTGTGGATGCAGGTATCGCTCTCGAATAACCAACAAGCCTGGGGCCTGGCGTTCGATACGGCCGGAAAGCTGTACGCGTCGGACCCTTGCAAGAACGACATAGCGATATATTCTAACGTAGCCTATGAATGGTCGTATTCAGGCACGGTCTCCGGTACTTTCAATGTGCCGCTCTTTCTGACGATCGATAACCAGCTCTTAGCCATTCCAAGCGCAGGTTCGCTCTCTGGCTCACCCGTCGGTACTTCTGGCTACGTCACCGTAATCGATCTGACGGGGCTCGCGTCCACGGTAACGATTACCAGTGGTCTACAGCATCCGATCGGAGCGGCGGTGGGCTCCAGCTCATTGTGCTGCAAGGGAGCATCCAAATGAGAATTCGAAAGATCGGCCTGTTCTCTGCCCTCGCCGTTTTCGGCTTGCCGCTGGCTGGGCACGCCGACATCAAAATGTTGACGGCACAGGGCTCATCACCGCCTCCACGCGCAACGCTCGTCGAGAGCCCGGCCGACCTGTCGAGCTATTTCCCGCTTGCGACATCAACGCCGTTCTTGGTCACTAACAGCGGTACGCCGAGCGTCACCGTAGCCCCGTGGGTCTTCCAAGCCACTAGCTCCAGCTGCGGGTCAACAAGTGCCAACCTGCTGATGCAATGGGAGAATAACTCCGGCGCTACTTCTGGTGCTGCCTCTTTATTGTGCAATGGCTCGCTCCAGATCGGTGGTTCCACCTACGGGCCAACGGGCGCATCCGTGAATGGCTCGCTCGTTGCTGGCGAAGCAACAGCTCCATCTAGTGCTTCTGGTTCTTTGGTCTCATCACTTAGCAATTCGGAGGGGGAATTAATTCTAGGAGGGGCTTCTAGCACTTGCCTTCTTGATTATGGAGTAACTACGGCTGGTTCTCTTACAACGAAATGCAATCTTAGCGTAAATGGTATGACTCTTGGCGCAATTACCACGGCTGGAGAGCCCCAGAGCGAGATTGTCGCAATTAATCCCAGCCAAGTATTACTTACGAACGCTTCTACTCCCGCTAGCATTGGCAACGCCCCGCCTTTTGTCATAAACAGCAGCGCATCGCAATGCGCGGATTCGGGCACTACGACAGCTTCAATCGCACAGTTCCTCAACGGAGATTCACCAGCTCAATCGCCCGTCATCATTGGCTGTTCGACTAATCCGTCAGATGTATTCAGCCCTGCATTAGCCGTTCGCGGCTTGGCGTTGTTTAACGGTGTATTGCAGTCACAGGGCAATATTTTCGCAACGTCATCCTATGTTCAAGCTGAAGCTGGTTCCTACGGTCCGAGTCTCAATGCAGGCGACCTGGGTTCCGCAGAAAGTGCCTCTACCGGCCGGCTGTGTTTGGGCGGCACGAGTTCCGATGATTGTATCGACTACGGCGTTACGAGTTCGGGCATTGAAACGCATTCGCAACCCGTCGTCGTCCCTAACTTCAAAAACACGGGGCTCGCGTCATCGACGCTATCTCCGCTCTGCGGCGCGGCGGGAACGAACGAATCGCAGTGTACGCTCACGCCGCTCTTTCGCACTACGGGCAACACGAGCGCCGCGACCGGTACTACGGCCAACACCTATCAGCAGTTGGGCAGCACGCTCTCCGTTGAAACCGGAACCAGCAATGGCCCAAACGGGGAATGGCTGCTCAAAATTACGATGCCACTCAATGTCGGCAGCGCCGGTCTTAGCGGCGAAAACGTTTACGGATGCATCGTCTCTTCATCAACGTTCACCCTAGAAGATGCAACAAAAGACGGCTCGAATACGTGCGTTACATTGCCGGCGTGGGGCGGCATCGCCGGTACTGTGCCCTTTGGGCAAACCCCGTCGTCGGGTTCAACCCCGGTTGACTTGAGCGTCGTGGCTGAGGCCGACGTGATCGTCGCCAATAACACGACGCTCGCCGTAAAGTTCGAGGTTGCCGGCTCGACTGCAACCAGCGCAACAGTCTACGGATACGGTACGATCCAGGCTGCCCCGTATTAAGCGAGCGAGCCTTCGGCAGCATTTGGACTGCAGGATCGCACAACGACTGGGAACTGCCGCGCTCGGGAGCTACAAGCCGTGGACGGTTCGAACCGTGAGCTTTCCGAAGCAGCACTAAGATGGAAGACTAATGTTTTAGTGCGCCAGAGTGCAGGCCGGTAATGGTGGCCTTTTTGGAAGCACCAACTTTGGCGGGAGATGTCGCACGAAGAGTTCCACAGGTTGCGGAACGGATGTTCAGAAGGAGCCCCTCGGGCTACGCTAATAATGATCGCGCCCTACTGCAGCTTTGAGCGCGACTGTCTCAGATTTGAAGCTAAGGAGTCCAACTCATGAACGCCCGACGATCGGCAGGATTCGCAATATTATTAGCCCTGGCTGCCACTTCCGCTCGGGGGCAGGTATCGAGCGAACGGGTTTTTCCATCACGGGTCGCACGGTCGCCGCTTCAGCGCGCGCCGATGAGATTGATTGGGCCGGCTCCCAACCAATGGGGAAGAAGTGACCTCGGGATTTACGAAAGCGATAACTGGGCCGGCTATGCCGTGGTTGGCAACGCGTTCACGGAGGCGCGGGGCTCGTGGACGGTCCCCAGCGTGAACTGCAGGGTGAACCCTAACGGAGCCGCCTCATTTTGGGTGGGCATCGATGGATGGGACAACAACACGGTAGAGCAGACTGGAACGGAATCGCAATG
>PKWF01000084.1 GCA_003133185.1 Vulcanimicrobiota bacterium | reverse complement strand
TATCCCGCGATGGAGGATTTTCAGATCGACTTCATCGTCGATCGGGGCGCGTATGCCAAGACGTTGAAGCTTCCGCTCAAGCGTTTCACGCTCGTCGGAGCGACGACGCGCGCGGGCATGCTGACCGCGCCATTGCGAGAACGCTTCGGGATCGTGCACCATCTCGATTACTACGCGGACGCGGAGCTCGAGCGCATCATCGTGCGTTCTGCCGGGGTCTTGGGCGTGCCGATCGACGGCGACGCGACCAGGATGATTGCGGCTCGCAGCCGCGGAACGCCACGGGTCGCGAACCGCTTGTTGCGACGCGTCCGCGACTTTGCCGAAGTCCGCGCAAATGGCCGCATCACGGCAAAAGTTGCCGACGACGCGCTGAGCCGCGAGGGCGTCGACGAAGTGGGTCTGGACCGGTTGGATCGCGCGTTTCTTCAAACGCTCGTGAAGCAGTACCGTGGCGGGCCCGCCGGTATTACTGCGATCGCCGCCTCGCTCACGGAAGACGCGGAAACGCTCGAGGACGTTGTCGAGCCGTATCTGCTCAAAGCCGGTTTCATCACTCGAACGGCAAGCGGACGGCGTGCGACGGCTCAGGCCTACCACCACCTCGGGCTCGCCGGCGCCCCGCTCGCACAAGAGCGGCTGCTCTAACTCGTGAGGCGCAGCGCCTTCCTGATGATTGCCGCCGTGCCGCTGGTGCCCGCGCGACGGGCGGTCGCACAAAGCGACGCGGATCCCGCCACGAGCTCGAGCCGGCCCGCATTGCGCGTGCTGCTGGGACCCGGCGACGCCTCGTCGGCCGGCAATGGGACGTTTGCCTTCCAGGGGCGCTTCTACCGCGGAAGCTTCACGCGCCTAGACGACGGCCAGATCGTAAATCTCGTAGACCTCGAGGCGTACGTCTGTAGCGTCGTTCCCGCGGAGATGTCGCCGCGCTGGCCGCCGGCGGCGCTGGAGACCCAGTCGATCTGCGCGCGCACCTACGTCTTGCAGCGCAGCGATCCGCGCCGTGCCTACGATCTGGTGCCGTCGGAGTTGGACCAGGTCTATCACGGCATCGAGGGCGAGTCGCCGAACGCGACCGCGGCGGTGAGCGCCACGGCGGGACGGGTTCTTCGCTATAACGCGGCGTTTGCGCAGATTGCGTACTCGTCGTGCTGTGGCGGACACACCGAGTCGTCCTCGGATGCCTGGAGCAGCATCCCGATTCCGTATCTCGCGGGCGTCGTGTGCACCTCATGCAGCGACTCTCCCTACTTTCGGTGGTACTCTTCCCTTACGCTGGAGGGCATTGCAGCAAGCCTCCCTGCGTCACTCGCGACGATTGGCGATCTCGTCGATCTCCGCATTCCCGAGCGCGATGCGAGCGGGCGGGCCCGCATCTTCGAACTCGTCGGACGCAACGACAGCGTTACCGTACAAGGGAGTGCGTTTCGGCGAGCTATCGGTCCCCGCACGCTGCGTAGCCTGCTCATCACTGCGGTGCAGCACTGGCCGGACTCGCCGGATATCGATATCGAAGGCGGCGGATTGGGGCACGGCGTCGGCCTGTGTCAATGGGGTGCGCATGGCATGGCGCTCGCGGGAGCGGGCGCACCGGCGATCTTAGCGCACTATTTCCCAGGGACGGTCGTCGAAGATCTCGAGCGATGAGCAATACGCAGCGGCGTACGATTACGAGCTGCCCAAAGAGCTGATCGCACAGCACCCGGCGCCCCGGCGCGACGAAAGCCGGCTGTTTGTGCTCGATCGGAGCGGCACGCGGCATCTTCTTTTTCGAGACCTCCCAACGCTTCTTCGCAACGATGACCTACTGGTCGTCAACGAAACTCGCGTTATCGCCGCGCGCCTTTTTGGCGAACGTACGCGAGGGACTGCGCGTGTCGAACTGCTCCTGCTGCATCCCGCCGGATCCCAGCGCTACGATAGCCAAGCGTTGACTTGGCTCGCGCTGGCGCGCCCGGCGCGACGGCTACGCGAGGGGGATCGCGTCAGGTTCGGTGAGTTCGGCGAAGCGACGGTAACGAAGGTGCTGCCCGACGGCATGCGCGAGGTCGCGCTCTCGCTGCCGGCGTCGTTGGAAGCGTTTCTCGAGCGCGCCGGCAAGATACCGCTGCCGCCCTATATTCGCAACGAGACGGTCGCGGCTGCGCAACGATACCAGACGGTCTTTGCGCGCGTTCCCGGCAGCGTAGCCGCGCCGACGGCGTCGCTGCACTTCACGCCCGAACTGCTGATCGACATCGAGGGGGCCGGGATCGAGATCGCGCGTCTCACGCTAGAGGTGGGGCTTGGCACGTTTCGGCCGGTAACCGCGCAGCGGCTCGACGAGCACGTCATGCACGCGGAAGCGTACGAAATCGATCCCAGTGCCGCCGACGCCATCGAACGAGCCCGTAAACGCCGGCGCCGCATCGTTGCGGTAGGGACGACGGTCGTCCGCGCGCTCGAGGGCAACTTCGCGCGTCATGGTTGCATTAAAGCCGGGGAACACATCACGGACATCTTTATTCGTCCGGGATTTCGCTTCCAGATCGTTGAGGCGATGGTTACGAACTTCCACCTTCCGCGCTCGACGCTGCTCGCGCTGGTGAGCGCGTTTGCCGGCCGCGAGCGCGTCCTCGAGGCCTATCGCGAAGCGATCGCGCGCGGATACCGGTTCTACTCGTTCGGGGATGCCATGTTCTTAACATGCGGATATGGGAAGTAGCACCCCAGGGAGGCAGCTTATNNGTGCTGATTGCCGTCGAAGCGGCCGGCGTTACCCACGCCGACGTTATGCAGCGGCAAGGAAACTATCCGCCGCCCCCCGGCGCGTCACCGATCCTTGGACTCGAAGTTGCGGGAACGGTCGCGTCCTGCGGTGAGCGAGTCACGCGCTGGCGACCCGGCGACCGCGTCTGCGCGCTGACCAACGGTGGCGGCTACGCAGAGTATGTCGCCGTGCCTCAAGGCCAGATGCTGCCGATCCCGGAGGGGTGGAGCACGATCGAGGCCGCGTCGCTTCCCGAGAACGCGTTCACCGTGTACGACAACCTCTTCACGCGAGCGAGGTTGCGGAACGGCGAATCGGTTCTGGTGCACGGCGGTACTAGCGGAATCGGTACGACCGCGATCATGTTCGCGACGGCGCTGGGCGCGCGGGCGTTTGCGACGGCCGGCAACGCCGAGAAATGCGAGGCATGCGAGCGATTAGGAGCCGCAGCCGCAATTAACTATCGCACCAGTGATTTCGTCGCGGAGATCGAGCGGCTCACGATGGGCCGCGGAGTCAACGTCGTGCTCGACATCGTTGGCGGCGATTATATCGCACGCGATCTGGAGTGCCTGGCCTTGGACGGCAGAGTTACCTGCGTGGCCATGCCGCGTGGCCGGCGCGTCGAGCTCGATTTCGGCCCGCTTTTTGCTCGNNTGCTGCCTAAACGCGATCGAATCGTTCCGGTGATCGACTCGGTCTATCCCTTCGAACGCGTCGCCGACGCGCACGCTCGACTAGAAGCGAGCACACACATCGGCAAGATCATACTAGCTTGGAGCCATGATGGTTAGTGGTAGATGCCTTGCGACATCGATGATGGTCCCGTTGCCATAAAGAAGAGCATTGGAATCGAAAGCATCGTGTTCGTTCGCGAAGCGAGGAACGCGAGGCGTCGAGCTTTGGCTTTTTCCTCATCGGTGGCCGCGACGATACCCAAAAGCTTCTTTTGATTTGGCCAGATCACGCCCCATACGTTGAGCAGCATGATCGTTCCGAGCCACGCTCCAAATCCAATTGGGGCCATCACACCCTGGAAGGTGAACGCGGCCAGGAATCCGTTCGTGCCGGCCGGCCCGGGAAAGTTCGCCAGCAACGCCGCGCCGAAGATCCACGTGACCACGGCTCCCCAGCGGAAGTAGAGAAGCGCCCGCGGCATGATATATTTTGTGATCGGTCCCGCTTCGCCGGCCGCAGTCGCTTCTTTCACCGCCGCGGCGTTGACGAAGTTGAAGAAGTAGAGCAGACCGATCCACATGATGCCGGCCATGATGTGAATCCAGCGAAATATCCAATCGTTCGAGCTACTCATGCGCCGGCCCCAATTGCGTGAGAAACGATCGCTCTGGCGATTGCCCAGAGAATCGCGGTCAAGACGAAGCCGCTAATGATGGTGCCCCAGAGCGAGTCCAGTGGATTTTTCAACGTACCCTCCTCGGATTCGTGGTGCGATGGAGCCCAGGTTGTGCGTCGTGCGGCCGTGTCCTTCTAGGCGCGATCGACGCACTCAACGGACTGCGGTTGCGTAACGATGGTCTTTGCGTGAGTATACCAGACGAGGCCGGGCGGAGCCGCACGCTGTTTACGTACGTGCTTACGCAACGTATAGTCAACGGCGGCCGACGCGGTGGCCTGCGCCTTCGAATAAAAGGCGGCAAGAGATGCCGCGGCCTGCAAGTCTTCGTCGGGTACTCGCCCGCGATCGTCGCGCGACAGAATTACGTGCGCGCCCGGGACCCCTTGCGCGTGAAACCATAAATCGTCAGGACGCGCGACCTTAAACGTCAGCTCGGCGTTCTCCACCGGCGACCGCCCGATTACGATGCGCGAGCCGCGAGGCGTACGGAGCTCGAGCAAACGTCGTTTTCGCTTGCGTGTCGCGGGGCGCGTCGCAGCGCGCCGGCGTTGCAGCTCGTCGACTGCCGTTTCGACGTCCTCGATATCTTCGCTTCCGGCTCGTTGCGCTTCCCAGCGCAGCGTGTCGACAATCTGCAGTGCGCCAAGGACGGTGCGTTCGCGATCGGCGATATGCGGGAGGCTACTGCCGAGCTTCTTGTATTCGGCAAAGAGCGAGCCGGCGCGTTCTTTCGCGGCTTCGCGCTCGTCATCGGCGAGCGTGTAAAACGTTGCGAAAATACTCTCACCTTGCGCGCGCAGATCGTCGCGCCGCTGCGCCACGGCGCGCTTATTGGACAGCGCTTGGAGCTCGTCGCGGAGCTTACGCTCGCGATCGCTCAAGCGACGCAATAACGCATCGCGTCGCCGAAGGTCGCGCGCCTTCTCCGCGTGACGCGTCTGTTCGGCCCGCGCGCCGGCAAAGAGGTCCAGCACGGAACCTTCGGGGGGCACCTCGATGGTACGCGGGTGCGCGGGCAACGGCGGCAAGGCATACGGTAAACCCGGTGCAATCGGACGGCGCGGATTCTCCGCCGGCGAAAACTCTTTGCGAGCGGCAACGACGCTCTCGCCCTTGACTAAGACGATATTGCCGAAACGCGGAACGAGCTCCACATAGAGGTCGAGCTCTTCGCCGACTCCAAAACGCGAGCGCGCCGAAAAGCGGAACCGCAGAAGCCGATCGGAACGCCGCGACGCAACGCCCGTGAGCGTCATTCCTTTCAACGAACGCGCGAGCGTTCGCGCAAACCCCGGCTCTTCGAGGATGCCTAGCTCGGTATCTTCGAGCGTTACGAGCGGGGGCGAAGAGAAGAGGTCGATCGCCAAGACGCAGCGTTCGCTGCCGCGACGAAGGGCCAGCGCCGCTCGCCCGTCGGGTAACAGGCCGGCGTCTTCGACTCGCCGGCCGCGCAGGCGCTCCTCAAGTTCGCGCGCCAGACGTGCGATAAGGACCCAATCGGTAAGCATCAAACGTTCCCCAGCGTGAACGCGCGAATCGCTCTCATCGCACTCGTCCTGACGGCCTGCAACGTTGCCTCGCCGGCGCCCAAGGGATGGATGGCGATTCCAGGATCGAGCGATGCGTGGTCGCAAGGCCGAGGGGCCGCTCGCGAAGAGTACTCGTACAGTCGAAGGCCCTTCTCGGGGACGCTGCAAGACCTGGCATCGGCGGTCGCGATCGACGTGCTGCTGCATAGCCGGGGTGCCAAGCTGCGCAGCAGCGAGCCCTTTGCGCCTTGTCCTGGTGCGGCTGGAATCGCGACGGTTGCGCTGCCCGGGGGTACGACATTGCGGGAAGGGTTCGCCGTGCGTGACGCTCTGGCCGTGCGAACGGTCTACGCTCTCCCGGCGGCCGCTCAGCCCGATGCCAACGTCCAAGCCGCCATGCAAAGCGTGCTCTGCTAGCCAAATTCGAGGTCAAGGACTCGCTCGGCGTGAAGGGGTCCAGCGTTGATGACGGGGCCGGGCCTTCTGTTTGTGGTCTCGGGGCCGTCCGGGGCCGGCAANNTCGGCGACGACGCGCGAGCCTCGGCCGGAGGAGCAGCCCGGGGAGCATTACTTCTTCGTTTCGCGTGAGGAGTTCGACCGGCTGCGCGACGGTGGGAATCTTTTGGAGTCGCGTGAGTATAATGGCAACCTTTATGGGACTCCGCGCGATTACATCCACCGGAGTCTGACGGAGGGCTACGACGTCATTATGAAGCCCGAAGTCAACGGCGCGCTGGCGCTCAAGCGGCAGTTCCCCGACGCGGTCCTGATCTTCATCGTCCCCGACAAGTTCTCACATCTCCGCTCGCGGCTCGAGGCACGGCGCACCGAGACGAACGAGCAGATCGCAGCCCGGCTCGAGATCGCGCACGAGGAGTTCACCTGCGTTCGCCGCTTCGACTACCTGGTGATCAACGAAGAAGCCCAGCCCGGGCGCGCAGTGGACGAGCTCGAGGCGATCGTTCGAGCCGAACGGTACCGCATCCACCGCTACCCCGAGACCCGTTTGAAAGAATTGGAAGACAGCTAAAGATGAGCGACAGTGTATTCGGCGACCTCGACGGACTGCTCCGTCACGTCGACTCGAAGTTCTCCCTGGTCAACGTCGTGACCAAGCGCGCCAAGCAGCTCAACAACGGCGCGCCGCCGCTCACCGAGCGCGTCAATCCCAACAAGCCCGTCTCGACGGCATTCAACGAAGTGCGGCTCGGCAAGATTCCGTACAAGCGCACGCGGGAAGGCATCAAGTAGCGGAGGGCAGGAAACATGTGCGGCATCGTCGGGTACGTCGGCAAACGCGACAGCGTTCCGATCATCATGGACTCGCTGGCAAGGCTTGAGTACCGGGGCTACGACTCGGCCGGC
>PKWF01000154.1 GCA_003133185.1 Vulcanimicrobiota bacterium | reverse complement strand
GCGCGGGGTCCGGCGAGGTCATCATTTCTTGGTAAAGAGATGTAACAAAATGAGGTTTCCAGATTGCATAACCTACACAGCTCCCTTTCGCGAAGCCCTGCAGAGGGGCAGCCGCTAACGTCCGTGTTGCATTTCGCGCAATTGCTCAGTCATTGCTGTCAGGCTGACCGAGACAAACCCGGTCTTCGGTCGATCGTAATCAATGCGCGTCGGGGCTGGGAACGGTCTTCGCGTTAAAGCCGTAGCACCTTTACGCCCCGCCGCCCCGCGCACGGCGTTTGCGATAGCGAGGCCGTGCTGCATTGCGCGGCATTGCGCATCGCGGGCGCGGCCCTCGATCACGGCGCCGTGGGAGGGGGGCCTCGTTTTGAAAGGCCCGATCGGCGAGTGGCTCTTGAGATTGANNGCTAAGATGGCGCTAAGCACGCGGGTCAGAATATCTGGCCCGCGATTCGTTCATGCTTAAGGGAGCAGAGCAAATGAGTATTTCAGATTTTAGCCGCTACGCGCTTGGCTTTTGCGCCGCGCTCGCAATACTCGCTGGCTGCGGCAGCGGAGCCCAGTCGCAACTAGCGCCGTCGGGCTCGTNNAGTGGAGCAACATGAGATCTTCAGGCTTTGGAAGCTGCGCATTAGTCGCGTTCGCGATGCTCTCCGGATGCGGCGGCGGCCCCCCGTCACAGGTAGCGCCCAGTCAACTGCCGGCCGCCCCGGACCGCGGTCGATTATGGATGGCTCCCGGCGCGGCCCGTAGCCGGTCGTGGATGGCTCCCGATGCGACAACGAAAGATCTCCTCTACGTCTCCAGCTACGACAACGGCACTGTCTCCGTTTACTCATATCCGCAGGATAAGGTGGTGGGCAAGTTGACGGGCTTCGCCGAGCCGGACGGCATGTGCACTGACAAGAAAGGTGACGTCTGGATTACGAATAACGGCCCTGAACAAAGTGGTTACAACGTCGTTGAGTATAAGCACGGCGGAACGAAACAAATCGGAAGCGTCTCTAACCCTGACCTGTACCCCGTTTCGTGCTCGGTCGATCCCACGACCGGGAATCTCGCCGTCGGGGATAGCGAAACTTACGGTGATACACAGGGAGCCGTTGCTATCTACACGCACGCCAAAGGCAGCCCAACGTACTACACGGTTCCCAACATGACTATTGTGTATTGGTGCGGCTACGACGATAAGGGCAACCTCTACGCCGATGGATTTCAGAATTACACTGGCACAGGATTTGAATTTGCCGAACTTCCCAAGGGCAAAAAGACGTTTACGGACATCACGCTAACGGGCGGCGCGATCCACTATCCGGGCAACGTTCNNGTGGGACGGGAAGTATGTCGCGGTTGGCGATCAGCAGTATCAGTTGGTCTCGGGCGAATGGGATTCGGGTATTTACCAGACCACGGGTGCGGGGGGAAAGATTGTAGGCGCCACAGCGCTTGGGGGCTCGCACGATGTCCCCGGATTCACGATCGAGGGCAAGACCGTTATCGGGCCGGATCGCAGCCCCTATTCTTATGCAACCCCTAATGACGTGGGTTTCTGGAACTATCTGGCCGGAGGTAAGCCTACCAAGACGCTCCAGAACAAGGCATTCGACCAACCAGACGGCTCGGCGGTCAGCGAAGCCCAGTAGTCACACCCGTGCGCGTGATCGCCGAAGCGATGGGCTGCAGCGGCTCGCACGGCTCGAAGGTGCGCAGCGGACTGCTCGTCCCGCATAAACGGCATTGGGACGGCTTGCTGGCATTGGTCGAAGCCGGGAACCGATGTTCCGCGCCGAACATCCTTAACCGCCAATGCGTTCGAGCATCAGGGAACACGGTACATGAGGGCCTTGTATTTTATCCGCTTCACGCTAAGCAGTTGCGTGGCTGTGGGGATGCTGGCAGGGTGCGGCGGCGCCTCTCCACTCGGGACAGCGGGGCAAGCGCCGCGCCTCGACTCGGGATCGGGCAGGTTGCCGAGCCCAATTCAGCACGTCGTGCTGATCATCCAGGAGAACCGCACGTTCAACGATTTCTTCGCAACCTTCCCGGGCGGCGACGGCACGACAACCGGCAAAGCGGAGAAAGTCCACGAGACGGGATGTAGCGTCTCAAAGACGACGATCACACTCAAGGAGAGCAATCTCATCGTTGAGCCCGACCTCAATCACGAGTATCAAGCCTTCAGCATCGCGCTCAATGGCGGAAAGCTGAATGGCTTCGACAAGATCAGTTTTCAAAACGATAAGCCGGAGTGCAAGTTCCCCTACCAGTACACGAACCCCGAACAGATCCAGCCGTACTGGGATATGGCCGAACAGTACGCGCTCGCCGAGCATATGTTTGCGACACAGGGCAGCAGCAGCTTCGTCGCCCATCAGGACCTGATCCGGGGCGGCACCAATATCAATTCGACCTACGCCATCGTGAACGACCCGACGCAGTATCCGTGGGGCTGCGACGCGCCTAAGAACACGAAGACCTCGCTGATCGACGTCAACGACAAACTCTATCCGATGCAAGGGCCGTTCCCGTGCACGAAAGACTTCCCGTCGTCGGGCAGCTCGTATACGACGCTGCGCGACCTCCTCGACGCAAAGTACGTGACCTGGAAGTACTACGTGCCGCCGATGAACGAGATCTTCGGCAAGCTCATGAGCGCGTTCGACGTCATCGCGCCGGTGCGGTACGGACCCGAATGGAAGACGAACGTCGTCACGCCGCAAACGGCAATCTTCAAGGACATTTCCGACGGCTCGCTGGCCAACATGTCGTGGGTGATCCCCGACGAGCCCGATTCGGATCATCCGGGCGAATCCGTCGACGACGGCCCGCAGTGGGTCGCCAGCGTCGTCAATGCGATTGGCGAGAGCTCTTACTGGGGAAGCACNNTCATCGTCTGGGACGACTGGGGCGGCCTCTACGACAACATGGTCGGCTCGCAGAAGCACGGCTTCGGAAGTACGGGCTTGCGGGTGCCGGCAATCATCGTCTCGCCGTATGCAAAGGCCGGCTACATTTCGCCGACGAATTACGAGTTCGGCAGCATCGTGAAGTACATCGAGAACAACTGGAACCTTGGAAGGCTCGGAACGAGCGACTCGTGGTCCACCAGCATCATCGACTGCTTCAACTACGACCAGTCGCCGATTCCGTTCGCGCCGATTGCCTCGTCGCTGAACAAAGAGTACTTCATCCATCGCAAGCCATCGTTCTTACCGGTTGACGACGACATGTAGCGATTGCGGAGCGTTCGCTGAGCCGGACGTTTGAAGGACCTGATATGTAGCATCAACGACCAGCGACGACGAACGATCTTAGCCGCCGGGCCCACCAGCCTCAAGGAGTCACTGGAGCTGACCCGCTTTCGCGGACGGTTTTTGATTATACATCAGGCGGCTAGACTCTGCCGTTCATATTCCACGTGTGAGATGTTGCCAATCGAGGTGTGGCGCCGATGCGGGTTGTACCATCCTTCGATGAAGTCGAAGACCGCGAGCGCGGCTTTACGTTGCGTTTTGAACCGATGCCGATCGAGCAGCTCGCACTCTAAAATTGCGTTGAAGCTCTCGCACATCGCGTTATCATAACAATCGCCAACCGATCCCATCGACGGTCGAACGCCGGCTTCTTGGCAGCGCCTCCCAAACGCGATCGAGGTGTATTGGCAGCCCTGATCGGAATGATGAATCACGTCTTTGGGCTTTCGTTGATAGATCGCCATGTCGAGCGCGTCGAGCACGAGCGATGTTCGTAAGTGCGTGGCCATCGCCCAACCAACGACGCGGCGGCTGAAGACGTCAAGCACTACGGCGACGAACGAGAAACCGCTCCAGGTTGGCACGTACGTGATGTCGGCGACCCACAACTTGTCCGGTGCATCGGCGGAGAAGTTGCGATCGACCAGATCGGGTGCGGCTCGAGCGTCGACGCTGCGAACCGTCGTCTTGAAGCCTTTGCGACGACTTGCTCCGTGAATATGGCGCTCTCGCATCAGGCGGGCTAAGCGCTTCCCGCTTGTCCGGATCCCTGAATCACGCACGTCGTCGATAAGTCGCGGTCGACCGTATGTGCAGCGCGAACGCTCGAAATACACTTCCAGCGCATCGCCAAGGGCAACGTCCGCTTGCATGTGCTCGCACGACGGTCGCTTGATCCACGCACAGTACCCGCTGACCGAGACGTCCAGCACGCGGCACTGCGTTGCGACCGGCCAGACAGCATGATGCGCTCTCACGAATTCGAAGACTTTGCAGGCACCGAATCGGTCTCGCGAGCGAACCACGCTGCGGCTTTTTTTAAGATATCTCGCTCGATCTCGAGCTCACGTACCTTCTTGCGCAACTTGGCGACTTCCGCGCTCTCCGCGGTGGTTAAGCCGTCCGATTGACGGCCGGCGTCGAGATCGTCTTGCTTCAACCAGTTGGTAATCGTGAGGCGAGCGACGTCGTACTCTTTAGCGATCGAGCTCAGCTCTTACCCGAGTGAGCCAGCTCTATGATCTTAGCCCGAAACTCCGGGGGATAGCCTCGTTGTTTGGCGATGGTGGGGTCCTTCTCCGCAAAGCGGAAAGACTCCACGAAACCGGGGGCTCCGGCTCCTCGCTCCGTGAACGCCACGCAGCCCGGCAACGTTTCGGCATGGCGGTGCTTAGCCCCGCGTGCTACGCCATTGCGAGCCAAGCTGCCTCAGCCTTCGGTGCCTTGCATATCAAGCACGGCATCGCATTCGCAACGCCGTGCAGAGGGGCAGAGGGGCGGGGCTACTTGGCCGGGCTTACAGCAACCCCGAGAGTGTCGAACTTTTCCGCTCCCTTGCTGGCGATCAGCTTAAGGGGATTTCCACCTGCCGGATAAGCCCAAATTGCGATCTGCTTTCCGCTGTCTACGGGCTGTACTATTGTGCGGCCCTGGACACAGAACTCAGCGTTATCCGATCTCTCCCTTGAGACAACAAGCTGGAGTGTCTTAACGACCGTGGCTTCGCTGCCCGACACGCTTACTTGATACACGGGCTCGGGAGATCCATGTTTACCCGATACGGGTGCGCCACCCACAACGAGATATCTGCCCTTCCATTGTACGTTCCGCAGTGCTGTCTCATTCTTACTGAAATCCATTATGATGAAACTGCTACTTCCCCGAGGAAGCTCTGTCAGCTCATCACCGGTGAGAGCGAACAAGTTGCCGTCATCATCGTAGGTGCAGAAGTAAGCCTGGCCCCAATCGGTGTACGTCGTCGGAGTTCCTTGCGCATCGGGGAAGATAGACACACCGCTCGTATTTGTCACGGCAAGGTTGCCGGTGGTTGGGTCCACAGCGCACGCGTAGGCGTTGCTGCCCGGCACGCTCAATGTAGCAATCGCGGTCGTTCCCCCGTGGGCGTATTCGGTTGCGGTGTCAAGAAAGTTAGTGATGACCCAGACGTCACCGGTCCTATCGACACACTCGCCATATGGTAGGTCAAGACCAGTGATCTTTCCAACCAGCTTGCTCTGGGGTAGCTGTAGACGCGCACCCACCCGTGAAGAGAGCCACCGCCAGCGACGTAAAGCAAATCCTCGTTCTTCGCTTCCGGCGCCATCCACGACGTGCCGCGATCGGCGTGCGTTGCGATCGCGG